>JANNZD010000294.1:0-2359 GCA_031410435.1 Betaproteobacteria bacterium | reverse complement strand
GATGCGCTGGGTGGCGAAGGTCTCGAACTGCACGCCATGGGCGGCGTCGAAGCGGGTGAGCGCGTCCGACAGGCCGATCATGCCGACCTGGATCAGGTCGTCCAGCTCCACATTGGCCGGCAGCTTGGCGATCATCTGGTGGGCCAGGCGACGCACCAGCGGGCTGTACTGCTTGAGCAGGGCGTTGGCGTCGAGGCGGCCTTTGGCGGTGTACATGTTCATCATGCTCCGGGATCAGTTCAGGCGACCCGCTGCCGCACCGGGGCGCGGGGTGGCAGGGGGCGCCGAGCCGGCCCACTTGCGGCCGGTTTCGATTTCGACATGCGATGCCGCCAGCCGCAGCAGATCCAGCGGCAGGGGGGTGTTGGGGGGCGCCTGGGGGTCGAGCACGGCCACCTGGCGCAAGGCGGCCCCCAGAAAGTGATCGGCGCATTCGGTCAGGCGCTCGGCCATCTTGCGGGCCCGGCGCGGCGCCACATCGCCGGCCACGATCAGGTCATAGCCCAGCGCACCCAGGCGTTGCGACAGCAGTTTCATCGAGGTGTAGGCATGGGTCAGGCTGTCCGGCCGGCTGCCGGCCAGCAGCACCGGGCGGGGCGTGCGGCCCATGAACATGCGCCGCAGGTCGAGCGCACCGGCATGCAGCAGCACCACGTCCACCTGACGCGCCGCGCCGCGCAGCGCCTCGAGAAAATCCACCATCGAGGCGCGGTGGTCCAGATAGTGCACGGGCAGGCCGCGCGCCGCCAGGTAGCTGACCTGGGGTGACAGGGCCTCGATGCAGGCGGCCAGGTCGACACTGGCCAGCTCATGCGGTGGTGACGCGCTGTCGGCGGCGTCCACCACCAGGGTGCGCAGGCCCTGCTCGGCATAGGCTGCGCACAGGCGCTCCATCACTGCACCCACCCCGCTGACATGCGGGTTGTGCACCAACGGCAGCAGCACGGCCGCATGGCCGGCAAAGAGTTGGCGCAGGCCATGGGCCTGGTCGCGCGGCGAGCCGCTAGGCGTGGATCGGTGGGACGGCATGGCGGGCGGGCTGGGGTCGGGGCGGGCGGTGGGGGGCAGCGTGGGCTGGCTTCAGGCATGCAGGCCGGGGGCGCCGGCGCCGGCCGCGCCGGGGTAGCCAGCGCCCTGGGTGGCGGCGAACATCAGGTGCACCTCGTCGATGTCCAGGCGCCAGGACGCGCTGCCGCCACCCCGCATCGCGCGCTGCACCAGGGCCTGGGCCGACAGGCGGTGCCAGTCCTCGGGCACGCGCTGGCCATTGGCCACGCCTACGATGCGGGCCTTGTGGCGGATCAGCGCGTCCAGCGCCGGCCCCAGCTTGACCGCCTCGTCGAGCTTGCTGACGATCACGCCGTGGCACTGGGCCACGCCGTAGCCCGACAGCACGTCATCGACAGTCTCGCCCTGGGCCGCGGCGTTGACCACCAGCAGCTTGCGGATGTCGCGGTGCTGCAGCATCTCCAACAGCTCGCGGGTGCGGCTGTCGCGCTGGGCCATGCCGGCGGTGTCGATCAGCACCAGCTTCTTGGCCGAGAGCAGGTCCAGCAGGTCTTCCAGCGAGGCCCGGTCATGCGCGGTGTGCACCGGCACCCCCAGGATGCGGCCATAGGCACGCAGCTGCTCATGCGCCGCCACCCGGTAGGCATCCAGCGTGATCAGGCCCAGCTGGCCAGCACCGTGGCGGGTGGCAAAGGCGGCGGCCAGCTTGGCGGTGCTGGTGGTCTTGCCCACACCGGTGGGGCCGACCAGCGCGAACACGCCGTCATGGTCTTCCAGGGGCGCGTCCTGCTCGTCGGTGACGACATTGCGCTCCAGCACCTTGGCGGCCCAGGCCAGGCCGTCGGCGACGTCGCCCGGCAGGCTTTGCACCAGCTTGCGCACCAGCGCCGGTGACAGGCCGGTGTCGAACAACTGCTGCGACAGCGCCACCTGGCGCGGGTCGCGCTGCATGCGCTCCATGAAGGCCAGCATGCCGAAGCGCTCCTCGATCAGGTCGCGCACCGAACGCAGCTCGCCCATCAGTTCTTCGCTGTCATGCAGCGCGCCGGCACCGGCCGGGCCGTCGTCCAGCGCATCGTCCAGGCCCGGGCTGTTGCGGCCGGCCGGTCGACTGCCGGCAAAGCGCACCTTGTCGCGCAACACCGCCAGCGCAGGGCCGGGCGGGCCGGCGCGCACGGCCGTGGCGCGGGCCGGGGCCGGTGGGCTGAAACGCTCGGCCGGCTGCAGGTCATCGTCGCCCAGGCGCGGCATCGCTGCCAGGACACGCGGGCCGGCGGGCTGGAGCGGCGCTGCGGCGGCCGGGCGTGTCGCTGCAGCGCGGCGCTGGGTGGCGGCATGCAGGGCGGCGTGC
>JANNZD010000293.1:0-5706 GCA_031410435.1 Betaproteobacteria bacterium | reverse complement strand
GGCGAGAAGTTCAGCGACATCCCCATCTTCGCCAGCGTGAAAGAGGCCAAGCGCGAGACCGGCGCCAATGTCAGCGTGATCTACGTGCCGCCGGCCGGCGCGGCCGCGGCCATCTGGGAGGCGGTGGAGGCCGACCTGGACCTGGCCATCTGCATCACCGAGGGCATCCCGGTGCGCGACATGCTGGAGGTGCGCAACAAGATGCGCGCCAAGGAGGCCGCCGGCGGCAAGCAGACCCTGCTGCTGGGCCCCAACTGCCCCGGGCTGATCACGCCCGAGGAGATCAAGATCGGCATCATGCCGGGCCACATTCACCGCAAGGGCCGCATCGGGGTGGTCAGCCGCAGCGGCACGCTCACCTACGAAGCGGTAGCCCAGCTCACCGAGATCGGCCTGGGTCAGAGCAGCGCGGTGGGCATTGGCGGCGACCCGATCAATGGCCTGAAGCACATCGACGTGATGCGCGCCTTCAACGACGACCCGGACACCGACGCGGTGATCATGATCGGCGAGATCGGCGGCCCCGACGAAGCCGAGGCGGCGGTCTGGTGCAAGGCCAACATGAAGAAGCCGATCGTCGGCTTCATCGCCGGCGTCACCGCCCCGGCGGGCAAGCGCATGGGCCATGCCGGGGCGCTGATCTCGGGCGGCGCCGACACGGCAGACGCCAAGCTGGCCATCATGGAGGCCTGCGGCTTCACTATCACCCGCAACCCCAGCGAGATGGCGCGCCTGCTCAAGGCCTTGCTGTAAAACGCGCCAGGCGGGCCCGCGCCCGCCCTGGCTGCGTAGTTGTACGAAGCGCCAGAAGCCGGCAGCTTCCTAAACTCTCGCGACCAGACCGGCGCACGGCAATGCCATCGCTGATCGGACCCTCATTCGGAGAGATTCATGGAATTAACGTCCGCCGCCTTCTGGGCCGCGCTCGGCTCGATCATCCTGGCCAACATCCTGCTGTCGGGCGACAACGCGGTGGTGATCGCCATGGCCGCCCGCTCGCTGCCGCCGCATCAGCAAAAAAAGGCCATCTTCTTCGGCAGCGCTGCGGCCATCGTGCTGCGGGTGGTACTGACGCTGATCGCGGTGGAGATGCTCAAGTGGCCCTTCCTCAAGATCATCGGCGGCCTGCTGCTGGTCTACATCGGCGTCACCCTGCTGCTCGAGGATGACGAGGGCGGTGAGCAGGGCGGGCAGCAAAACGCCGGCCTGATGACCGCGATCCGCACCATCCTGATCGCCGACCTGGTGATGAGCCTGGACAATGTGCTGGCCGTGGCGGCCGCAGCCAAGGGCAACACCTTGCTGTTGATCCTGGGCCTGGGCATCAGCATCCCGCTGATCATCTTCGGCAGCACCCTGCTGCTCAAGGTGATGGAGCGCTTCCCTATCATCATCACCCTGGGTGCCGCCCTGCTGGGCTTCCTGGCCGGCGAGATGATCATGACCGACCCGGCCGTCACCCAGCGTTTCGGTGAGCAGCCGCACACCCTGATCAACCTGGCCGGCCTGGCCGGCGCCTTGCTGGTGGTGGCGCTGGGCAAAACCCTGCAGCGCCGCCACGCGCTGGCCCACAAGGGCTGAACCCCTCCCCGCGCCTGCCCGTTCAAGGCCCCGGCGGCATAGGCCGCGGGGCTTCCGCATTCATCCTCAAAGTCAATGACAAGCCGCGCACATCACCCCGGCGCCTTGTGAAGTCTTCGACAGCGGGCAAACCGGGCGGCGTGATAAGGTTTATCGCTGGGTCCGGTGCTTCGGGGGGATGCGTGTCCTGGTTCAAACGAAAAAATGTCGAGCCGACGCCGCCGGATGCCAGCCCTGCCGGGCCACCGCTGCTGGCAGGCAGATTCCGGCTGGGCGCCCTGATCGCACAAGGCGCCGCGGGTGAGGTGCGCGAGGCTGTCGACCTGCGCACCGGCGGCCGCGCTGCCGTCAAGCTGGTGCCGATCCCCGACGAATATGCCGGTCCCCACCGCCGCGAATGGGTTGAACGCCTCGAACATGAAGCCGCGCTCGGCCGGCACCTGGCGCACCCCGACATCATTGCGGTGTTGGACTGGGGCCTCACCGCCCACCATGCCTGGTTGGCCATGGAACGGGTGCTGGGTGCCGATCTAAGCCGCTACACCCGGGCCACCCGGCTGCTGCCAGAGCCAGTGGTGCTGAAAATCGGCGCCCGGGTAGCCGACGCCCTGGCCCATGCGCATCAATGTGGCGTGGTGCACCGCGACCTCAAACCGGCCAACGTGTTGGTCGACCTGGGCCATGACCAGGTCAAGCTGGCCGATTTCGGCGTGGCCCGCCTGACCAGCAGCCGGGCCACCCGCACCGGCGTGACCCTGGGCACCCCGTCCTACATGGCCCCCGAATTGTTGTCGGGCGCAGTCGCCACGCCGGCCAGTGACGCCTATGCGCTCGGCGTGATGCTGTATGAGCTGCTCACCGGCCGTCGCCCGCACCAGGCCGAAACCCTGGGTGAACTGCTGCGCGTGACGGCGCGCGAGACGCCGACGCTACTGGCCTCCCTGAGACCCGACCTGCCGGCTTCGGTCTGTGCCGAGGTGCAGCTGCTGCTGGCCCGGGTGCCATCGCAGCGCCCACAGGATCTGGCCGCCTGGGGTGCCCAGATCGACGCCCTGGCCGGGCTGATGTCGCGCCTGCAGGCCAAGGCACCCTAGCCCCCTACCTGGCGCCGCGCCGGGTCGGCGCCCGGCGCAGGTTCCAAGGCACAATCGGGCCCCTGCCTTCAGCCTCTCCACTGCTCCGTGGCCTGCCCCGCATGAACTTCGAGTTCTTCCACGCTGTCGATACTGGCCGGGCTCGCTCCAACAACGAGGACTCGGTGGCGGTGGACGAGTCGAACGCCCTGGCCGTGCTGGCCGACGGCATGGGCGGCTACAACGCCGGTGAGGTGGCCAGCGGCATGGCCACCGCCTTCATCAGCAGCGAGCTCGGCCGCTGGCTGGCCGAAGTGGCCGACCGTGCCACCGACCAGGAAGTCAAGCGCGCGATGGACATCTGCGTGGACAACGCCAACCGCGCGATCTTCAACGCCGCCAATGCCAACCCGCAGTACGCCGGCATGGGCACCACCCTGGTGGTGGCGGTGTTGCGCGGTAACCAGCTCAGGCTGGGGCATGTCGGCGATTCACGCACCTACCGCTGGCGCGATGGTGAACTGGTGCAGATCACCCGCGACCACTCTCTGCTTCAAGAGCAGATCGACGCCGGTCTCATCACCCCTGAGCAGGCGGCCTTTTCCGCCAACAAGAACCTGGTGACCCGGGCCGTCGGCGTGGAGGACACGGTCTTGCTGGAGAGCCACCTGCACGAGACCCAGCCGGGCGATCTGTACCTGATGTGTTCGGACGGCTTGTCGGACATGCTCGACGACGCGATGATTGCGCGTCTGCTGCAAACCCATGATGCATTGCCGTCGACCGGCCAGGCCTTGATCGACGCCGCCAATGATGCGGGCGGAAAGGATAATATCTCGCTGATACTGGTGCGAGTGGTGGGCGGCCAGCCGACAGTCGGGCGCCCCTGGTGGAAGTTCGGGCGCTGATGCGGATGGGCCAAGACGCCGGAGCATGACGCCTGGTGCCCGGCGCAAGGGACGATCAAACCGAAAAAAAGGGTCAAGCATGGGCAAGCTGGTGGTGTCTCTCGACGGCGTGGTGATCAAGGATGTGCAGATCACCAAGGACAAGACCACGCTCGGCCGGCGGCCTTACAACGATATCGTCATCGACAACCTCGCCGTCAGCGGCGAGCATGCCGTGCTGCAGATGATGGGCCAGGATGTGTTCATCGAAGACCTCAACAGCACCAACGGCACCTACATCAACGGCAAGGCCATCAAGAAACAGCTGCTGGCCCACAACGACACGGTGGAGATCGGCAAGTACAAGATCAAGTACCTGGTCGAGGAATCCAACGAGTACGAAAAGACCATGATCGTGCGGCCTGGCAGCGCCGGGCATTCGCCCTTCAACCAGACCGCGCCGATGCCCAACCCGTCGATGCCGCTGTCCGGCATGGGGGCAGCGGGTGTGGTGCCTGCGGCCTCGATCAAGGTGCTCAGCGGTGCAGCGGCAGGCCGGGCGGTGACGCTGACCAAGGTGGTCACCACTGTCGGCAAGCCCGGGGTGCAGGTCGCATCCATCACCAAGCGCCCCACCGGCTATGTGCTGGCGCATGTGGAAGGCGCGCAGCGGCCAAGCATCAACGGGGTGCCGCTGGCTACCGAAACCGCACCGCTCAACAACGGCGACATGATCGAGCTGGCGGGCACCCAGATGCAGTTCGTGCACGGCTGAGGCGCGCGCCGCCGTTGCGCCTCGGCGGCGCCGGTCACTGCCGGCTGGCGTGATTTTGTTCTCGGCAAATCACCACTACTTGCTAACAAACCCTCCGGTCGTGCAGAAATTGCTGACCCAGACCTTGCGCGGGCGGCGCTGAGGCTTCACGATTCGGTCCCCGCTTCGCCGGCATCTGCGGCCGGGCACTGTTCCCATCGGCCAGGTCAGGACGGCTCAATCCACGCCATGCAAATTCGCGTCCTAGGCTGCTCCGGTTCGATTGCGGCGGGCTGTCGCACCACGGCATTCCTGCTCGATGACGATGTATTGATCGATGCCGGCACCGGCGTCGGCGATCTGACGCTGGACGAATTGGCCCGCATCGACGATGTGGTCTTGAGCCACTCCCACCTCGACCATGTGCTGGGCGTGCCGCTGCTGGCCGACAGCGTGATGCGGCGCCGCGTGGGCCGGCCGCCGATCCGGGTGCATGCGCTGCCGGCCACCTTGGCGGCCTTGCGCGCGCATGTGTTCAATGGCGCGATCTGGCCCGATTTCACCCGCCTGCCCACACCCGAGCGGCCGATCCTGTCGCTGCACGCCTTCGAGACCGGCGATGTGCTGCAGTTCGGCACACGCCGGATCGAGGTGCTGCCCGCGCTGCACACCGTGCCGGCGGTGGGTTTCGCGGTGCTCGGGCCGACCCGCTGCTGGGTCTTCACCGGCGACACCGCCCCCAACCCGGCACTGTGGCGGCGCCTGCGTGAGCTGCCGGTGGGCAGCCTGGTGATCGAGACCGCCTTCCGCAATGACGAGCACCGGCTGGCCCATGTCAGCCGCCACCTGCACCCGGCGGCGCTGGGGCGCGAGCTGGCCCATCTGGCCCAGGGCGTCGAGGTCTTCATCACCCACATCAAGCCCGGTGAGCTGGACGCGGTGATGAGCGAGATCAGCGCGCTGGACCAGCGCCACCAGGTGCGCGCGCTCAGCGCTGGCCAGCACATGCAGGTGACCTGAAACGTCGCAGCTGACAAGAATCGTCACCTGCGCCCCGGGCCGGAGTGACAGAAATTGGCCAGGGTCCGCAGCACCTGTGACTTTTGACCCGGAAATCCACCTCAAGCCGACCGCCACCCCCCTGGCACGGACCCTGCAAAGGTTCTGGTGCAGTAACCCGATACCTCAACACTGCCCCCCACCCATCCCCAAGGAGAGACCGCAATGAAACGTGCCCAACAGGGTTTTACCCTGATCGAGCTGATGATCGTCGTGGCGATCATCGGCATCCTCGCGGCGATTGCCGTGCCGGCCTTCCAGAAGAACATCCAGAAGTCCAAGTTCGCTGAATCGCTGTCGGTGTCGCAGGGCTACCAGGGCCCGGTGGCGGTCTGCGTGAACACGCTCGGCG
>JANNZD010000292.1:0-6787 GCA_031410435.1 Betaproteobacteria bacterium | reverse complement strand
TCCGCTTCTTCCCCATTGCCGGCACGCCGATCGAGAGCCTGATCAAGGACACGCGCCAGGCGATCCGCCAGATCATGTCGGGTGACGATGACCGGCTGCTGGTCATCATCGGCCCCTGCAGCATCCACGACCCGGCCGCCGCCATCGACTACGCCCGCCGCCTGAAGCCGCTGCGCGACCAGTACCAGGGCGAGCTCGAAGTGGTGATGCGCGTGTACTTCGAGAAGCCGCGCACCACGGTGGGCTGGAAGGGGCTGATCAACGACCCCTACCTGGACGAGAGCTACCGCATCCACGAAGGCCTGCGCATCGCGCGCCAGTTGCTGGTCGACATCAACCGCCTGGGCGTGCCGGCGGGCAGCGAGTTTCTCGACACCATCAGCCCGCAGTACATCGGCGACCTGATCAGCTGGGGCGCGATCGGCGCGCGCACCACCGAGAGCCAGGTGCACCGCGAACTGGCCTCGGGCCTGAGCGCACCGATTGGCTTCAAGAACGGCACCGACGGCAACCTCAAGATCGCCACCGACGCGATCCAGGCCGCCTCTCGCCCGCACCATTTCCTGTCGGTGCACAAGAACGGCCAGGTGGCCATCGTGCAGACCAAGGGCAACAAGGACTGTCATGTGATCCTGCGCGGCGGCAAGTCACCCAACTACGACGCCGCCAGCGTGGCCGCAGCCTGCGCCGAGCTCCAGGACGCCAAGCTGCCCTGCCAGCTGATGATCGACTTCAGCCATGCCAACAGCAGCAAGCAGCACCAGCGCCAGGTCGAGGTGGCGCGCGACGTGGCCGGCCAGATGGCCGCTGGCAACCGCTGCATCGTCGGCGTGATGGTGGAGAGCCATCTGCAGGCCGGGGCGCAGAAGTTCAGCCCGGGCAAGGACGACCCGGCCCGGCTGGTTTACGGCCAGAGCATCACCGACGCGTGCATCGGCTGGGACGACTCGGTGGACCTGCTGCAGACCCTCAGCGACGCAGTGTTGGCACGGCGCAACAAGGGATGACACTCTAAAGCGATGCGACGCGCGATCAGGCGGCTGTCAGCCCTGGACAATGCTGCGACGTTAAGCTGGAACCCGCTCTCCTTTGACCCCGATGAACTTCACCGCCCTTGCCAGCCCTGCCCGCGCCTTGAGCCTGGTGGAGATCATTGATTTCAAGTGGTTGATGGCCGGCGATGGGCGCCGGGTGCATGTCGAGCGGCTGCAAGCCGACCCGGCATATGCCTGTGACTGCCTGCAGCAGGGCGCAAATTCACAGATTCCGGCGCTGCGCGAATGCGCCTGCCGGCTGGCCCGGGTCTTGCACATCACCTTGCAGGCGCGCTGACCGTCAGCCCGCCAGCGCCGTCAGCGCCGCCGACCGGGCCCGAGGCGGCCGGCGCCACTTCCGGCAGCCAGCGCTCGAGCATGCGGTCGAAGCCGGCAATGTCGATGGGCTTGACCATGTGCTCGGCAAAACTCGATTGCTCGCTGCGCAGCATGTCGCTGGGCATGGCAAAAGCGGTCACCGCCACCACCGGGATGTCGGCAGTGCGCGGGTCGGCACGCAAGGCGCGCATCACCGCATAGCCGTCCAGGTCGGGCAACTGCAGGTCCAGCAGCACCAGCTGGGGGCGCTGGCTGCGGGCCAGCGCCAGGCCCTCCTGCCCGGTCGCCGCCATCAGCAACTGCAGGCGGGGATGGCGCGCGATCACATGCGCAACGATGCGCTGGTTGGCCGGGTTGTCCTCCACATACAACACCGTGGCGGCGTGCTTCAGCGGCGCCGGCAGTGGCAGCAAGGCGGCCGCCGGCCTGGCCTCACTGGCCACGGCGGCGGGCAGCTCAAGCCAGAAGCGGCTGCCCAGGCCGGGCTGGCTGTGCACCCCTACCCGGCCGTCCATCAGGTCCAGCAGCTGGCGCACGATGGCCAGGCCGATGCCGGTGCCTTCAACCGGGCCGAATTCGGCGCCGAGGCGGTTGAAGGGCTGGAACAGCTCGGCCTGGCGCTCCAGCGGGATGCCGCTGCCGCCGTCGACCACGCTGAGCAGCAGCTTGCCGGGCTCGACCGGGCCGGCCTCGACGCGCACCCAACCGCCGACCTGGTTGTACTTGATGGCGTTGGACAGCAGGTTGATCAGCACCTGGCGCAAGCGGGTGCGGTCGGCGATGACCCGCAGTGCGGGGTCGATCTGCACGGCCAGTTGGATGCTGCGGGTGCGCGCCGCCGGCCCGATCATCTGCAGACATTCGTCCGCCAGCTGCGCCACCTGCACCGCCTGCAGCGACAGCGTCACCGCGCCGGCCTCGATCTGGGCCAGGTCCAGCACGTCGTTGACCAGCGCCAGCAGGTGCTGGCCGGCGTGCAGCATCTCGTCGACGAAGCTGCGATGCCGGCTGCTGACCGTGGGGTCGATCCCCATCAGCTGGGCGAAGCCGAGGATGGCATTCAAGGGGGTGCGCAGCTCATGGCTCATGCGCGACAGGAACTCGCTCTTGGCCCGGTTGGCGCGCTGGGCTTCGTCGCGCGCGCCCAGCAGCTCACGGGTGCGCTCATGCACCTGCAATTCCAGGCTGGCGCGGTGCTGTTCCAGCTGTGATTCGGCCTGGCGCCGGGCCAGCACCTCGGCCTGCAGCTCGGCATGGCGCTGCAACAGATGGCGGTTGCGCAGATGCAGGCCGAACAGCCGGTCATAGGCGGCGGCAGCGGCCCGCATCAGGGCCTGCAGCGGCCGGGCGCGCACGCGCAGGCGCAGCAAGGTGACACAGTCGCCCGTGCCGGTCAGCGGTGAATGGGCCTGGGCCTGCAGCAGGTAGTCGCCGGGCGGCAAGGAGCTGTAGCGGATCGCCGCCTGGCGCGTAGGCGGCGACCAGTCGGCCTCGAAACCGGTGAGCCGGAACTGGAAGCGCACGCGCTGCTCATCGAGCAGCCAGGCACAGAAGACCTCGGCTTCGAAAGACCATTTGCCCGGGTCCACCTCGGTCCAGGGGCCGACCTGGCTGGCCTGCGCGCCCTGCCACAGCAATTGGCCCAGTGCCACCAGGGGTGGCGCGCAAAAACCCGCCAGGGCAGCAAGATCCACCGCCACCAGGCCGCCGTTCAGGCCGCAATACAGGCGGCCGTCGGGGCCGCGCATCAGGGCCCGGTTGTTGGTGAACTCCCATACCGCCGGGTCGAACAGGGCATTGATGCGCTGCTCGACCTGACCCTTGCGGCAATCGACGATGCGCAGGCCGTCGCTGGCGCCGATGGCCACCCGGTCACGGTCCAGCCACACTGCGGCCCAGCCGGCAACCGGGTACTCGCAGGCCAGCAGGCGCGGGGCCTCATCGCCCTGCAGCAGGACGATGCGCTCGTCCTGCAAGACCAGCACCTGGCCCGGCAGCGGCCCCATCGCCACCGCATAGGTGTTGGCATTGGCAGTCAGCGGGCCGCCCAGCACCGGCGCCAGGCCGGCGGGGCCCTCGCGCCACAGGCCGCGGCCCAGGGTGCCGACCCAGAGCCGGCCCTCGGCGTCGACCTGCAAGTTGTAGACATAGCCCAGGGACATGCCATCGGGGCAGGTCACGGCCTCGGCCACCCCGTCCGCCAGCCTGACCAGGCCGCGCAGGGTGCCCACCCACAGCACGCCGTCGCGCGGCAGCACCACCCGGCAGGGCAGCGAGAGCAAGGCGTCACCGGCCCGCCAGCGTTCGGGCAAGCCATCGGCGGCGGCCCGGTACAGGCCGGCCTGGGTGGCCAGCCAGCAGGCCCCGTCGCTGGGGTCGAGCACCATATCCCAGACCGTGCTGGGCAACTTGGCATGCTGCAGCAGGACCGGCCCGTCCTGGCCGAATTGCAGGTGGGCTGCGAAACCGTCACCGCCCACCTGCAGGCCGCCGGCGCCGTCGGGCCGGATCACATACACCGCCGCCTCCAGCGGCAGGCGCTGCAAGGCATCGCGCAGGCCGCTGATGCGGGCCACGCCGGCGGTGTCGGTGGCCACCCAGACATTGCCCCAGCCGTCGATCAGCAGGTCATTGACCTTGCCCGCGGCCTGCGACTGGTAGACCAGCCGCAGTGCGCCGGCGTCATCGCGCAGATAGCCAAAGACCGCGCTACCGGCGGCCACCCAGACCTGCAGGCCCTGGGCGGCTACCGCGTCGACCTCGGCCAGGCCAGGCACCTCGGTGCCCACGCCCAGCGCCTGCCGGTGCCGGTCGAACAACCAGACCCGCCGCGCGGCCGCCACCACCAGGCCGCCATTAGGGGTCAATGCCACGCGCCGGACGGCGGCCGGGTCCATGCCCCGGGGCAATGCCAGGGCCTGGCTGCCGCTGTCGTCCACCAGCACCAGGCCCTGGTGCGCCGAGACCGCGACCAGCCGCGACGCATCCAGCCGCAGCAAATCGCGCACATAGCCGATGTCCAGGTGCCGGCCCAGGCCGGCCGCGTCGCCCGGCGCGACCACCTGCACCAGGCCCTGCGCCGTGCCCAGCCACACCTGGCCGCTGCCCGTGGCCACGCAGCTGACCAGGCCGAAGGGCCAGGGCGACTCGGGCATCACCGGCAGCACCTTGCCGTCCAGGCTGATCGCCTCGGCGCCGAGGTCGGTGCCGATCCAGACCCGGTCGTCCGCGCCCACCGCCACCGTGCGCAGGCCGGCACAACGCAGACCCTGGCGCCGGTCAGTGGTGCGCACCCGGTGGCCGTCGTAGCAGCACAGGCCGCTGGGCCCGGCCAGCCAGAGACGGTTGAAACGGTCTTGCGCCAGGCGGTGAATCTGGCTGCTGGGCAGGCCACCGTCCCGGTCAATCACAACATGCTGGGACAGGTTCACTTGCCAAGGACTCCGGTGGCATCGTTTGCAAGAAACGCTGAAACGTACCATGGGGCCCTGGCCGGGCAAGCCGCGTCACCCCTAGTTCGGGGTGGCTTGAGTGCCTTCTTTCGGCCCCTCCGGCAAGATCTCACGCCGCGGCGCCCCCTGACGCTCCGGCGGCGCGGCGGCCCTGCGCCGATCGGCGCCGGCCGGGGCCAGCCCGCCGTGCGGCCGGCCGGGTGGATATTGCGCGGCGCGGGCCCGTTGTTTGCGCTGTCCACAGCCGCACGCCCATGCCCACGCCCGATCAGGCCGCGCTGCGCATCGCCATCGTCGGCGAGACGATTCGCAGGCACCAGCGCAGCGGTGCTGGCGGTGCGGCTGGGCCGCCAGCCGCTGGTGCATATCGGCCGCAGCCAGCGCGCCGTGAAAGCGGGCTACAACTGGCGCACGAAAAAGCTGACGGCGCGGACCCTCGCGGCCCGGGCCCGCGCCACATCGGGCGCAAGTGTCACCCGCGGCACGACGCCAGTGGCGAAATAGCTGCCTTCATCGGCGAAGGGGTCACTGACGACGATGGGCACCATCAAGCGGTCAAACGCATGCTGTGCACCGCCATAGGCCACCACCTCGACCGCGTTGGCGTTGGACGGGTTCACCGCCTGAGCCAGCGCACGGCAACGCGCGGCGCCGTTGTCGTAGCCGTCCTGGCTGCCGAGTTGGATCAGCACCGGCGCGCCCGTGAGATTCAGGAATTGCGTGCCCAACTGCGCCGCTGAGGGCAGCCCAGGGATCACCGCATTGGCGGCGTAGCACACCGGGTAATGGGCCACATGGGCCTTGAACTGGCGGCCGCCGCCGAACCAGCCGGCATACAGCCGCTCGGCCGCCGCCAGGCTGTTCACCCCGCCCCAGGAGAAGCCGAGCACGCCGATGCGATGGGCATCGACATCCTGGCGTGCAGCCAGAAAGGCCAGCGCTGAGAAGGCATCGGGTGTGGTCAGGATGGGGGCCGCCGGGCGGTCAGCGCCGCCGCCGACGCCGCGCGCTTCCCACATGTCGATCTGCAGCGTGGTGATGCCTGCGGCATTGAGCGCGGCCTCGTAGAAATCGCCACGCGAATCGACCCCCGACGAACCATGCAGGATCACCACCGCCGGCAGCTTGCGGCCCGGACTGTCGCTGCATTCGCCCTGGGCGTCGCGTTGTTGCGGCTGGCTGAGCTTGCCCTTGATCGTCAGCAGGGTCGGCGGCGCGGTGGCGATATTGGGCGATGAGAACTGCACGAAGGAAACACGCGGCGGCAGGCCGCCGCATTCGGTTTCGGCGGCCTGCGCCCAGACTGAGACCAGGCCGAGCGCCGCGAGCGACCAGGCGCGATGCCAAAGGGTGTGGATCATGGGAGATTCCGGAGGGCCGGCCCAGGCAAGGCGGCGCGGCGGTGAGGGCGGCAAGGGCACGGCGGATTCCGCACCGCGCTCCAGTGTTGCTGCGGCTCCTTGGCTGTCAATCCCCTGGGACCGCGCCTGCCGGGCCGGCCATCCACCCGATTGTCGAGGTCCGACGCGCGCGGTCAGTCCAGCCCCAGCTTGATACGCCGCGCCACTGCGCCCCACTCGCCAGCAGCTTGCCGGCGCGCACCTGGGGCAGCACCGTGGGCCCGGCCAGCAGGCCGCACGGCACCTGACCACCCAGCACATCCTGCATCGCCGGGGCCGGGCCCTTGTAGGGCACATGCTGCATGTCGAAGCCCAGGGTGTGCTGCAGCAGCTCCATCGACAAATGGCCAGGCACGCCGGCGCCGCCCGAGGCATAGGCCAGCTTGCCGGCCTTGGCCCTGGCCACCAGCTCGGCCAGGGTCTTGACGCCCACCGCCGGATGGCACACCAGCGTCTGGCTGAAGCTGGTGCCGATGGCCACCGGCAGCAGATCGTCGACCTTGTAGCCCAGCTGCTTGTAGACATGCGGGTTGACGGTGACCAGGGTGTCGGTGCCCCACAG
>JANNZD010000291.1:0-3843 GCA_031410435.1 Betaproteobacteria bacterium | reverse complement strand
ATGCCCAGGATGGCGAGCAGGCTCTGGAACACGTTGTAGATGTCTAAGTAGATCGCCAGCGTGGCGCTGATGTAGTTGGTCTCGCCGCCGTCGATCACGCGCTTGATGTCGAACAGCATGAAGCCCGAGAAGATCACGATGGCCAGCACCGACAGCGTCATCATCATCGCGGTGGACTGCATGAAGATGTTGACGATGCCCGCCACTAGCAGGATCAGCGCGCCGACAAACAGGAACTTGCCCATATTGGTCAAGTCGCGCTTGATCACGCTGGCCAGCGTGGCCATGCCCAGGAAGACCACTGCCGTGCCGCCGAAGGCCGTCATGATCAGCGACGAGCCGTTCTTGAAGCCCAGGATCATCGACAGCATGCGCGCCAGCATCAGGCCCATGAAGAAGGTGAAGGCCAGCAGCACGTAAACGCCAGCGGACGAATCCTTGGTCTTGTTGATCGCGAACATGAAACCAAAGGCGCCCGCCAGGAACACCACCGCGCTCATGCCGGCACCCAGCGCCATGGTGATGCCGGTGGTCACACCGATCCAGGCACCCAGCACCGTGGGCACCATCGACAGCGCCAGCAGCCAATAGGTGTTGCGCAGCACGCGGTTGCGGTCTGCGGCCAGCGAGCCTGAGCCGGCCAGGCCGGAAAAGGTTTGCAGGCTTTGTTCGTTCATGAAAGCTCCAGTGGTTGTTACGACAGCGACTCTGAGCCGCAATCGCATTGTAAGTTCCATGTTCAGGCCAGTAAACAGCGGCGCTACCCCGGAAATGCCCAGGGAAAGCCCACCATTACCGCCCCGGTCGGAGGCGGAACGCGCAGGCAGGCCGCGCCTGGGACGCAGAGGAGCGGCCAGGCATCCGGGCAAACCCGGTAGGGCTATAATTCGAAGGTTTACCTGCCACCACCTGCAGCCTAGCGAAACTCCTGCGAAGTTTCCCCACCGGACTTCCCGGGGCGGCGTCTTGCGACGCGGCCCGTCAAGTGAAGCTGGGCGCGCGCGACTTCCGGAGTCATCCCCTTGCTGCCCCTCCTGCCCCCCGCAATCCTCGCACTCGCAGACGGCACGGTCTTTCAGGGCAATTCCATCGGTGCGTCTGGTGTCACCGTGGGCGAAGTGGTGTTCAACACCGCCTTCAGCGGCTACCAGGAGATCCTCACCGACCCCAGCTACTGCCAGCAACTCGTCACCCTGACCTACCCGCACATCGGCAATTACGGTGTCAACGACGAGGACGTCGAAGCGTCCCGGGTGCATGCGGCTGGCCTGATCATCAAGGACCTGCCGGTGCGCATGTCCAATTTCCGCGCCAGCCTGACCCTGGACGCCTACCTGCGGCGCGAGGGCACGGTGGCCATCGCCGGGATCGACACCCGCCGGCTGACCCGGGTGCTGCGCAGCCAAGGCGCCCAGAACGGCTGCATCGCCACTTTCGCGGCGGGCGCCACGGTAGTCCAGGCCGACCGTGACGCGGCTGTCGCCCGGGCCCGAGCCGCACCGAACATGGCCGGCCAGGACCTGGCGCGGGTGGTGTCGGCGGCGCAGGCTTACACCTGGACCGAGACTGAATGGACGCTGGGCAGCGGCTACGGCGAGATCAGCGCGCCGAGGTTTCATGTCGTGGCCTATGACTTCGGCGTCAAGCGCAACATCCTGCGCATGCTGGCCAGCCGCGGCTGTCGCATCACCGTGGTGCCGGCCCAGACCCCGGCCGCCGAGGCGCTGGCGCTGCAGCCGGACGGCATCTTCCTGTCCAACGGTCCGGGCGACCCCCAGCCCTGCGAATACGCGATCGCCGCCACCCGCACGCTGATCGATGCCGGCATCCCCACCTTCGGCATCTGCCTGGGCCACCAGATCATGGCCCTGGCCTCGGGCGCCAAGACCTTCAAGATGAAGTTCGGCCACCATGGCGCCAACCACCCGGTCAAGGACCTGGACAGCGGCCGGGTCTCGATCACCAGCCAGAACCATGGTTTTGCGGTGGACGAATCCAGCCTGCCGCCGAATCTGCGGCCCACCCATGTCAGCCTGTTCGACCACACCCTGCAAGGCCTGGCCCGCACCGACCGGCCGGCCTTCTGCTTCCAGGGCCATCCCGAGGCCTCGCCCGGGCCGCATGACATCGCCTACCTGTTCGACCGCTTCACCCAACTGATGAGCGCGCAAGCGGAGAAGAAGAATGCCTAAGCGCACCGACCTGAAATCCATCCTCATCATTGGCGCCGGCCCGATCATCATCGGCCAGGCCTGCGAGTTCGACTACTCCGGCGCCCAGGCCTGCAAAGCGCTGCGCCAGGAGGGCTACCGGGTCGTCCTGGTGAATTCGAATCCGGCGACGATCATGACCGACCCCGACACGGCGGACGTGACCTATATCGAGCCCATCACCTGGCAGGTGGTCGAGCAGATCATTGCCAAGGAGCGGCTGGCCTTCCCCGACGACAAGATGGCGGTGCTGCCCACCATGGGCGGCCAGACGGCGCTGAACTGCGCGCTCGACCTGCACCACCACGGGGTGCTGGCCAAGTACGGCGTCGAGATGATCGGCGCCAACGAAACCGCGATCGAGAAGGCCGAAGACCGCCTCAAGTTCAAGGACGCGATGACCAAGATCGGCCTGGGCTCGGCCCGGTCGGGCATCGCCCATTCGCTGGACCAGGCCTGGGCGGTGCAGAAGCGCATCAATGCCGAGATCCAGGGCGCCGGCTTCCCGATGGTGATCCGCCCCAGCTTCACGCTGGGCGGCACCGGCGGCGGCATCGCCTACAACCCGGAGGAATTCGAAGAGATCTGCAAGCGCGGCCTCGACCTGTCGCCGACCAAGGAGCTGCTGATCGAGGAATCGCTGATCGGCTGGAAAGAGTTTGAGATGGAGGTGGTGCGTGATCGCACTGATAACTGCATCATCGTCTGCGCCATCGAGAACCTCGACCCGATGGGCATCCACACCGGTGACTCGATCACCGTGGCCCCGGCCCAGACCCTGACCGACAAGGAATACCAGCTGCTGCGCAATGCCTCGATCGCGATCCTGCGCGAGATCGGCGTCGACACCGGTGGCTCCAATGTGCAGTTCTCGATCAACCCGGTGGACGGCCGCATGGTCGTCATCGAGATGAACCCGCGGGTCTCGCGCTCGTCGGCGCTGGCGTCCAAGGCCACCGGTTTCCCGATCGCCAAGATCGCCGCCAAGCTGGCGGTGGGCTACACGCTGGACGAGTTGCGCAACGACATCACCGGCGGCGCCACGCCGGCTTCCTTCGAGCCATCGATCGACTATGTGGTCACCAAGATCCCGCGCTTTGCCTTCGAGAAATTCCCGGCCGCCGACCCGCACCTGACGACCCAGATGAAGTCGGTGGGCGAGGTGATGGCGATGGGCCGCACCTTCCAGGAAAGCTTCCAGAAGGCCCTGCGCGGCCTGGAGACCGGCATCGACGGCCTGACCGAGCGCACCGGCTGCCAGGAGAGCGACCGCGACGAGATCGTCGAGGCCATCGGCATCACCTCGCCCACCGACTTCATCTGGGTCGTCAGGTGCGGGTCGGCGGCCGGGAATTTCTCGAAGGCGAAGCGCGGAATCTTCGTGACCACGTAGTCGATGCTGGGCTCGAAGCTGGCCGGCGTCGCGCCACCGGTGATGTCGTTGCGCAGTTCGTCCAGCGTGTAGCCCACGGCCAGCTTGGCGGCGACCTTGGCAATCGGGAAACCCGTCGCCTTCGACGCCAAAGCAGACGAGCGCGACACGCGCGGGTTCATCTCGATGACGATGAGCCGCCCGTTCTGCGGGTTCACCGAGAACTGCACGTTGCTGCCACCGGTGTCGACGCCGATCTCG
>JANNZD010000290.1:0-4990 GCA_031410435.1 Betaproteobacteria bacterium | reverse complement strand
GCTGCCAGCCCGCCAGCGCGGCCTGCAGGCCCAGCATATTGGGCACCAGCACGCTGTAGCGCACCCCCGGCAGGCGCCGCACCGCCGCCATCACCTGGGCGTTGTCGGCCATCTGCGGCACCCATTTGGGGCTGACATAGCTGGTGACCTCGATCTCGCGCAGGCCGGCGTCCTGCAGGCGGTGCACCAGTTCGACCTTGACGGCGGCGGGCACCGGCTGGGCCTCGTTCTGCAGGCCGTCGCGCGGGCCCACATCCACCAGGGTGACATGCTCAGGAATCATGGTCGGTCTCCAACAGGGGTCGGCTGGATTATCGGCGCCATGCCGATGCCCCCGGGCCTGCCAAAAGCCGGGCGCCGCACCGCACAATCCCGGGCATGTCCCTGCCACCCGGCCTGCTGCCGATTGCCCGCCAGATGCATGCCAGCCTGCTGCGCGAGATCGACCACGAGATCGAGATCGAGCGCATGGTCGGCGATGCGCGTTATGTGCGCGACGTGCTGCTGGTCTGCGACGCCTGCCCTGGCACCAACCTGCCCGGCCTGGCCGCGCAATGGCGCAGCCTGCCGCAGGCCAGCCTGCCCACGCTGTCGGACGAACACCTGCCTGCGCACGCCCGCTCGGCGCCGATGGACCTGACCGCTTTGCAAGCGGCCCCGGCTGCCGGCAGCGCCTTCGGCCCGGCCGACGCCGATACCCGGCCCGGCCTGCCCCCCGCCCGGCCCCGGCTGCCGCCACCGGCCGCCACCGCGGTGTCCCGGCTGCTGCGCTGGTGGGCCGGCTGGCGCCGGCATTGAGGGCCGGCCGGCCCGGCCAGGCGCCGTGCAAACTGCCCCGCCCGCAGTCCGCCCGGCAATCAGTCCGCCAGGCGCAGCAGCTCACCGCCCTCGGCCACCTGGTCGCCCACGGCATACAGCAACTCGGCCACCACCCCGTCGCGCGGCGCATGCAGGGTGTGCTCCATCTTCATCGCCTCCATCACCGCCAGGGCCTGGCCCTGGGTCACGCTGTCGCCGGCCGCGACCAGAAACGCGATCACCTTGCCCGGCATCGGCGCGGTCAGCCGGCCGGCCTCGGCGCTGCCCTCACCGGCCTGGGCAATCGCATCGATCTGGCGCAGCACCGCGCTGCCCTCGGGTGCGAACACCGCCACCCGGTCGCCCCGGGCATACACCGACAGGGTCAGGCGCCGATCGGCCAGGCCCACATCGAAGCGGCCATCGGCCCCTTGGCGCGCCGCCAGGGGCCATTCGCCTGCTGCCGTCTGCAGCAGCAGGCGGCCATCGCTGGCGGTGCTGTGCGGCCGCACCAGCGCCACCGGGTGCAGCGCGCCGGCATGCTCCAGGTCGAAATGGCGGCGCGCCCCGCCCTGCAGGCGCCAGCCGTCGCGGCGTGACCAAGGGTCGGCGCTTTCCAGCTCGGCCTCCTGGGCCAGGGTAAGGGCCAGCACGCCGGCGGCGGCCACCTCCAGCGCCAGCGCCGGCTGGTCGAGCAGGACCGCGCGCTCGCGTTCGATCAGGGCGGTGTCCAGATCAGCGGTGGCAAAGGCGGTGCAGGCCACCACCCGACGCAGAAAGGCCACATTGGTGTGCAGGCCCACCACATGGGTTTCGGCCAGCGCGGCGTCGAGCCGGGCCAGGGCCTGGGCCCGGTTGTCGCCCCAGACGATCAGCTTGGCGATCATCGAGTCGTAATGCGGGCTGATCGCATCGCCTTCGCCCACCCCGGCGTCTACCCGCACCGCGCAATCGGCGTTGCCGCGCTGGAAGCGCACATGCGCCGGCCAGCGCAGCACATCCAGCCGGCCAGTGGCCGGCAGGAAGCCGGCGTCCGGGTTCTCGGCGCAGATGCGGGCCTCGATGGCATGGCCGGTGATCTGCAGCTGGTCCTGGCGCAGCGGCAGCGGCTGGCCGGCAGCCACCCGCAACTGCCACTCCACCAGGTCCAGGCCGGTGATCGCCTCGGTCACCGGATGCTCGACCTGCAGCCGGGTGTTCATCTCCATGAAATAGAAGCGCAGGTCGCCGTCGTCCACCTCCTCGGCGATGAACTCGACCGTGCCGGCGCCCACATAGCCCACCGCCTGGGCTGCGGCCACGGCGGCCGCGCCCATCTCGGCGCGCCGGGCCGGGCTGATGCCGGGCGCTGGCGCTTCTTCCAGCACCTTCTGGTGGCGGCGCTGCACCGAGCAATCGCGCTCGAACAGGTGGATGCAGCCGCCCAGGCTGTCGCCAAACACCTGGATCTCGATATGGCGCGGCCGGGTGACATAGCGTTCGACCAGCACATGGTCGTCGCCAAAGCTGGACCGGGCCTCGCGCTGGCATGAGGCCAGGGCAGCGGCAAAGTCTTCGGCCCGGTCGACCCGGCGCATGCCTTTGCCGCCGCCGCCGGCGCTGGCCTTGATCAGCACCGGGTAGCCGATGCGGCCGGCCTCGGTGGCCAGCAGCGCGGGGTCGTTGTCAGCGCCGTGGTAGCCCGGCACCAGCGGCACGCCGGCCTTCTCCATCAGGGTCTTGGCCGCTGATTTGCTGCCCATGGCTGCAATCGCCGACGGCGGCGGCCCAATGAAGACGATTCCCGCATCGGCGCAAGCCTGGGCAAAGCCCTGGTTCTCTGAAAGAAAGCCATAACCCGGGTGCACTGCCTGGGCACCGGTGGCCAGGGCCACCTGCAGGATGCGGTCGGCGCGCAGATAGCTGTCGCGCGGGGCCGGGCCGCCGATCAGCACCGCCTCGTCACAGGCCCGCACATGCAGCGCATCCAGGTCAGCCTCGGAGTACACCGCCACGCTGCGGATGCCCAGTCGCCGGGCAGTGGTGGCCACCCGGCAGGCGATCTCTCCGCGATTGGCTATCAGGATCTTCTTGAACATGGTGTCTCTTTCTCATGCGGGCGCCTGCGCGCCGCCCAAGCGTCCGCGCAGCCCGCGAATCAGCGATTTCAGGAACTTCAACAGCAGCCAGGTCACGCCCACCATCAGCACCACCGCAAGCAGCAGCGCCAGCGCAGCCCACAGCGGATGCGACCAGGACAGCCAGAGCATGGTGGGCACCGCAGCGTCGCCCAGCAGGGACAGGCCGATGTTCGAGAAGGGCTCGGGCGAGGTATTGGCCGCCGCCCGGGTGGTGGCCTTGCTGACCTGGCTGGTTGCCGCCAGCGTGCCGCCCAGCAAGCCCGCCACGGTGGCCCAGGTGGCCTGATCGCCGCCGAACACCGAGGCTGCCAATGCCGCGCCGGCAGGGATGCGCACCACCGCATGCAGCGCGTCCCAGACCGAATCCAGGCCGGGGATCTTGTCGGCAAAGAACTCCAGCGCCAGCATCAGGCCGGCGGCCCCCAAAACCAGCGGGTTCTGCAGCAAGTGCAGGCCGGGCGGCAGCGAGACCCAGGCCAGGCTGCCGGCCAGGCCGGTGAGGAAGACCACCAGGTACAGGCGCAGGCCGCTGGCCCAGCCCAGCGCGGCGGCAATGGCCAGCAAGTGGCCGGTGGTGAAGCTGGCGGTGTCCATAGTCGCTACTCCTGCGCGCCCCGGGCGGAGCGGTTCATCGGTCGGGCCTGGGCTGAACCGGGTCGCGGCGGGCAAGCGCCGGCCGGGCCGCCACGGCTTACATCCGGAAGACGCCGAACTTGGTCTCCGGGATCGGCGCGTTCAGTGCTGCGCTCAGCCCCAGCGCCAGCACCCGCCGGGTGTCGGCCGGGTCGATCACGCCGTCGTCCCAGAGCCGGGCGCTGGCAAAGTAGGGATGGCCCTGCACTTCGTACTGCTGGCGGATCGGGTCCTTGAAGGCCTGCTCCTCGTCGGCCGACCAGCTGCCGCCCCGGCCCTCGATGCCGTCGCGCTTGACCGTGGCCAGCACGCTGGCGGCCTGCTCGCCGCCCATCACGCTGATGCGCGCGTTGGGCCACATCCACAGCATGCGGGGTGAGTAGGCGCGGCCGCACATGCCGTAGTTGCCGGCGCCGAAGCTGCCGCCGATGATCACCGTGAACTTGGGCACCGCCGCGCAGGCCACCGCAGTGACCATCTTGGCGCCGGCCCGGGCAATGCCCTCGTTCTCGTACTTGCGCCCGACCATGAAGCCGGTGATGTTCTGCAGAAACACCAGCGGGATCTTGCGCTGGCAGCACAGCTCGATGAAGTGCGCGCCCTTGTTGGCGCTCTCGGCAAACAGGATGCCGTTGTTGGCGACGATGCCCACCGGCAGGCCCTCGATGTGGGCGAAGCCGCAGACCAGCGTGGCGCCGTAGCGCGCCTTGAACTCGTCGAAGATGCTGTCGTCGACGATGCGGGCGATCACCTCGCGCACGTCATAGGGCTTGCGGGTGTCGGTGGGGATCACGCCGTGCAGCTCGGTCACCGCATGGCGCGGCGGCCGGGCCGGCAGCAGCGCCAGCGGCTGCGGTTTGACGCGGTTCAGCCGCCCCACCGCCTGGCGCGCCAGCGCCAGCGCATGCAGGTCGTTGTCGGCCAGGTGGTCGGCCACGCCCGACAGGCGGGTGTGCACATCGCCGCCGCCCAGGTCCTCGGCGCTGACCACCTCGCCGGTGGCGGCCTTGACCAGCGGCGGGCCACCCAGAAAGATCGTGCCCTGGTTCTTGACGATGATGGTCTCGTCGCTCATCGCCGGCACATAGGCGCCGCCGGCGGTACAGCTGCCCATCACCACCGCGATCTGCGGGATGCCGGCGCCGCTCAGCCGGGCCTGGTTGTAGAAGATGCGGCCGAAATGGTCGCGGTCTGGGAAGACCTCGTCCTGGTTGGGCAGATTGGCACCGCCCGAATCCACCAGGTAGATGCAGGGCAGATGGTTCTGCGCGGCGATCTCCTGGGCCCGCAGGTGCTTCTTGACCGTGATCGGGAAGTAGGTGCCGCCCTTGACGGTGGCATCGTTGCACACGATCATGCATTCGCGGCCCTCGACGCGGCCGATGCCGGTGATCAGGCCGGCGCCGTGGATGGTGTCGTCGTACATGCCGCCGGCGGCG
>JANNZD010000289.1:0-24444 GCA_031410435.1 Betaproteobacteria bacterium | reverse complement strand
CGGTGCCGGAGCGCCAGGGTGGTCTGGCGTGTTCTGCGCAGGTAGAGGAGGAGCCGTCGGCAAGTTCTTGCCGGCGGCGGGGGACACGGAGCAGAACACGCCAGGCCAGCCTGGCGCTCACGCCGGGTTCGTCGAATGCCTGCTTCAAGGCCAACAAGCAAGGTCCGCAACGAGCCCAACGCGGCAATTCCAATCCAGAGCCAGGCGCGAGCCCGGCAGCGACTGAAACGTGCCGGATGGGTTTCAGCAGGCGAGGGCGGCGCTGCCGCCTTCCAGGCCGGCCCAGTCTGCCTGGCCGAGGGCAGCCAGGCAGGCGGCCACGGCCACCGGGTTGTCGAAGCGTTCGATCACCGGCGCCACCGACAGCACCACGCCGTCGCCCTCGAGGGCAGGCTGCACCGGCTGGTCCAGCAGGAAGCCGCGTAGCTCGGCCATCGTGGCGGGGTTCAGGCGGCTGGCGTCGACCTCCACGGTATCGGCGTTGCGTTGCATCAGTTGGGCACGCAGCGCCTGCAGGTAATGTTGCTTCATGCCGACGAAGCGGGTGAATCGCTCGGCTTCGAAATGCAGGGGCGCGTCGGTGGCCAGGCCCAGGTGGTCGGTCAGCAGGTCTGCAAATTCGGCCAGCAAGTTGCCGCGCACCACATGCACTACCCGCAGGGCGGTATCTGCCAGGGCCCAGTCCAGCATGGGCTGTGAATGCAGGGCCGACAGGGTGAAGCCTCGCACCGGCACATCGGCCAGCTTGCGACCCATGCGGTCATGCGATCGGCTGAGCATCATGCGGGCGAACCAGGCCGGGTCCTTGGTGCGAAGGTTGTGCAGCGCGCCGGCCTGGGCTGTATCGAGCGGCCCATCGGCCAGGCCGATGGACTGGGGATGCATCAGCTCGCCGTCCAGGTGCACCACGCCCTGCCGCTGCAGGGCGGCGCTCAGTGCGTCGGCGCCACTGTTGGGTGAGGTCAACAGCATTACCGAGCGCTCGGGCAGGGTCGCGGGCACCATGGCCGCTGCACCATAGAGGCCGCAGAAGGGGCTGGCCATTTCCGGGTCGAGCAGGCGCAGGCGGGTATAGGTGCAATCCAGTTCCTGCAGCACCTGCGGATCGCCGTCGGCGAGTGACTCGCCCAGGTAGATACGCTTGCCGGCATCGGCGCCGGCCTGTTCGCCGCACAGCATGAAGCGGGCGCTGGGCAGGTTGTGACCGGTGGACAATTCCAGATTGCCTTCGCTCAAGGCCCAATGCGTGGCGGGTGCGCCGTCGACGCAGCTGACCTGGCCGCTGTCGCGCAGGCGCAGCAGGCCCAGCGCGCTGCCGTCGGCCGCGCGCAGCATATAGAGGCGGTGTTCCTCGGGGCGCTGCATCAGGGTCGGGCGGGCAGCCGACAGGCTGGCCAGCATCGCCGCCAGCGGCGAGCCCGGGGGTGCGAAGGGCAGGGCAATGCGCGCGGCCGCGCTGGCGTCCTCGAGTTGGCCGCGCCGGCTGGCCGCCTGCAGTAGCGCGCGGGTGGCGCTGGCGCAGTTGGCAAGCGTCAATGTCAAGCCTGCAGCAGGTGCAGCCTGCACGGCGTGGGCGGCCGCCGGCAAACCTGCGCTGGGCTGGGTGAGGGGCGAGGCCAGTACGGCAGCATTCATGACGGGGGTCTCCGGTCCAACGGGAGATGCCAGTCTAGGCAGAACGCCGGGCTGCCATGCGCTGAACAGGCCGGCTTTCACGGCTTGCTTTTGCAGCCTGGCGGCAGCCTTGGCGCCGGGTGGGGACGCAGGCTGACAGCGTGTAGGAATTTGCCTGACGCCGGGTACGGAAAAGACGTGACTCAAGTTGGCGAATTGGCCTGATGTTTCCACCTTGTTGCTGTCCTTAAAGTCCATCTCACACCAGCCCCCCCTGCCCCCACCCCTGAATCACCGAACGGACCCGACCCCATGAACACCGAACAAGTTCTCGCCGAAATCCGCGAAGCCAATCTGTCCTACCTGATGTTGGCCCAGACCCTGATCCGCTCGGACCGCGACCAGGCCCTGTTCCGCCTGGGCCTGAGCGAGGACAACGCCGCGATGATCGACACCCTGACCCCGGCCCAGATGATGAAGATCGCCTCGGGCAACACCCTGCTGTGCCGAATCCGGTGCGACGATGAGCTGGTCTGGAGCCTGCTCACCAGCCACGGCAAGGGCGCGGCCAACGAGAGCGTGTCGCGCCTGCATGCCTCCATCCTGTTGGCCGGCCGCCACCAGGAAGCTGCCTGATCCTGCCCCCCCTGCGCCGCGCCCCCAAGGAGAAAACCCCATGCGATCCAAGAGCATCCTGACCGAAAGCAAGCAGATCGACACGGCGGTGGAGTTGATCCGTCTGGGCGCCCGCCTGCAGGTGCTGGAAAGCGAGACCGACCTCAGCTACGAGCGCTTGCTGCGCCTGTACAAAGAGGTGGCCGGCAAGAGCCCCAGCAAGGGCCAGCTGCCCTTCTCGACCGACTGGTTCATGACCTGGCAGCCCAATATCCATGCCAGCCTCTTCCTCAACATCCACGAATACCTGAACAAGGTCGCGGCGCTGGACGAGATCGACAGCATCATCAAGGCCTACAAGCTGTACATCGAGCAGGTGGGGGCCCAGGGGCTGGAGCCGCAGCTGTCGGTCACGCGGGCCTGGCGTCTGGTCAAGTTTGTCGACAACGGCATGCTCACCATGACCGCCTGCAGCAAGTGCGGCGGCCACTTCGTGACCCACCCGCACGAGATCGCGCGCCACTATGTGTGCGGGTTGTGTAAACCGCCGGCGCGCGCCGGCAAGGGCCGCAATGCCGGGGCCATCCGCCTGCCCAGTGCGCAGGAATGCCTGGTCGACTGAGATTTTTGCTGGCGGCCGGGCCGCAGGGCCTCGGGTCTAGCTGGCCTGTGCCGTAATGGTGTTATTGTTTTTGCGCGCCTGGGGCGCGGCTTGTTCGGACTGATTTCTTGCTTGTCTCCTCCTAGCACAGTCCCTGTGCTTTATGGGCGGGCTCCTCACGGAGCTCGCCCATTTTTTCTTGTGTCGCACGGCTGCCGCACGTTCGGCCGCCATCCGCACGGCTTTTTGCAGGATCGCTGCTGCTGCAGCTGCGGCAGACTGGGCCCATGCAAAGAACTCTCGATGCGCTGCGCTCGGGCCTCGGGCCGCGTGCGCTTCGGCTGCCCTGGCCGGCGCCGGCCTTGCTGGTCTGGCTGGCTGCCTGGGGGCTGGCCCTGGGCCTGCGGCAGTGGGCCCCGGGCATGGGCAGCGTTGGCGCCCTGCTGGCGGCTGCGGCGCTGGGCCTGGGGGCGGCCTGGGTCTGGGTGGACGCGGGCTGGATGCGGCGCTGCCTGGTGGCGGGCGGGTTTCCGATCTCGGCGCTGGCCAGTGGCTGGGCCGCAGCAACGCCGGGCGGCGCGCCGCTTCCGGCCTGGGCTTGGCTGCTGCCGCTGGGCCTGCTGCTGCTGGCCTATCCCTTGCGGGCCTGGCGCGACGCCCCCTTGTTCCCCACGCCGCGCGCTGCGCTGGTCGGCCTGCAGCTGGCCACCGGGCTGGCCCCGGGTGCGCGGGTGCTGGATGCCGGCTGCGGCCTGGGCCACGGATTGCTGGCCCTGCGCCAGGCCCTGCCACAGGCCCGGCTGGAGGGCATCGAATGGAGTTGGCCGCTGCGCCTGGCCACGGCGTGGCGCTGCCCCTGGGCGCGCGTGCGTCAGGGCGATATGTGGGCCGCAGGCTGGCAGGGCCTGGGCCTGGTCTATCTGTTCCAGCGGCCCGAGAGCATGGCCCGGGCCTGGGCCAAGGCCCAGGCCGAACTGGCCCCGGGCGCCTGGCTGGCCAGCCTGGAGTTTGAGGTGCCGGGCCGCCCCCCGGACGCTGGCCTGCGGCCGCCGGGCGGCAAGCCGGTCTGGCTGTACCGGGTGGGCGAGCCTGCTGCTCAACCCGACTGGCCGCCGGCCGATAACCCCTCCAAGAAGCCTGCCCGTCCGGGACGGCGAGCGCACTCAGACTGATCGCCCCACACCATGTTCGTCATCGTCGGCTGGCTCGTCGCCATGGTCTGCATTTTCGGCGTGTACATCTTCCATGGCGGCAACATCGCCGTGGTGTTGCATGCGCTGCCCTTCGAGATGATCACCATCTTCGGCTCGGCCATCGGCGCCTTCCTGGCCAACAACCAGATGAAGGTGATCAAGGCCTCGCTCAAGGGCCTGGGGCAGTGCTTCAAGGGCAGCAAGTTCAGCAAGGCCCGCTACATGGAGCTCTTGTCCCTGATGTTCGACATTCTGCAGAAGGCCCGCAAGGAGGGCCTGATGTCGATCGAGAAGGATGTGGAGGACCCGCACAACTCGCCGCTGTTCCAGAAATACCCGGTGGTGGGTGCCGACCATCATGTCTGCGAATTCATCACCGACTACCTGCGCATGATGGTTTCGGGCAACCTCAACGCCCATGAGATCGAGAGCCTGATGGACAGCGAGATCGAGACCCACCACCAGGAGGAGCATGCCGCGGTGGCGGCGATCGGCCGGCTGGCCGGCGGCCTGCCGGCCTTCGGCATCGTGGCGGCGGTGCTGGGCGTGGTCAACACCATGGGCTCGGTGGGCCAGGCTCCGGCCATCCTGGGCGGCATGATCGCCTCGGCACTGGTCGGTACCTTCCTGGGCATCTTGCTGGCCTATGGCTTCGTCGAGCCCCTGGGCGGCCTGCTTGAGCAGAAGGTCGAGGATGCCGGCAAGGAATACCAGTGCATCAAGACCACCCTGCTCGCGTCGATGCAGGGTTATGCGCCGCAGGTGGCGATCGAGTTCGGCCGCAAGGTGCTGTTCTCGGGCGACCGCCCGAGCTTCAGCGAGCTTGAACAACATGTGAAGAAGAAATAGTGGCCCCCCCCCTTAGCGCCTTCGGCGTCCTTGCAGGCCGCGCCGGGCCAGCGGCCCGGCCCTTCGGCAGGCACAAACGGCAGGCCGTTTGTGTCCGGCCTCAGCCCCCCCAGGGGGGCGCCGCCAGCGGCCCGGCGAAGCCGGTTCTGCGGCGGCCGCTTGGTTACGGCGCTGCTTGTTCGGGCGCGTCCTGCGTCGGGCCAATTCAGAAGGGATGACCCATGGCGGGAGATGCGAAAAAGCTGCAACCGATCATCATCAAGAAGATCAAGAAGAACGGCCATGCAGCGCATGGCGGGGCGTGGAAGATTGCCTATGCCGACTTCGTGACTGCCATGATGGCCTTCTTCCTGCTGATGTGGCTGCTGGGCAGCACCACCGAGGGCGACAAGAAGGGCATCGCGGATTATTTCCAGAGCCCGCTCAAGGTAGCCTTGCTCAATGGCGGCTCGGGTTCGGGCGATTCGTCCAGCGTGCTCAAGGGCGGTGGCCAGGACTTGACCCGCTCGGGCGGCCAGGTCAAGCGTGGCGATGTGGATGCGCCGCGCAACACCGTCAACCTGCAGGCCCTGCGCCACGAGCAGCGCGCAGCCGAGGCGGCCAAGCTGCAGGAAGTGAGCGAGCAGGTCGAGAGCGAGCTCAAGAACAGCGCCAAGCTGGCCCAATACGCCTCGCAGATCAAGATGGACATGACCCGCGACGGGCTGCGCATCCAGATCGTCGACGAGCTGGCGCGGCCGATGTTTGATTCGGGCAGCGCGGTGGTCAAACCCTATATGCGTGAGTTGCTGCGGGCCATTGGCGGTGTGTTGGTGGAGGTGCCCAACCGGCTCACCCTCGAAGGCCATACCGATGCCACGCCCTTTCCGGGCGGTGACCGTGGCTACAGCAACTGGGAACTGTCGGCCGACCGGGCCAATGCCTCGCGGCGTGAGCTGGTGGCCGGCGGACTGACCGAGGAGCGGGTGTTGCGGGTGCTGGGCCTGGCCAGCAGCCAGCCCTTCAACCGCAAGGACCCGGCCGAGCCGCAGAACCGCCGCATCAGCATCATCGTGATGAACCGGGATGCCGAAGACCGCTTCTACCGGCCCACCGCCGGCCTGGGGACCGACGACCCGGCGCCGGTGGGCGGCCCGCTGCTGCAGGCGCCGGGCTTCGCGCCGCGCGCTGCCGCGCAGGCCAGGGCCAAGCCGCCGTGATGCCGGGCGGCTCGCTGCGCCCTTGAGGCCTTGGCGCCCTGGCGGGGCCCGGCCCCCAACCCGTGCTGCCCGGCGTCTGCCGGCCTTGCGCGGCGCCTGGTTGGGCCGGATCTGCCCGGTCTTTACCGGCTTTCTCGTCGGCTGGCGCGGCCGGCTGCTGCCTACCATCGTGACATCGTTCCTCCCTTGCCGGAGGCCGTGATCACCGAAGCCTCGTCGGGCCTGCGGCCATGCCGCAGCGCAGGTGCGAGGCAGGCGCCCTGAAAGCCGATGACCATGTCCAACTTCGACGCCAACAGCCTGTTGTCAGACCCTGCGCCTCTGTGGTTTGACGGCCCCCTGAGCGCCGATGCGCTGCTGGCGGATGCGCTGGCCGCCAGTGAACCGGGCCGGCCTGCGCTGGCGGTGGTGGCGCCGGTGCCGGCCGACCCGCTGGCCCAGGCCCTGCCCTGGCTGGTGCGGCACCTGGGCGTGGCTGCGGCAGTCGAGGCGGTGGTGGGCCCGGTGGATGATGAGCGGCCGGCGGCGTCGGCGGCGGTACTGCCGGCGCTGCGCCGCATCGGCTTCGATGCCCATCTGCAACGCCGCAGCCTGGCCAGTTTTGCCAAGGCCGATCTGCCCACCATCCTGATGTTGCACAGCGGCGATGCCTGCGTGCTGACCGAGCGTTGGCAGGACCAGCAGGGCCAGGCCTGGTGCAATGTGGTCCTGCCCGGGCCGCAGCCCGATGAGTTCAGCAGTGCCGAAGCCGAGATCGAGTCGGCCTACAGCGGCATGGCCCTGGTGGTCAGCCCGCCACGGCCGCCCTTTGCCTCGGCCCTGGCCCGGGCCCGGCTGGCAGCGGCCGAGCCGGCGGCGCCTGCGCCAAGGGCAGCGGCTGTTTCGGCTGCCGATGGCCATGCCGATGCGCTGGTGGCGCTGGCTGCAGCGATGCAGAACGCCCAGCGGGCGATGCAGGCCAGCCGCAGCGATCCGGTGCCTGCGGCAGCGGCCGTCGCGGCCCAGCGGCCGCTGGGCCAGGCCCGGGCCTTGTCCAGCCGGGCCGGGGCGGCTGCGCAGCCACTGGACGGGCCGGCCGACAGCGCGCACCCGACCGAGACTGCTGCCTACAGCCCGCCCAGCGCTGGCGCCGACGATGCGGCGGCCGTGCTGCAACTGCGCTTCATGCAGACCGGGCCGGTGGCATCGACGCCGCGCCAGGCCCTGGCCCTGCTGGCACGGGCCGCCGGCCTGGGGCTGCGGCATGCGTTGGCTGGTGTGCGCGACACATTCACCGGTGCGCTGCGGGCCACGGTTCCGCACCTGCGCCAGGGTGTGCGGCGCCTGGGCGGCCTGGCTGGGCTGGGCCTGCAAGGCTCGCGCCGGGTGGGTCGGGCGCTGCAGGGCGGCTTGCGCCGCGTGGGCCATGCGCTGCAGACCGGCTTGCGCCGGCTATGGCAGTGCGGTTTGCACAAGCGCATGCAGATCCGGCTCGAACGGGCACGCCGGCAGGGGCTGGGCCTGCAAGGGCAGTGGCTGCGGCGGCGGCGCCACCGCCAGGCCTTGCAGGCGCTGGGGCCGGCCGCACAGCCCTTGCCGCAGCCCGGCCCGGGCGGCGACGGCGCCGCTGCGGCAGCAGCAGCCGGCGCCGCGCCAGCTTGCCGGGCGGGCGATCGGGTGCTTTTGCGGCAGGTCCGCTGGGCTTTGCCGGGGGCCTCGCTGCGCATGGCCCGCCCTGGTCTTGGCGGCGCTTCGGTGCTGCACAGCCTGGCGGCCGGCTCGGCGCTGCCCGGCCTGGCCGCCGGCTCGGCGCTTTGCTTGCTGGTCGGCGCACCGCTGGCCTGGGCGCCGATGGTGTCGGGCAGCAGCCTGCAGGCCCTGCGCGCCGCACCGCAGCTGTTGCGCGGCGCCTTCACGGCCGATCTGGACCGGGCTGCCGGCATGCTGGCCGGGCAGGCCCGCGCGCAGCGGGCCGCTGGCATACACCTGCCGGACCGCCCGGCGCGACTGCTGCAGGCCGACAACAGCCGGGTCGAACCGCGCATGGCTGCCGACGCCGGGCGCAACACCGGGTCGCGGCCGGCTGCGGCCGGGCAGGGCGGGGCAGTGCTGCAGCCGGGCCAGGCTCATACGGCGCTGCGCGTCGGACGGGGCCTGCCGCGCCGCGCCCGCTACGCCGGGCGCTAGGAGCGTGGGCGGCAGAAGGCCAGGCCCAAGGGCGGGCTCAAGTTCCTGTGCGGGCCGCCGATAACCCCCTGAGCCAGCCCGCGCCCCCATCCGAACCCGCCTTTTCCAAGGACCGCCATGAGCCAACCTTCCGACCTCAAGTTCCTGGTCGTTGACGATTTCTCCACCATGCGCCGCATCGTGCGGGGCCTGCTCAAGGAAATGGGCTGCGTCAACGTGGAGGAGGCCGAGGACGGCGTCGCTGCGCTGCAATTGCTCAAGGCCAGCCGCTTCGACTTCATTGTCAGCGACATCAACATGCCCAATATGAACGGCTTCGACCTGCTCAAAGCCATCAAGGCGGACGAGAACCTCAAGCGCATACCGGTGTTGATGGTGACGGCAGAAGCCCGCAAGGAAGACATCCTGCTGGCCGCCCAGAGCGGTGCGGCGGGCTATGTGGTGAAGCCCTTCACGAAGGCGACACTGGAGGAAAAGGTCACCAAGATCCTGCAGAAACTTGCGGCCACGGTCTGACCCCGGCGAGACACAGCACATGAAGATGGACTCCAGCGCCACCCTGGCGCCCGATCCGGCCGGCGCCGCGCCGGTTGATGTCTACCAGCAACTGGGCACCATCACCCGCCTGTTGCACGACACCCTGCAGCAGCTGGGTGTGATGCCCATGCTGCAGCAGGCGGCCGACGGCATCCCCGATGCGCGCAGCCGCCTGAGCTATATCGCCACCAAGACCGCTGCGGCCGCCGACAAGGTGCTGACCTCGGTCGATCAGGCCAAAGCCGAGCACCAGCATATCAACGCGCAGACCCGCAGCCTGGCCCAGTCCTTGGCGCTCGACCCCGTGCAGGCCGTGGCCAGCGGCGCGGTGCTGGACTTCGTGAACCAGGTCGAGACCCGGACCCAGCGCATCGATGCGCACCTGACCGACATCATGATGGCCCAGGATTTTCATGACCTCACCGGCCAGGTGGTGGCCAAGGTGCTGACGCTGGCCAACGATCTGGAAGCCAGCCTGGTCAAGCTGCTGGTGCAGGTGGTGCCTGCCGACCAGCGCGAGAAGGTGGACCAGGCGGTGCTGAACGGCCCGGTGGTCGACCCCGCAGGCCGCACCGATGTGGTCAGCAACCAGGGCGAGGTCGACGATCTGCTGGCCAGCCTGGGCTTCTAGCCCCCCGGGCCGCAAGCATCGGCCGCCAGCGCGGCATTGCCGGTTTCAGAGCGACCTGCGGGTCGCGCTTTGCGTTCTGCAGCCTGGCGCGGCGCCGGGCGGCGGGGGCCGAGAAAGCCCGCTTTGCACCGGCTAATGCGGGGCTTGCCAGCCTGGTGGCGCTTCTACCATGGCTTGTCCCTTTGCCGTGACTGCCCCAAGCCATGCCCCAAGCCCTAGCCGATACCCTGAGCGACACCTTGCCAGGCGCGCCCACCGCAGCACCTGGCCCGCGCCGGCCGGACAGCCCCGGCCCGGCCGAGCCGACCCTGTCGCTGGCCGATCTGGTCAATGAGGCCCAGCGCCTGCAGGCGGCCGGCCAGGCGGTTGCGGCGGTGGGCCTCTACCAGCGCTGGATTGCCAACGCGGCGCAGCCGATGCGCCATGTGGCCTGTTTCAACCTGGGCACGCTGTTGGGCGCGGTCAACCGCAGCGCCGACGCCGAGGCGGCCTACCGCCAGGCCCTCGCGCTGCAGGCGGATTTCCCCCATGCCCGGCTCAACCTGGGCCACCTGCTAGAACGCAGCGGCCGCATCGAGGACGCGCTGGCCCAGTGGCACGCGGTGATAGCTGGCAATGCGCCGGCCGACCTCAAGGTGCACGCCTGGAACAACACCGGCCGCCTGCTCGAGTCTCAGCGCCGCTACCCCGAGGCCGAGGCCGCGCTGACCCAGAGCCTGCTGCTCGATGCGCGCCAGCCCAGCGTGGTGCAGCACTATGTGCACCTGCGCCAGAAGCAGTGTGCCTGGCCGGTCTACCAGACTGTGGGCGAGACCACCCCCAACAGCCTGCTGTCGGGCACCTCGCTGCTGGCCATGATGAGCGCCAGCGACGACCCGGCGCTGCAGCTGCTGTCGGCCACCCGCTTTGCCCATGAGCGGGTGCCGCGGCCGCCGGCCATGGCCCTGCACAAGACCATGCCGCCGCGCCAGGGCAAGGTCCGCATCGGCTACCTGTCGGGCGACCTGCACATGCATGCGGTGGGCCTGCTCACACCCGAGCTGCTGGAGCTGCATGACCGCAGCCGCTTCGAGGTCTGGGGCTTTTGCTGGACCCCCGAGAGCGACCAGCCCCAGCGCAAGCGCCTGGTCGCGGCAATGGACCACCTGGTGCGGCTGGCCGGGGTGGACGATGCCACCGCCGCCCGGCTGATCGCCGAAGCCGGCATCGATGTGCTGGTCGACCTGCAGGGCCTGACCAGCGGCGCCCGGCCGGCCATCCTGGGCCACCGTGCCGCGCCGGTGCAGGTCAGCTACCTGGGCCTGCCGGGCACCTCGGCCCTGCCGGGGGTGGACTGGATCCTGGCCGACGACTATGTGATGCCGCCGGCGCTGGAGCCCTATTGCACCGAGAAGCCGATCCGCCTGCCGCACTGCTACCAGGTCAGTGACCGCCAGCGCGAGGTAGCAGCCCGCCCGCAACGTGCCAGCTATGGCCTGCCCGACGACCGCTTCGTATTCTGCTCGTTCAACAACAACTTCAAGTTCACGCCCGAGGTCTTCGCGGCCTGGATGCGCATCCTGGGCCAGGTGCCCGGCAGCGTGCTGTGGCTGCTGGCCGACAACGACACGGCGCGCGAGAACATGCTGCGCTGTGCCGACCAGCATGGCGTGCCACGCGAGCGCCTGGTCTTCGCGCCCCGGGTGGCGCCGCCGGAATACCTGGCCCGTTTCCAGTGCGCCGACCTGGTGCTCGACACCTTCCCCTACAACGCCGGCACCACCGCCAGCGATGCGCTGTGGATGGGCACCCCCATCCTCACGCTGTCGGGCCGCAGCTATATCTCGCGCATGGCCGGCAGCCTGCTCACTGCGGTGGGCCTGCCCGAGCTGGCCACCACCAGCCTGGCTGACTATGAGCGCCTGGCGGTGCAGCTGGGCCGCCAGCCGGCGCGCATCGCGTCCTACAAGCGCTACCTGGCCGAGCAGGGCCGCGCCTCGCCGCTGTTCGACCTGCCGCAGATCGTGCGCGACATCGAGACCGCCTTCGAGCGCCTGGCCCTGCAGCACCGCGGCTGATGCGGCCCGGCCTGCCGCCCCTGCACCGACCCGCCTGAGCGCCCGCCGTGTCCGCCCGCGACGACCCCCATCTGCATGCCGAACCCAGGCTGGCGGCGCCTGCCGACCCGGAGGCGGTAAGCCTGGCGGATGACGCGCTGGCCCAGTCGCTGGTCTGGTTGACCCGCCACCATGGCAATGAGCGATCGGTGGCTTCGCTGTTCGAAGGCCAGCAGATCAGCGGCCTGGTCGGCCCCGACCAGGCCCTGCGCGCGCTGCGCGAAGCCGGCTACAACGCCGGGCTGGTGCAGCGCGCGATCGGCGATTTCCACGATCTGCTGCTGCCAGTGGTGCTGTTGCTGAAGAACGGTGACGCCTGCCTGCTGCTGGCGCGCCGGCCGCAGGGCGCCGGCCCGGCGATCTGCACCGTGCGCATGCCGGGCCAGGCCGCGCCGGGCCAGCCGGATGCCGAGCTGATGGCCACCGAGACCGAGCTGGCCGCCGAATACTCGGGCCTGGCCCTGGTGGCCACGCCGCTGCTGCGGCCCACCACCCTGTCGCCCAAGGCCAGTGCCGAGGAGGCCCAGGCCCTGCTGCGCGGCCCCGGCCATTGGCTGTGGGGCACCATGCGGCGCTTCATCCCCTATTACCGCGCGGCCTTGCTGGCGGCCCTGCTCAGCAACACCCTGATGCTGGTGACCGGCACCATCACCTCGGTGATCTACGACAAGGTGATCCCGCACCAGGCCTTTGTCACGCTCTGGGCGCTGGCAATCGCCGGTGGCCTGGCGGTGGTGTTCGACCTGGCCGCGCGCCAGCTGCGCACCTACCTGATCGACCTGGCCGGCAAGAAGGCCGACCTGCTGGTGGGCACCCTGCTGTTCCGCCAGAGCCTGGGGGTGCGCATGGAGCACCGCCCCGAATCGGCCGGCGCCTACAGCCACATCATCGGCCAGATCGAATTGGTGCGGGAGTTCTTCTCGTCGGCCTCGCTGTCGGCCATCTCGGACCTGCCCTTCGTGCTGATCTTCATCGTCATGATCTTCGTGATGGCCGGCCCGCTGGGCTGGGTGATGGTGATCGCGGTGCCTTTGATCCTGGGCGCGGCCTGGTTGATCCAGGGCTCGCTGCGCCGCGCCACCAGCGCCAACATCCAGCAGAAAGCCGATCTGCACGGCCTGCTGGTCGAGGCAGTGGAAGGCATAGAGGACATCAAGGCCACCGGTGCGCAAGGCCGCTTCCTGCACCAGTACGAGCAATCCACCGCCGCGTCGGCGCTGAGCCAGCTGCAGTCGCGCCGCCTGACCAGCCTGACCATGAACCTGTCGATGGTCTCGCAACAGATCGTCACGCTGGTGATGCTGGTCTGGGGCGTTTACCTGATCGAGGCCAAGGTGATCTCGGGCGGGGCGCTGATGGGTGGGGTGATGTTCGCGATGCGGGCGATCGGGCCGCTCACCGCCGTGGTGATGCTGACCACCCGCTACCAGGGCGCCCAGGCCGCGATGCGCGCGCTCGACCGGGTGATGCAGCAGCCCACAGAACGCGAGCCGGGCCGCAGCTATATCCCGGTGCGCGAGGTCAGCGGCCGGGTGGCGCTGTCGGATGTGAGTTTCAGCTACCCCGCCCCGCCCGGCCAGGAGGCGCCCAAGGTGCTGCGCAATGTCACGCTGCGCTTCGAGCCCGGCGAGCGGGTGGCCATCCTGGGCCGCATCGGCAGCGGCAAATCCACCATCCTGCGCCTGGTGGCCGGCCTGTACCGGCCGTCCGACGGCATGGTCGACGTCGACGGGGTGGACCTGCGCCAGCTCGACCCCAGCGACTTCCGCGCCGGGGTCGGCTATGTGCCGCAGGACTCGCGCCTGTTCAACGGCACGCTGCGCGACAACGTGCTGCTCGGCCGCGCCAGCGCCGACGCCACCCGCATGGTGGCGGTGGCCAAGCTCACCGGCCTGGCCCGGGTGGCCGAGAGCCACCCGCTGGGCTGGGATCTGCCGGTGGGTGAATCCGGCGGCCTGCTGTCGGGCGGGCAGCGCCAGTTGGTGGCGCTGACCCGCAGCCTGATCACCGAGCCGCGCATCCTGCTGATGGACGAGCCCACCAGCTCGATGGACGCGCAGAGCGAAGTAGCCTTTCTGCGCCAGCTGCAGCAGGCCGCCAAGGGCTGCACCCTGGTGGTGGTGACGCACCGGCCGGCGGTGCTGGAACTGGTGCAGCGCATCATCGTGATCGACGCCGGCAAGGTGGTGATGGACGGCCCCAAGGCCCAGGTGCTGGCCGCGCTGTCGGGCGCCAAGCCGGCGGCCCAGGCCGCCCCGCCCGGTGCCCCGGGGTCGGCCGCGCCGGCCACCAATGTGCACCGCCATCCCAGCACCCAGCCGGCCGACCGCCGCGCTGCGGTGTGAGCGGGCCCCGCCGCCGTCCCGCCCGTGTCCCTTTTCACCAAGCCTGGCACTGCCAGCGCCCGCCTGCAGCGCGGCGACATCGCCTACCTCAGCCCGTCGCAGGCGGCGCGCGAGTTCGAGCCGGCGGTGGCCGCCACCTGGGCGGTCTACCTGATGCTGGCCGCGCTGGTCGTGGCCCTGGTCTGGGCCGCGCTGGCCAAGGTGGACATGATCACCCGCACCGATGCCCGGGTGGTGCCCGAGGGCCGCGAGCAGGTGATCGCCAGCCTGGAGGGCGGCATCCTGCGTGAGCTGAAGGTGCGCGAGGGCGAGGCCGTGGCGGCCGGCCAGCCGCTGGCGCTGCTGGACCCGACCCGGGTCGAGGCCCAGCAGAACGAGAGCCGGGCCAAGCGCCTGGCCTTGATGGCCACCATCGCCCGGCTGCAAGCAGAGGCCGGCGGCCGGCCGCTGGTGTTTCCGCCCGACCTGAAGGTCTTGCCTGAAATCGTGCAGGGCGAGACCGACAGCTACCACGCGCGCCAGCGCGGCCTGAACGAGGCGGTGGCTGTCAACCAGCGCAACCAGCGCCTGCTCGAACGCGAGCTGGCCATGGCCGATGCGATGTCCAGCAAAGGCCTGATGAGCGATGTGGAGGTGATGCGCCTGCGCCGCCAGGTCAACGACATGTCGCAGCAGACCCAGGAGCGGATCAACCGCTTCCGCCAGGATGCCAGTGCTGAGCTGGTGCGCAGCCAGACCGAGCTGTCGATGCAGGTGGAGCAGGGCGTGGTGCGCGACGACATGCTCAAGCGAACGGTGCTGACCTCGCCGGTACGCGGCCTGGTCAAGAACATCCGCATGAACACCCTGGGCGGCGTGGTCTCGCCCGGCGCCCCGGTGATGGAGATCGTGCCGGTGGGCGACCAGGTGCTGGTGGAGCTGCGCGTCAAGCCCGCCGACATCGGCTTCACCAAGGTGGGCCAGGACGTGGAGATCAAGCTCAGCGCCTATGACTACACGGTCTACGGCAGCCTGCATGGCCAGGTCCACACGCTCAGCCCGGATGCGCTGGGCGACGCCGACCGGGGTGCGGTATCGGCCGGCGATGCCACCTGGTACCGCGCGCTGGTGCGGGCCGACGGCAGCCAGCTCAAGGCCGGCGGCAAGCCCCTGCTGGTGCTGCCCGGCATGCAGGGCACGGCCGAGATCCGGGTCGGCCAGCGCTCGGTGCTGAGCTTTCTGCTGCGGCCGATGATGAAGGCGCAGGAGGCCTTTACCGAGCGTTGACGCCGGCCGGGCGGGTTGAAAACAAAGGGCGAAGCCCCCGATTTCGGTCGATCGACGCAGCGCCGGCCGGCGTCTACTTGCTGGCATGAAGCCTCCCCTCCTGCCCCAGCCTGTTGCAGGTTTTGCAGACCCCTCTGGCCCTGGCGGGTCTCGGTTGCGGGCCCTGCTCTGGGCCCTGGCCTGGTCCCTGTCATCCCTGCTGCCCCGGGCCGCGCTGGGCGCCTGCGTGGACGAAGACCGGCCCGAAGCGGCGGCCAGCCCTGCGGCTGCGGCCAGCAAAGGCGGCTTGCTGCAGCCCGAGGCGGTACCGCGCCGTCAGTTGCAGACGCTGGTGCAGGACGCCATTCTGCGCAGCAATGGCATCGGCGCGGCGCGCCTGCTGGCCGAGGCCGCCGAACAGGATGTGGAAGAGGCGCGCGCCGCCAAGAAGCCGATGGCGGCCTTGACCGGCTCGATCAACCCCAGCCTGAGCGGCGGCAGCGGGCCCGAATCCAGCTCGCAACTGCAGGGCCGCGCCGGTGTCTCGCTGAGCCAGACCCTGTTCGACGGCGGCCGCAGCGACCGCATCATCGACTGGCGCGGCCGCCAGGCCGAGGCTGCCCGCATGGGCCTGCTCAGCACCCAGGAGCAGATCGCCCTGGCCACCCTGTCACTGGCCTTCGAGCGCAGCCGCTACCGCATGCAGGCCACCCTCTACAGCCAGCATGTGCGCAAGATGGCTTGCCTGGTCGAGGCCCTCGACACCATCGTCAGCGCCGACAAGGGCCGCACCAGTGAACAGGTGCAGGCGCGCAAGCAATTGCAGATGGCCGAGTTGCAGCAGGCCCAGGCGGCCTCGCAGGCGCGCCAGGTGGAGGCCAAGCTGCGCCGCATCGTCGGCGACGGGCTGCCCGGCACCGAGGGCATGAGCACCCTGCTGCTGGCGGTCCCCGACCTGCCCGATGTGCTGGCCGCGGCCGAGCGCTCGGTCGAGATCGGCCAGCTCGACGCCAATGCCGCCGCTTTGCGTGAAATGGCGCGTGCGGTGGAGGCGTCCAGCAAGCCCCAGGTGGGCTGGAACCTGGGCGGCAGCGCCGGGGTGGGTGCGGGCAACGGCAGCAGCCGCAATGCCAGCCTCAGCGCCGGCGTCACGCTCAGCATTCCACTGATGAACGCCGGCATCGACCACTCGATCCAGGCCGCGCGCAAGCGCGCCGAGGCCGCCCGCCTGCAACGCGCCGAGGTGCTGGAGCTGCGCCGCCAGCGCATCGTCGAGGCCCATGAGCAGGTGACCTCGGCCTTCGACCGGGTGCGCCGGGTCGGTCTGGTGCTGCGCGACAGCGAGCGCCTGCGCAATTACACCCTGCAGCAGTGGCAGCAGCTGGGCCGGCGCAGCCTGTTCGATGTGATCGCCGCCGAGAGCGACCACTACAACCTGCGGGTGCAGTACATCAATGCGCTGCACGACGGCCAGCAGACCAATGCCACCTTGCTGTCGCTGGGCACCGGCCTGGCCGGCTGGCTGCAATAGGCCGCTGGCTCGGCCTGGCTGCTGCTTGTTTCAGACTTTATTCAAACCGTCATTTCACAGCCCACCGGGCAACGCATGAAAACCCTTTGCATAGACGGCTGGCGCCGGGTGAACCACTCGATCGCGATGGTCAACCAGCACCAGATGCTGGCCCTGCTGGACCAGCCCGCGCTGCGCCTGTTCCATCGCGACGTGCCTTACTTCATGCCCCATTGGGACGCCAAGCTGCTGCCCGCCGGCTTTGCCGAGGCCGAGCAGCAGCGTATCGATGCGGTGCCGGCGCCGGCTGCGGGCCAGGCGCTGGACTGCGTGCTGCGCATCAGCTCGCCCTTCCGCACCGTGCTCGACCCGGCCCAGAAGACCCATACCTTCATGGTCACCGAGTGCGCGCTGGTGCCGGCCTGTTTCGACGCCCCGCTGGGCGACCGCGCGCCCTTCACCCAGGGCGAGAACCGCATCCTCACGCCCTCGGTCTGGTCGCGCGACCGGCTGGTCGAACATGGCTTCGCGGCCGACGGCATCGTGGTGCTGCCGCATGGGGTGAATGGCCGCACCTTCCAGCCTCTGTCGGCTGCCGACCGGCAGAGCGCGCGCAGCCTGCTGGGTGTGGCCGACGACGAGCCGCTCTTCGTCAATGTGGGCGTGGCCACCTGGAACAAGGGGCTGGACCTGCTGGTGCGGGCCTTCGCCCCGGTGCGCCAGCGCCACCGCCGCGCCCGCCTGCTGCTCAAGGAGAACAAGGCGCTCTATGGCCTGGGCGTGGAACGCATCCTGGCCGACCTGCAGCGCAAGCAGCCCGGGCTGGTGGACAGCCATGTGCTGGCCGGCATCTCGGTGATCAGCAACCCGTTGGACCAGAACCAGTTGCGCACCCTGTATGCGGTGGCCGATGCCTATGTCTCGCCCTACCGGGCCGAGGGCTTCAACCTGCCGGTGCTCGAAGCCATGGCCTGCGGCACGCCGGTGATCGTCACTGCCGGCGGCGCCACCGATGACTTCTGCCCGCCCGGGCTGGCCACCCGGGTGCGTGCCCGGCCCGGCCTGCGCGCTGACGCACCCGAGGAGGTGGGGCCCTTCCTGATCCCCGACCCTGACGCCCTGATCGACGCCATGGACAGCGTGGCCGCCACGCTGCTGCGGCGTGACGATGCCCGCCTGCGCGCCGAGCGCGAGGCCCTGCTGGCCCGGCTGAGCTGGCCGGCCGTGACGCGCCAATTGGCCGCGCTGGTATGAGGGCAGGGGGACACGCGATGCTGCATGCCGACACCGCCATCGCCATTGCTGACACCGACCACCCGGTGCTGGCGCTGCAGGCGCTGCGCCATTCGCTGGCCGGCTTTGCAGTGGGGCAGGTGATCGTCTTCAGTGACCGGCCTGAGGCCTGGCCCGGCTTCGACGTGGTGCGGGTGCCCACGCTGCGCCGCATCGAGGACTACAACCGGCTGATCACCCGCCATCTGGCCGAGGTGCTGCAGCGCGACCGGGTGCTGGTGATCCAATACGACGGCTTTGTGCTGAACCCGGCCGAGTACTCGCCGCTGTTCCGGCATTACGACTATCTGGGCGCGCCCTGGCCGCAGTTTGCCGATTGCGGTGTGGGCAACGGCGGCTTCTCGTTGCGCAGCCGCCGCCTGGTGGACGCGGTGGCGCGGCTGGACTATGCCGACCTGAGCGAGGCCGAAGATCTGTTCATCTGCCGCCGCTCGCGCCCGGCGCTGGAAGCCGCCGGCCTGCGTTTCGCGCCCAAGGCGGTGGCGGCGCATTTCTCGGTGGAGTTTCCGATGGTGCCCTGGCCGACCTTCGGCTTCCACGGCATCTTCCACCTGCCGGATGTCTACCGCGAGCGGCTGGACTTTCTGATCGAACACCTGTCGGACCGGGTGCTGCGCAGCCGTGCCGACTTTCTGTTGCCGGCCATCAGCCGGCAGTCGGCCGAGGCCGGCGCTGCGCTGCGCCGGCGTTTGGCGGGCCTCGCCGGCCTGGCCGCCCCCGGCACGCCCGAATCCCCACCTCTCCCCCCAGCAGTCCTCGCCACCCGCGCCTGAACTGGACCCAATGCGCATGCCACGCCTCTCCCTGATCACCCATGTCTACAACGCCCAGCCGGGCATCGACCACCACCTGCGCTTGTGGCGGCAATTTCACCCGGCGTTGCTCGCGCAGCTGGAATTCATCGTCATCGACGATTGCTCGGACCCGCCGCTGCAGGTGGACCGCGGCGGCCTCAACCTGCGCCTGCTGCGGGTGGCCGACGACATCGACTGGAACATGCCGGGTTGCCGCAACCTGGGCGCGATGCAGGCGCGCTCGGAGTGGCTGCTGTTCTTCGACATCGACAACGTCACCAGCGAGGACAACATCGCCCGCATGGTCGAGGCCACGCCCCGGCTGGACCGCCAGCGCCTGCATGTGTTCGCGCGCCACCACGACGGGGCCAGGGTCGAGCCGCACATCAACACCTTCCTGATTTCACGCTGGGGCTATTTCCGCGCCGGCGGCTATGACGAGGATTTTGCCGGCCACTATGGTTTCGAGGATGTGCTGTTCCGCAGCCTGTGGCGCAAGCATGTGGGCCACGAGGTGCTGCTGCCCGACATCGTGTTCCAGCAGATGGGCTGGCGCACCAATGACCTGAACCGCGACACCACCCGCAACCAGGCCCTGGCCAACTACAAGGCCGCGCTGGGTATGCCCAAGCCCAAGGGCTGCCTGCGCTTCGAGTGGGCCGAGGTGGATTGACGCCAGGCTTGCGCAATCGGCCCGAGATGGCGCAGGTTTCGCCCCTTGTTCGGCCCATTTGCAGCGGGGGCGCTGCCTAGACTGAAGGCTCATCAAGGCCCGGCCGGCCCCCAGGGGCAGCCGCAGGAAGTCGACGTGGAACCCCTTCTCAGCATCGTGGTCAATGCCTACCGGGCCCAGCCCGCACTGGACCGCCAATGGGCACTCTGGCGCGCCTACCCCGAGGCGCTGCGCCAGGCGGTGGAGTTCGTGGTGGTCGACGATGGCTCGGCCCCTGCGCTGCAGGTCGGTCCCCCGGCCGACCCGCCGCTGGCCCTCACGCTGGCCCGCATCGAGCAGGACATTGCCTGGAACATGCCTGGCGCCCGCAACCTGGGTGCATTGCTGGCGCGTGGGCGCTGGCTGCTGTTCCACGACATCGACCACTTCCTGCCCGCGGCCAGCCTGCAGCTGCTGCTGCAACACCGCGATGCGCTGGAGGCCGGCACGCTGTATCGCTTTGCGCGCATCGAGGACGGGGTGGCGATCAACTCGCACATCAACTCCTTTCTGTGCCGCCGCGACGCCTTCTGGCGCGCTGGTGGCTACGACGAAGACTTCGCCGGCCACTACGGCCATGAAGACGCCTGCCTGCTGTCGGCCTGGCAGTCGCGGGTGGGCGGGCTGCTGCTGCTCAACAACGTGTGGCTGGAGGTCAACCCGCGCCTGGGCACCACCGGCCTGGACCGCGACACCACCCGCAACAGCGCGCTGCTGCGCCACAAGGCCGCCACCGGCCACCCGGTGGCGCGCTCGCGCCTGCGCTTCGACTGGGCCTTGCAGGCCAGCGGCTGAGGCCGTCACGCCCGCAAAGCCTTACTTCCGATCATCCCGATCCCCCGATCCACGCCCCCGAAGAGGACTGTCATGACCCATCCCGCGATCCAGCTGTTTGCACCGTCGTTCAATATCGACCGCTGCCTGGAGGAGGTGCGTGCCTGCCTGGAGAAGGGCTGGACCGGCATCGGTTTCAAGACGGTGGAGTTCGAGCAGCGCTTCTGCGCCTATATCGACGCGCCCTATGGCCACTTCGTCAACAGCAATACCAATGGCATGCATGTACTGCTGGAGTTGCTCAAGAGCACCCGGGGCTGGCAGGACGGTGACGAGATCGTCAGCACCGCGATGACCTTTGTCTCGACCAACCATTCGATCATGCACGCCGGGCTGGCGCCGGTGTTTGCCGATGTGGACGAAAGCCTGTGCGTGACCGCCGAGTCGGTGCGCGCGGTGCTGACCCCGCGCACCCGGGCGGTGATCTTCGTGTCCATCGGCGGCAACTCGGGCGAGATCGAGGCCATCGCCCAACTCTGCCGCGGGCGCGGCGTGCTGCTGATCCTGGACGCGGCGCATGCCTGTGGGTCGCGCCTGCGCGGGCGCCACCTGTCGAGCTATGCCGACTACACGGTGTTCTCCTTCCAGGCGGTGAAGAACCTGCCCACCGGCGACGCCGGCCTGGTGACGGTGCGCACGGCGCAGGAGGACGAGCTGCTGCGCCGGCTGTGCTGGTGCGGCATCAACAAGGACACCTACAGCCGCAGCAAGGACGGCTACAAGTGGCTCTATGCGGTGGACGAGGTCGGCTTCAAGTACCACGGCAACTCCATCATGGCCGGCATCGCGCTGGCCTCGCTGGAGGACATCGACGCCGGCAATGCGCGGCGGCGCGAGATTGCGCTGCGTTACCGGCATGCGCTGGACGGCTTCCTGGGCCTGCGCTTCATCGGCCATGCGAATGACGGCGAGAGCAGCCGCCACCTGGCCCAGTTCCACTGCCCCGACCGCGACAAGCTGATTGCCCACCTGGACAGCTGCCAGATCGGCACCGGCGTGCATTACCGTGCCAACAGCCGCTACCCGATGTATGCGCATCTGGCGTCGCCGCGCGCCGAGGTCTTCGACCAGCAGATCATCTCGCTGCCGCTGCATTTGCGCCTGAGCGATGAGGACATTGCCCATGTGGTGGCGCAGATCCGCAACTTCATGATCAAGTCGCTGCCCGAGGCGCGGGCGCTGCCGCTGCCGGCCCAGGCCGCGCCGCTGCTGGCATCGGCCGCCTGATCCGGTCTGCGCTGATGGATGCCTACGCGATGACCGCCCTGCCCAGCGTCGAACTCTGCCCTTCGGGCAATGCCAGCGCGGCCAGCGCGCGCCTGCGCGGCATCGGCCTGGCGCGCGAGCTGCAACAGCTGGGCTGCCGGGTGCAACTGGGCCTGGGCGACGCGGCCACCTTGCCCGACCTGCTGGTGGTGCAGAAGACCGCGTCGCCCGAGATCGTGGCGCGCGCCGCTGCCGTGCGCGCGGGAGGCGGCCTGGTGGTGTTCGACATCGACGACTGGGGCGACGCGCTGCCCTGGGCCGTGCGCGACCCGGCCCTGCTGGCCGACCTGCTGGCAAATTGCCAGGTGGTGACGGTGGACACGCCCCAGCGCGCCGAGGTGCTGCGCCAGGACCCGGCCTATGCCCGGGTGCCCGCCTTCTGGGTGGTACCCGACCCGATCGATTACCTTGAAGCCGGCCCCGCCGCCGCAGCGGCGCCGGCCCGGCCGCCGCAGGCCCGTCTGGCGGGCTGCTGGTTCGGCAACGGACCGAATCTGGCGCCGGCCCTGCCCTGGCTGCAGGCGGCGCTGGGCACCGACCAGCTCAGCCGCTTCGGCATCATCACCAATGCGCAGTTCGTGGCCCAGCTGCAGCAGTCCTGGCCGATGCTGGCGGTGGAGGCCTGGCAGCTCGAAACCTTTGCGGCGCGCCTACGCGACCATGATTTCTGCCTGCTGGTGCATGACACCCAGGTCGAAGGCGAGCAAAAGAGCAACAACAAGATGCTGGCGGCGCTGGGGCAGGGTGTGGTGCCGCTGGTCAGCAATACCCCGGCCTATGCCGAGACGGCGCGCCTGATCGGCATCCCCGAGCTGGTGTTCGACTCACCCGCCGACCTGGCTGGCCGTATCGACCCGGCACAGATCGCCGCGCTGCGCCAGCGCATCCAGGGCGAGGCCTGCCAGCGCGTGCTGCGCGACTACTTGCCGGCCACGGTGGCGCGCGGCTTTCTCGGCCGGGTGCAGGCCCTGCGCCAGGCGGCCTGGGCCCAGGCCACCCCGGTGAAGCTGAACCTGGGTTGCGGTGACACCCTGCTGCCGGGTTATGTGAACGTGGACCTGGCCGCTGAGCGGCGTGGCCGCCAGCCGGATGTGTGTTGCGACATCCGCGATCTGTCGGCCTTCCCGGACAACCATGCCGACGAGGTGATGGCCATCCATGTGATCGAGCATTTCTACCGCTGGGAGGTGGTGGACCTGATCAAGGAATGGGTGCGGGTGCTCAAGCCCGGTGGCCAGCTGGTGCTGGAATGCCCCAACCTGCTGAGCGCCTGCGAGGCCCTGCTGGCCAACCCCGAGCAGGCGGCCCAGCCCGGCCAGGCCGGCAGCCGCACCATGTGGTGCTTCTATGGCGACCCGAGCTGGCAAGACCCGCTGATGTGCCACCGCTGGCTCTACACCCCGCAGAGCCTGGCCCAGGTGATGCACGAGGCCGGCCTGCGCGAGCTGGCGCAGAAGCTGCCGCAGTTCAAGGCCCGGCACCCGCGCGACATGCGGGTGGTGGGCAGCAAGCCGGTGAGCGCGGCATGACGGCGGGCCCGCCGGCCCCTAACCCGCCGCCTGCACAGGCGCGCCAGCGCCTGGTGATCTACACCGCGCTGGTGGGCCCCAAAGAGCCGCTGAACAATCCGCTGGAGATCCTGCCGGCTGATGCGTGCAGCGATCTGGACCTGGACTTCGTCTGCATCACCGACGATGCCACGCTGACCTCACTGGTGTGGCGCTTCGTGCTGCTGCCGACCGCCCATCTGCCGGCTGAAAAGCTCTCGCGCCGGCCCAAGGCGCTGCCGCACGAATACTTTCCGGACGTGGCGCACAGCCTGTACATCGACAACACGGTGTGCTTCAAGCGCCTGCCCCAGGCCAGTGACCTGGCTACCGACCGGCCCTACTTGTTCCGCGCCTTCCGGCATGCCCGCCACACCCAGCTGGCGCAAGAGGCCTTTGCAATCGCGATGCTGGGCTACGAGGACGTGGGCGTCATCTGCCAGCAGCTGGACTTCTATGCCAGCCGCGGCGCGCTGGACCAGATCACCCCGCTGACCACCGCCACCGTGCTGCTGCGCCAGCATCACCACCCGGCGGTGCAGCAGTTTGGCCGCGTCTGGTGGGAGAACATCCTGGCCTTTGCCAAGCGCGACCAGCTCAGCTTCGACTTTGCCCTGCGCCAGGCCGGCGCCGAGGTGGATTACCTGCCCGGCATCACCCGCGACAACCCCTTCATCCGCTGGCAGGGCTCACTGGCCGCCACCCGGCTGCGCGCCAGCTTCGACGCCCGGCGCTATGCCTGGCTGCACCGGGCCGAGCCCGGCGCGGCAGACGATCCCAAGGCCCATGCGCTGCGCCAGGGCCGAGGTGCCGACCCTGGCTACCAGCGGCCGCTGCAGGTGCTGGAGCTGCTGTGCTGGCAGCAAGGCAGCAGCCTGGGCAGCCAGGTGGCGCCGCGCCGTGGCCTGGCCACCGGGCTGGAGCCGCTGTTGATGCCGCACCGCCAGCCCGGCTCACGCTTCGTGATCGTGCGGGTGCAGAGCGGCAGCGACGCGCTGGCCTTCAGCGCGGCCGAGTTCGACAGCGCCGGCCGGGCCCTGGCCACCTTCTTGGGCCCTGGTGCCGAGGGCACGGTGCTGGACCTGCCGATGGCCGACCTGGTCGAATCGTCCAAGGTCTATTCCGCCGGCCAGCAGCCACCCTTCGACCTGGTGCTGGTGCTGGGCCTGCCCGGCAGCCTGCTGGTGGCCGCAGTGCAGAAGCTGGTGCGCCTGGTGGCGCCCGCGCGCGGCAGCCTGCTGCTGGCGCTGAGCAGCCCGGCGTCGCTGGCTGAGGCCGCGCGGGCCGAGGCCGCCGCCCTGGCGGTCACCGGCCGGCCCGTGAGCGCCGCGCTGCAGGCCTCCCGCCACGACGACCTGTCGCAGGCCCTGCCCAACAGCCTGGTGGCCCTGCAGTGG
>JANNZD010000288.1:0-1714 GCA_031410435.1 Betaproteobacteria bacterium | reverse complement strand
ACTCGGCGCCGAGGAACTGGCCAATATCGATGTCTTCAGGCGGCTGTCACCGTCGGTCGTGCACATCACCACCCTGGCCACCGAGCGCGATTTCTTCAACCGCAGCGTGCAGCAGGTGCCGCGCGGCACCGGCACCGGTTTCGTCTGGGACAACGGCGGCCACATCGTCACCAATTTCCATGTGATCCAGGAAGGCAGTGGTGCCCGCGTCACCCTGGCCGACCAGAGCAGCTGGCCGGCCACCCTGGTGGGCGCCTTTGCCGACCGCGACCTGGCGGTGCTGAAGATCAACGCGCCGCGCGACAGGCTGCCCGCCATCCCCATCGGCAGCAGCCGCGACCTGCAGGTGGGCCAGAAGGTATTTGCCATCGGCAACCCCTTCGGCCTGGACCAGACCTTGACGATCGGCATCGTCAGCGCGCTCAACCGCGAGATCGATTCGACCAACCAGCGCACCATCCGCGGCGTGATCCAGACCGATGCGGCCATCAACCCGGGCAATTCAGGCGGCCCGCTGCTGGATTCGGCCGGCCGGCTGATCGGTGTCAACACCGCGATCTACAGCCCGTCGGGGGCCAGCGCTGGCATCGGTTTTGCGATACCGGTCGACGAGGTCAACCGCATCGTGCCGCGCTTGATCCGCGACGGCCGCATCACCCGGCCGACGCTGGGCGTGGCCTCGGCCAATGACGGCCTGCGCCGCGCACTGCGGGCGCCCGAGGGCGTAGCCCTGGTGCAGGTGACGCCCGGCGGCCCGGCCGCCCGCGCCGGCCTGCAGGCCTATGCCCGCAACCGCGACGGCAGCATCGTGCCCGGTGACGTGATCACCGCCATCAACGACGAGCCGGTGGCCAGCCTGGACGACATGCTCACGGTGCTGGAGAAGCACCAGCCGGGCGAGAGCCTCACGCTATCGCTGTGGCGCAACGGCACCAAGCGCAAACAGGCGGTGCAGCTGGGCAGCGGCGAGTAGACCGCGCCCGACCGGGCCGCCAGGCTGCGCAAGCTGGGCCGCGGGGCGGCCTGGGCCGCAGCCGGCCGGCATCAGGGCCGTCAAGGCTGGTAGCCGTCGGTTAGCGTGCGCAAAAAGGCGGCAATGTCAGCCACGTCCTGCGCACTCAGCCGCGGCGCGGCACCCGGCACCAGCCCAAAGGGCGCCTGCTGCGTGACATTGCCGCGGTAGGCCGGCGGCAGGTCGTTGAAGCGCTGCACCTCGCCGCCCAGCGTGGGGTACCAGCGCGCCGGGTCGATGTCGCGGGTGGCATAGAAGCTCACCGCCTCCTCCAGGGTCGCCACCGCGCCGTTGTGAAAGTAGGGGGCGGTCACGGCCACGTTGCGCAATGTAGGCACCTTGAACAGGCCGCACAGGTCGCTGCGATGGGCCAGGTCGGTGCGCAAAGGGCCGCACAGGCCCATGTCGAAGAAGCCCGGGTCGGCCGTGGCCAGGCTGACATTGCGCGGCACGCCAAGCGCGAAGTAGCCGAAGTTGGTGAACAGCGCGGCCGCCTGCCCGGCCGGGGCGCTGCTGCTGTGGCAGGACTGGCAGTTGCCGCGCTGCGCATCGTTGAAGGCCGCCAGGCCGCGCGCCTCCTGCACCGTGAAGCTGGCCCGGCCCTGCTGCACGAAGTCGAACTTGCTGGTGTAGGGCTGGTAGTCGGTGTCGCCGGCCTGGTAGTCGGCCAGCGCCTGCAGCGTGGCCTGCAAGACCTGGGGA
>JANNZD010000287.1:0-2099 GCA_031410435.1 Betaproteobacteria bacterium | reverse complement strand
GGCTTGTTCTCGATCACCACCGGCACGCCCAGGATCTCGGCCAGCTTGGGGGTCACTGCCCGGGCCTGCGCATCGACCCCGATACCCGGCGGGAAGGCCACGATCACCCGGATCGGCTTGCCCTTGATCGGGAACTCGGCCGGTTGGGACTGGGCCAGCGGGGCTGCCGCCCCCAGCAGGGTGGCGAGCAGGACGGTGGCATGGCGGCGATCCAGGCGCATGGGGTGTCTCCGGTAAGCGGGTTCATCGGCCAAGGCGGCCAAAACGGGCATGGCGCTCACCTTATCCGCTGAACATTTGCTATTCGATCAGGAATAGCCCTGGTTTTGATGCCTGATACAACATATTTTGGACGCATAGTCCATAAATTGAAGACCGCCAGCGGCGCCAGCCGGAAGTCAGGCGCGCTCCCAGGCGCGCCAGCTCAGCCACAGACGGGTATCGAACTCGATCTGCGGGTAGCCCGGCAGCATGTGCCCGCACAGGCCATAGAAGGCCTTGTTGTGGTCGCGCTCCTTCAGGTGGGCCAGCTCGTGCACCACGATCATGTCCAGCATCGCCGCCGGCGCGTCCTTGAACACCGCCGCCACCCGCAGCTCACGCTTGGCGGCCAGGCGGCCGCCCTGCACCCGCGACACGCTGGTCAGCGTGCCGAGCGCGTGCTGGTCGATCTGCAGCCGGTTATCGAAGGCCACCTTGGCCAGCGCCGGTGCGTTGCGCAGGTGGCGGGCCTTCAGCGCCGAGGCATGGGCATAGAGCGCGCCATCGGTGCGCACCACGTGGGCCTCGGGGTAGCGCCGGGCCAGGTATTCACCGAGCCGGCCGGCCTGCAGTTGCTGGCGCACCTGCTCGACCAGGCTGTCGGCATAGCCGGCCAGCAGTGGCAGCGCCGGGTCCATCACCGCTGCCGGCCGGCCGGGCTAGCGCGCCGCGTCCGGCAGCTCGATCTTGACTTCCAGCACCTCGAAGTTGTCTTGCCGCTCGAGGCTGACCTTGATGTCATCGGCCGAGATCTTCACGTATTTGCTGATCACCGCCACCAGCTCGCGCTGCAGCTGCGGCAGGTAGTCGGCGCGCGAGCCGCCGCGGCCCGAGCGCTCATGCGCCAGGATGATCTGCAGCCGCTCCTTGGCGACCGAGGCGGTTTTTTTCTTTTCGCCCAGAAAGAACGAGAGAAACGACATGTCGCTCACCTCCCGCCGAACAGCCGCTTGAAGAAGCTCGGTTTTTCGGCGTCGATGAAGCGCATCGGCACCTCCTCGCCCAGGAATCGGCTGATCACGTCCTTGTATGCCTCGCTCACATCGGTGGCCTTGAGGTGGATCGCCGGCACGCCCTGGTTGCTGGCGTCCAGCACGGTCTCGCTCTCGGGGATCACGCCGATCAGCGGGATGCGCAGGATCTCCTGGATGTCGTCGAGCGACAGCATCTGCCCGCCCACCACCCGGCTGGGGTTGTAGCGGGTGATCAGCAGGTGCTCCTTGATCGGCTCACGGCCCTCGATGGCGCGCTGGGTCTTGGACGACAGCATGCCCAGGATGCGGTCGGAATCGCGCACCGACGAGACCTCGGGGTTGGTGACCACCAGGGCCTCGTCAGCAAAGTGCATGGCCATCAGTGCGCCGGTCTCGATGCCGGCGGGCGAATCGCAGACGATGTATTCGAAGCCCATGTCGGCCAGCTCCTTGAGCACCCGCTCGACGCCGTCCTGCGTCAGCGCGTCCTTGTCACGCGTCTGGCTGGCAGCCAGCACGTAGAGGTTGTCGCACTGCTTGTCCTTTATCTGGGCCTGGTTGAGGTTGGCCTCGCCGTGGATCACGTTGATCAGGTCGTAGACCACGCGCCGCTCGCAGCCCATGATCAGGTCGAGGTTGCGCAGGCCCACGTCGAAGTCGATGACGGCCGTCTTGTGGCCGCGCAAGGCCAGGCCCGAAGCAAAGCTGGCGCTGGTGGTGGTCTTGCCCACCCCGCCCTTGCCTGATGTGACGACGATGATCTTGGTCATCCGGGTTGCTTTCTTGTCAATGAGAGGAATGGCGTGTCGAACCGGCGGGCGCTGCTTGCGGGAAGCCTTCATGCGGCGCTCATGCCCCCAGTGG
>JANNZD010000286.1:0-6650 GCA_031410435.1 Betaproteobacteria bacterium | reverse complement strand
ATGGTCTCGTTGCTGCAGATGTGCACATAGGCCGCATCCGGGTCGAGCTGCCAGGTGCCCTGCGGTGGCACGCGGGTGAAGCCGCTGGCCTCGGCCGTGGCGGCCACGTTCACCTTGCCGTACTTCTTGGCCTCCTTCATCGACTTCTTCGACCATTCGCCGGTGTTGATGTAGTCGGCGCTGGCCTTGCTGCCCATCAGGTTGAGCGGCACGATGGCGTTTTCGCCGATCGCCCCACCCTGCATGAACAGCACCTTGTAGTTGGCGGGGATATTCATCAGCTCACGCAGCAGCGCCTCGGCTTCGGCATGGATGGCGATGAATTCCTTGCCACGGTGGCTCATCTCCATCACCGACATGCCACTGCCATGCCAGTCGAGCATCTCGTCGGCGGCCTTGCGCAGCACGGATTCGGGCAGGGCGGCGGGGCCGGCGCTGAAATTGAACACACGGGTCATGACACAGGGCTCCAAGGGGGGAAGGTTTTTGCGGCGCCGGCGCGGGCCAAAGGCCCGGCAGCGCGGCCCGGAAGCATACAGGCTGCGGGCCGGGCCCTGGCGCCTCGGGTGGCCCGCCATCCCGGCCGGCAGATTTTGTATAGCTTGCTACATGACATGTAGCATATGATTCAAAGTATGTGGTCGCTCTTGCTCATCACCCTGCCGACCCAGCCCAATGCCGTACGGCTGCGCCTGTGGCGCGCGCTGAAGGCCCTGGGCTGCGCGGCGCTGCGCGATGGCGCCTACCTGCTGCCGGAGGCGCAGGCTGCGGCGCTTGATGCATTGGCCGACCAGGCGCGTGCCCACGGCGGCAGCGCCCAGGTGCTGGCCATGGCGCCGCGTGACGATGCCCAGTGCGACGAGATCCTGGGTCTGTTCGACCGCAGCGCGCCCTATGCCGCCTGGCGCCAGCAGGCCCAGGCGCTGCAGGACGCGCTGCCCGGCCTGGCCGAGACCGAGGCCCGCCGCCGCCACCGGGTGGTGGCCGACGCGCTGGCCACGCTGCAGGCCACCGACTACTACCCCGGCAGCGCCGGCGCCCAGGCCGCTGCCGATCTGCAGGCGCTGCGGCAGGCGCTGGACGCCCGCTTCTCGCGCGGCGAGCCGCTGGCTGGGGCGGCCACCGGCATAGAGCCGCTGGACCGCAGCCGCTTCCAGGGCCGGCACTGGGCCACCCGGGCCCGGCCTTGGGTTGACCGGCTGGCCTGCGCCTGGCTGATCCGCCGCTTCATCGACCCGGCAGCGCGCCTGAGCTGGCTGCCGGTGGGCGACGGCCCGGTCAAGACACCGCGCGGCGCGCTCGGCTTCGACTACGACGGCGCGCGCTTCAGCCATGTCGGCACGCTGGTGAGCTTCGAGGTGCTGATGGCCAGTTTTGCGCTGGCCGGTGATACCCGGCTGCGCCGCATCGCCGGCGCAGTGCATTACCTGGACGCCGGCGGCATCCCGGTGGCTGAAGCCGCCGGGCTGGAAAGCGTGCTGGCCGGCCTGCGTGAATTGCATGCCGATGACGACGCGCTGGCCGCCGCCGCTGGCCAGGTTTTTGATGCGCTGTACGCCAATCCGGGAGCCCCCGCTTGACCCAAGACATCCCCACCACGGCACCCGCGCCCATCAGCTTGGCCGAAGCCTTCGGGTTCTGGCTCAAGCTGGGCTTCATCAGCTTCGGCGGGCCGGCCGGCCAGATCGCCATCATGCACACCGAGCTGGTCGAGCGGCGGCGCTGGATCAGCGAGCAGCGCTTTTTGCACGCGCTGAACTATTGCATGGTGCTGCCCGGCCCCGAGGCCCAGCAGCTGGCCACCTATATCGGCTGGCTGATGCACCGCAGCGGGGGCGGCATCGTCGCCGGTGCGCTGTTCGTGCTGCCCTCGCTGGCCCTGTTGATCGCGCTGTCCTGGATTTACCTGCGCTTCGGCAACCTGCCGCTGGTGGCCGGGCTGTTCTACGGCCTGAAGCCGGCCGTCACCGCGCTGGTGCTGCACGCTGCCCACCGCATCGGCAGCCGGGCGCTGAAGAACCGCTGGATGTGGGGCATCGCGGTGGCGTCCTTCGTGGCCATTTTCGCCTTCGACACGCCCTTTCCGGCCATCGTGGGGGGCGCGGCATTGATCGGTCACTTCGGCGCACGGGCCTGGCCCGGCGTGTTTGCGCTGGGCGGCGGCCATGGTGAGGCCAAGGCCGGTTACGGCCCGGCCCTGATCGACGACCACACGCCCACCCCGGCGCATGCACGCTTCAGCCGGCGCGGCCTGGCGCGGGTGCTGGCGCTGGGCGCCGGCCTGTGGCTGGCGGGGATGGCCGCCCTCCTGGCCACCCAGGGCTGGCAGGGCACGCTCACCACCCTGGGCTGGTTCTTCACCAAGGCCGCGCTGCTGACCTTTGGCGGCGCCTACGCGGTGTTGCCCTATGTCTACCAGGGCGCGGTCGAGCAGCACCACTGGCTGACAGCCACCCAGATGATCGACGGCCTGGCGCTGGGCGAGACCACCCCCGGCCCGCTGATCATGGTGGTGGCCTTTGTCGGCTTCCTGGCTGGCTGGGGCCAGCAGGTGCTGGGCCCGGCCGCGCTGTTCTGGGGCGGCGCGCTGGCGGCCACGGTGGTGACCTTCTTCACCTTCCTGCCGTCCTTCGTCTTCATCCTGGCCGGTGGCCCGCTGGTCGAGGCCACCCATGGCAAGCTGGGCTTTACTGCGCCCTTGTCGGCCATCACCGCGGCGGTGGTGGGTGTGATCCTGAACCTGGCGCTGTTCTTCGCCTGGCATGTGCTGTGGCCGCTGGGCTGGGCCGGGCGCTTCGATGCGGTGTCGGCGCTGATCGCGGTGGCGGCGGCGCTGGCGTTGTTCCGCTTCAAGGTCGGCGTGATGCCATTGCTGGCGGCGTGCGCGATGGCCGGCCTGGCTGCCAGCCTGTTGTTCCCCGTGTTGCGTTGAAAGGCAAAACCATGGACGCCCGTATGCAACCCCTACCCTTTGCCCCCGCCGGCCTGCCCGGCCTGTCGGAAAAGCTGCTGCAAAGCCACCATCAGAACAACTACGGCGGCGCCGTCAAACGGCTGAACGCGATCCGCGCGCAGCTTTTGGCCACGCCCGCGACGGCCCTCAGCGGCTTCGCGCTCAACGGCCTGAAGCGCGAGGAGCTGATCGCCACCAACTCGATGCTGCTGCATGAGCTGTACTTCGCCAGCCTGGGGGGCGACGGCCAGCCCATGGTGCCGGCCATGGCGCTGGCGCTGACGGCCAACTTCGGCAGTGTCGACGCCTGGCGCGACGAGTTCGTGGCCATGGGCCGGGCCCTGGGCGGTGGCTCGGGCTGGGTGCTGCTGAGCTTTCAGCCGCGCGAGGGCACGCTGGTCAACCAATGGGCCAGCGACCATGGCCATGCGCTGGCCGGCGCGGTGCCGCTGCTGGCACTGGACATGTATGAGCATGCCTACCACCTGGACCACGGCGCGGCGGCCGGCGCCTATGTGGACGCCTTCATGGCCCATATCCACTGGGCGGCGGTGTATGCGCGCTACCAGCACGCAGTGCATGCGGCCAGCGAGGCCTTTGCGGCCGGGCCGGAGCAGCTCGAAGGTGCGCTGGTGCTGGACGTGCGCCGTGCCGGTGTCTATGCCCAGGCGACCACCCGTATCCCCGGCGCCCAGTGGCGCGACCCGGCGGCGGTGGGCCAATGGGCCAGCGAGTTGCCGGCCGGCCAGCCGCTGGTGGTGTATTGCGTCTACGGCCACGAGGTGGGCCGGGCCACGGCGATGCGGCTGCGCGCCGCCGGCCTGGATGCGCATTTTCTGCTTGGCGGCATCGACGGCTGGGCCGGCGCCGGCCGGCCCTTGCTGAACAAAGGAGAAGTCTCATGAAATGGATCACCCGCGAACGCCCCAAGATCGACCGCATCGCCTGCCCGTGGTTGATCCAGCGCTTCATCGACCCGCAAGCCGAGTTTCTCTATGCGCCGGCCGATCAGGTGCTGGCTCAGGCCGCCGCCACCGGCGCCACGCCCTACGACATCCCGGGTGTCGAGATGAGCCATGTGGGCGAGCTGTGCAGCTTCGATGCCTTTCTCGCCAAGTACCGGCTGGCCGACCCGGCGCTGGCCCGGCTGGCCACCATCGTGCGCGGCGCCGACACCGACCGGCTGGACCTGGCGCCCCAATCGGCCGGCCTGTATGCCATCTCGCTGGGCCTGTCGCGCCTGATGGCGGATGATCACGCCCTGCTGCAACATGGCCTGGTGATGTACGACGCGCTCTACGCCTGGTGCCGCGAGGGCCAGGCCGAGACCCACCACTGGCCCCCCGCCGCTTGAGCAAGACCCACCCGACGAAAGACCCGACGCCATGCTGATGAAGATCGCCTTCGCCCTGCTGGGCCTGCTGGGCCTGCTGGTATTGGGGGGCGTGGTGGCGCTGGCCGGCGGCCCGCTGGGCTGGTGGCAGGGCCGGCCGCCCAGCGACCTGGGCGTCAAGGACGGCCGCCTGAAGGCCCCGTCCAAGACCCCCAACAGCGTGTCGAGCCAGGCCCTGCTGCACCCCGGCCACCCTATGCAGCAGGCGGCGATGATCCTGCCGCTGGCGCTCAACGGTGATGCTGCAGCTACCCTGGCCAAGCTGCGCCGGGTGATCGAGGCCATGCCCGGCGCGCAAGTGGTGGAGCAACGCCCCGACTACCTGTACGCCCGCTTCCGCACGCGGCTGATGGGCTATGTGGACGATGCCGAGTTCTGGGCCGACCCGGCCGAGGGCGTGATCCAGGTGCGCTCGGCCTCGCGCCTGGGGCGCAAGGACTTCGACCTCAACCGCCAGCGCATCGAGGCCATCCGCGTCGCCCTGGCGGCAGCGCGCTGAGCGCGCCTGGGGCAAGATCTCGTCACCATGGCCGTTGCCCCCCGCGCCCGCCCCGACGACTTCTTCAGCCCCGAAGAATGGCGCACCTTGAGCGCCCGGTCGCGCTGGCGCGGGCTGTGGCTGGTGGCGCATTGCTGGGGCGTGATCGGCGCGGCGATGTGGATGGGCACGCTCTGGCCGCTGACCATCCCGCTGGCGGTGCTGGTCATCGGCACCCGGCAGCTGGGCCTGTTCATCCTGATGCACGACGGCGCCCACGGCCTGCTGCACCCCGAACGGCGGGTCAACGATGCGGTGGCCCGGTGGTTCTGCTCGTCCTCGCTGGGCGACTACCGGCCCTACCACCTGCAGCACCACCGCTATGTGCAGCAGGCCGAAGACCCCGACCTGGGGCTGTCGGCACCCTTCCCGATCTCGCGCCCGTCCTTGCGGCGCAAGCTGCTGCGGGATCTGACCGGGCAGACCTTTTACAAGCAGCGGCTGGCGCCGCTGATCGCCGGGCTCAAGGCAGGCCGCCAGGCGCGGCCGGCCGGCATGCCGCTGCAGCGCCAGTCGCAAGAGCTGGTGCGCGGCTGGCGCTTCGTCATCGGCAACGTGATCGGCCTGGCCGTGTTTGCCGCCGCCGGCCAGGCGTGGATGTGGCTGCTGATGTGGCTGCTGCCGATGGCCACCTGGCTGCCGGCGGTCACCCGTATCCGCAACATCGCCGAGCATGCGCTGATCGCCAAGGACCAGCCCGACCCGCTGCGCCAGGCCCGCACCACCCGGGCCGGCTGGGCCGAGCGGGCGCTGCTGGCACCCTACTGGGTCAACTACCACGCCGAGCACCACCTGTTCACCCAGCTGCCCTGCTGGCAGCTGCCGCGGGCCCATGCCCTGCTGCGCCAGCGTGGTGTGACCACGCGCATGGAGGTGCAGCCGGGTTACCTGCGCATGCTCAGCCTGGCCACCGGCGGCTGATGCGGCGCGTCCCGGCGCGCGGCTTCAGCGCACCAGTTCACATTGATGGAAGGCGGCAATCCTGGCAAAGGCCGCATCGCGCTGGCGCGCATCGAAGCCCGGCGCCGGTAGCGGCTGCCACTGCGGGGCAGCGCGTCGAACATGCGGGTGACGCCCTGCGGCCGGGTCTGCCAGGCAGACGGGCCGGCGCGCACCAGGGTGGCGGCCTGGTCGTGGTCGGCCACAGTGCTGCCACCGGTGCCATGCGACAACACCACCCGCCGGCGCACACCGTGGAAGCGCGGGGGAAGGCAGATCGAAGTGGCGTCAAGGCCGTCTTGTCTGACCCCGACCGCCGGGGCCTCTGACGCCACTGTCGCGGCCGGCCGCCGCAGGCACCAGCGGCCGGCGACGAAACGCGGGCCGGTGTCGCCAAACGCCGCCCGGGCGAGGCGCTCAGGCCATCAAGCCATCGGCCAGGCCCGCATCGCCGGGCGCATCTGCTCCCAGGCCAGGCCCATCTTCTCGAAAGACGAGGATCTACAGGACGATCTAAAGCTTTCTAATGTCCGTATGGCTTTAGATCACTGGTCTGGAATAAAGCGAATGCCTCCAGAGATTTATTCCAAGAGACTTGAAACTGACAGACGTGTTAATGCGGTTTACCCAAAATTGAAATTGCTCCAATCTGTCTGCATGCAAGCCAACATGAAAGTTCCGTTGGATCATATGTTAGATGGGAGGTCGGAGCTTGACTCGTATGCCCTAACAACTTGTTTCGGAGCTGATTTTTGAATCCTGCATAATTTGACGCGACCTTTAACTCCAAAAAACACACACAGAAAATCTGAAGTGCGACCAGGTAC
>JANNZD010000285.1:0-10891 GCA_031410435.1 Betaproteobacteria bacterium | reverse complement strand
GCCCTGGCGCAGCGCCTGATGCGCGGCGGCGAGCGTGCCGATCAGGTAGGGCGGCCGGGGCGACAGCTCCCAGAGCGCCCGGGTGTGGACCGAGGGCTTCAACAGCTTCAAAAACTGTCGAACCAGGATGCGAAAGGGCGGCTCGATGGCCAACCGCGCGAAAAGACCTTGCCAAGATGAACCCACGACATAACCTTCTGCAATGCGTTGAACGGCGGTGCGGCCCAGGCCCTGCACGCGCATGGCCGGCCAGTATCACCGACGGTCGGCCAGGCGCGGCAGCTGCCGGCCGGGCGATGCCCGCACGCCTGAACGGGGCCGCGCTTGCGGCATGATGCGGCGCCATGACGCCCTCCGAGCCTGCCCGCCTCCACTGGTTCATGCCTGCATGAGCGTGTTCCTGTTCAAGCGCCTGCTCACCTTCCTGGCTACGCTGGCGGTGGCCTCGGTGCTGGTGTTCGCGGTGCTGGAGCTGCTGCCCGGCAATGTGGCCCAGGTGATGTTGGGCGAAACCGCCACGTCCGAGGCCATCGCCGCACTGGAGAAAAAGCTGGGTCTGGACCGCCCCGCACCGGCCCGTTACGGCCGCTGGATCACCGGGCTGGTCAACGGCCAGACCGCGCGCAGCTTCTCATACGACACCCCGACCGCCGAACTGATCCAGGAGCGCCTGCGCGTCACGCTGCCCCTGGCCTTGCTGGCGATGGCCTTGACCACGCTGCTGGCGCTGGCGCTGGGCATCTATGCGGCGTCGCGCCACAACAAATTGGGCGATGTGGGCGTGATGGCCCTGAGCCAGGTGGGCATCGCCATCCCCAGCTTCTGGTTCGCGATCCTGTTGATCCTGCTGTTTGCGGTGGAATTGCAATGGGTCAGCGCGGGCGGCTTCCCGGGTTGGCGCGAGGACGAAGGCGGCGGCCTGCTGGACGGCCTGAAGTCCCTGCTGCTGCCGGCAATCGCGCTGGCCCTGGTGCAGGCGGCGATCTTGGCACGCGTCACCCGCTCGGCGGTGCTGGACGTGATGCGCGAGGATTTCGTGCGTACCGCGCGCGCCAAGGGGCTCTCGCGCCGCGCCACGCTGTGGCGGCATGTGCTGCGCAACGCGATGATCCCGGTGCTGACCATCATGGGCCTGCAGTTCGCCAACCTGATCACCGGCACCATCGTGGTCGAAAACGTGTTCGTGTTGCCGGGCATCGGCCGGCTGGTGTTCCAGGCGATTGCCAACCGCGACCTGGTGGTGGTGCGCGACGTGGTGATGCTGCTGGTGGGCGTGGTGGTGCTGGTCAACTTCTGCGTCGATGTGCTGTATGCGCTGGTCGACCCGCGGCTGCAGGCGAGCGATGCCTGAGGCTGCACCGACTATTGCGTTGCCACAGCCCCAGGGCGCCTTGCCTTACCGTCGCGAGGTGGATGGGCTGCGGGCGATTGCCATCGTGCCGGTCATGTTGTTCCATGCCGGCTTCGAGACCCTGTCGGGCGGCTTTGTCGGTGTCGATGTCTTCTTTGTCATCTCCGGCTACCTCATCACCTCGATCATGCTGCGCGAGATGGCGCAGGGGCGCTATTCCTTGCTGGGCTTCTATGAGCGCCGGGCCCGCCGCATCCTGCCGGCGCTGCTGGTGGTGCTGGCGGCCTGCGTGGCCGCTGCCTGGGCTGGCATGTTGCCGCGTGAACTGCAACGCTTCGGGCAGAGCCTGGTGTCGGTCCAGCTGTTTGGGTCCAATATCTATTTCTGGCAGACCACCGACTACTTCTCGCCGGCAGCCGAACAACTGCCCTTGCTCCACACCTGGAGCCTGGCGGTGGAGGAGCAGTACTACCTGCTGTTTCCGCTGCTGATGATGCTTTGTCAGCGCGGCGGCTTGCGGCTGCAGGCGGCGGCCACGCTGGCTTGCGCGGCGCTATCGCTGGCGCTGGCGCAATGGGGCGCCGCGCATTACCCGATCGCCAATTTCTACCTGCTGCCCACGCGGGCCTGGGAGTTGCTGGCCGGGTCCTTGCTGGCGATGGGCCTGCCGGTCTTCGGCCGGGGGCGGCCGGTGCCACCGGCGATGGCCCAGGCGGGCGGGGTTGCGGGCCTGGCGATGATCCTCGCGGCGGTGCTGATGTTCAACCGCGATACCCCCTTCCCCAGCGTTCATGCGCTGTTGCCCGTCGTCGGCACCTGTCTGATCATCGCTTTTGCGTCGCGCCAGACCTGGGTGGGCAAACTCTTGTCCACCGCGCCGATGGTGGCCATCGGCTTGATCTCCTACAGCGCCTACCTGTGGCACCAGCCGGTGCTGGTGTTTGCACGCTACCTGCCCTTTGAGCCGGGCGCAGCCTGGAGCAAGGCCGCCCTGGTGGTGCTGGCCCTGCTGCTGGCGGCCTTCTCGTGGTGGGTGATAGAGCGGCCCTTCCGCGAGCGGCGCTTGCTGGCCGGTCGCGCCGGGCTTTTCATCGCCAGCTTGGCGGGCATGGTCTTGTTCGGCGCGCTTGGCCTGGCCCTGGATCTGCACCAAGGTTTCCCGGGGCGTGGCCAGGCCGAGGCGCTGCAATACATTGACAGCCCGTTTCCTGGCGTCGACAAGGGTTGGTGCTTCTACAGCGTGGACACGCTGCCCCAACTGCCGGTCGGGCCGCAGGGGCTGGGCTGCGTATTGGGGGACAGGTCGGCTGCGCGTCGCGGTTTGCTGGTGGGTGATTCGTTCGCCGGCCAATATGAGCCGTTTTGGGATTTGCTCGGCAAACGGGCTGGGCTGGCCATAGCAGCCATTACCACCAATTGGTGCTTTCCGTCGCTGGGCGAGCGTTATACCGGCCCGCCCAGCAGCCCGGCCTACCGCCAGTGCGGGTTCAACCGGCGCCATGTGGTGGCGCACTGGCATGACCATGACTTCGTGGTGGTGGCGGCGGACTGGCGCAACCTGCTGCGCCAGGACATGCTGGCCGATGCCACCGCCTTCATCGACGAGGCGCTGCGTCAAGGCTTGCCGGTGATCGTGATGCCGACGCCGACCCGCCTGAACCCCGATGTGCTGTTGCGTGCGCAGCGCGCGGCCTATTTCGGGCGCAGCTTCGACAGCGCTGTCCTGGCCTCGCCAGAGGATGCCCAAGCCGTCGAAGGCAATCATCGTCTGCGGGCTTATTGCGCAGGCAAAGCGGGTGTGATCTTTCTGGACCGACCGCAGGTCTTTCAGGTCGACGGGGTCGCCTCGGACCTGACCGCCGCCAAGCTCAGTTACAGCTTTGACGGGCGCCACCTCAGTGTCTATGGCGCGCTGGCGGCGGGCGAGCAGTTTGCGCGCAGCGACGATTTTCGGCGCATCCTGGCCCTGGTCGACGGCGGGCGCAAGCCGGCCGGGCAGGCGACGGCGGTGCCGTTGCGGCCCTGAGCCCAGTGGCGCCAAGCCGGCCGAGGGCTGGGTTGCGATGCACAGGCACCGCACAATCCGGCTTATGAATTCAGTGCCGAACCCCCGGCTGTCGGCGCGTGCGCTGCGCCATCCCAGCTTCCTGGCCGGTGCCGTCCTGACCGGCCTGCTGGTGCTGGCCGCGCTGGTGTCGCTGGCCTGGCAGCCCTACCCGCCGGCCGAAATCGACATCCCGGCCAAGCTGCAAGCCCCCAGTGCCGCCCATTGGCTGGGCACCGACAGCCTGGGCCGCGACATCGCCTCGCAGTTGCTGGTGGGGGCGCAGAACTCCATCGTGGTGGGCGTGGTGGCGGTGGGTATCGGCCTGGGCCTGGGCGTGCTGCTGGGTTGCCTGGCGGCAGCAAGGCGCGGCTGGGTTGAAGAGCTGGTGATGCGGGCGGCCGACTTCACCTTCGCCTTCCCGGCGCTGCTGTCGGCCATCATGCTGGGGGCGATCTACGGCCCCGGGCTGCTCACCGGGATACTGGCCATCGGCATCTTCAACATACCGGTGTTTGCCCGCATCAGCCGGGGCGCGGCGAATGCGGTGTGGTCGCGTGAATATGTGCTGGCCGCACGCGCGGCAGGCTTCGGGCCGTGGCGCATCACCCTGGACCATGTGCTGCCCAATATCGCCAGCGTGCTGATCGTGCAGGCCACCATCTCGTTTGCCACCGCCATCCTGGCCGAGGCCGCGCTGTCCTACCTGGGCCTGGGCACCCAGCCGCCCCAGCCCAGCTGGGGCCGCATGCTCAATGAGGCCCAGACCATGCTGTTCCAGGCGCCCTTGCTGGCGGTCTACCCGGGCGTGGCGATCGCGCTGAGCGTGCTGGGCCTGAACCTGATGGGCGACGGCCTGCGCGACCTGCTCGACCCCAAGCTGGCGCGCCAACGCTAGTGCCCCGGGGCCGGGGCCTCCGCCGCATTGCGCTTCAGCGTATAATTTCGGGTTCGGTGCGATGTGCTGCCAGGGCCCTGGCCCTGGGTTGGCACAGCCTGAAGGCCGGCCCCGACAGCCCCCCGCCGCTGGGGATGCAGCTTTCGGGCCCGGTTGGGATGTTCGGCCGCCTGGGCCCCGACCTCGGCAGTGCCAGGTCAGCACCGCAGGGTGTCAGGCGGGCGGGCCACAACGATGAATCGAGCGGTGTAGCGCAGCCTGCCAGGCTGCGGCACCCGATGGAAAGCTGGAGATCCGCGCCCCATGGCCAAGGAAGAACTGATCGAAATGCAGGGCAAGGTGACCGAGGTCCTGCCCGACTCGCGTTACCGCGTCACGCTGGACAACGGCCATGAGTTGATCGCCTACACCTCGGGCAAGATGCGCAAGCACCATATCCGCATCCTGGCCGGTGACGCCGTCTCGCTCGAGCTGTCGGCCTACGACCTGACCAAGGGCCGCATCACCTTCCGCCACATCGAGCGGCGCGGCCCCGGCCCCGGCGGCCGCTGAAGCCGCAGGGCCTGGCTGGCCCGGGCGGGCCGGCATCCGGGGCCATAGCCGGGCATGCTTCACAATGCCGGCATGCCCGCCAATGTCGAGATCAAGGCCCGCATCGACAGCATCGATGCCCTGCTGCCCCTGGCCCGGGCCTTGAGTGACGACGATCACCTGCAGCTGATCCACCAGGACGACACCTTCTTCGACGCGCCGCATGGCCGGCTCAAGCTGCGCGTGTTCGGCGACGGATCGGGTGAGTTGATCCACTACCACCGTGCCGACGACGACGGCCCCAAGCGCTCTGACTATGTGCTGGCCCCGGTGCCCGAGCCGGAGAGCCTGCGCGAGGCCCTGAGCCGCGCCTGTGGCCTGCTCGGCCGGGTGCGCAAGGAGCGCATCCTGGTGCTGGCCGGCGCCACCCGCATCCACCTCGACCGGGTCGAGGGCCTGGGTGAATTCCTGGAGCTGGAGGTGGTGCTGCGCGACGACCAGTGCGAAGCCGATGGCGTGGCCGTGGCCCAGGCCTTGATGGCCGAGTTGCAGGTCAGGCCCGACCAACTGGTGCGCGGTGCCTACCTCGACCTGTTGCGTGCCGTCAGCGTGCCTGCGCCTTGAGCCTGCTTGAGGTCCAGGGCTTGCGCGTCACCCTGCCCACCGCGCGCGGGCCGGTGCAGGCGCTGCGCGGGGTGTCATTTTCTTTGGCACGCGGCCAGACCCTGGGCCTGATCGGCGAATCGGGCTGCGGCAAGAGCATCACCGCGCTGGCCTTGATGGGCCTGCTGCCCGACGGCGCGCGGGTGCAGGGCTCGATCCAGCTCGACGGGCGGCAATTGCTGGGCTTGCCCGAACCCGACTGGTGCGGCCTGCGCGGCAACCGGCTGGCGATGATCTTCCAGGAGCCGATGACCGCGCTCAACCCGCTGCACCCGATCGGCCGGCAGATTGCCGAGTCGCTGCGCCTGCATCGGCAAATGGATGCACGCGCGGCCCGGGCCGAAGCCTTGCGGCTGCTGCAGCGCGTGCAACTGCCCCAGGCCGAGCGGCGCATCGATGCCTACCCGCACCAGCTGTCGGGCGGCCAGCGCCAGCGCGTGGTGATCGCCATTGCGCTGGCCTGCGGGCCGGATCTGCTGATTGCCGACGAACCCACCACTGCGCTGGACGTGACCATCCAGCGCGAGGTGCTGGACCTGATCAGGCAGCTGGTGGCCGAGGACGGCATGGCCCTGCTGCTGATCAGCCACGACCTGGGCGTGATGGCCGAGAACGTGCAGCGCATGCTGGTGATGTATGGCGGCAGCGTGGTCGAACGCGGGCCCACCGACGCGGTCTTCGAGCGCCTGGCGCACCCCTATACCCGAGGGTTGTTTGCGGCCCGGCCCCGGCTCGGCCTGGCGCGCGGCCACCGGCTGGCCACCATCCCGGGGCGGGTGCCCGAGCTGGTGGACCTGCCCGCGGGCTGCGCCTTCGCCGAGCGCTGCAGCCTGGCCATCGACGCCTGCCGCGCGGCGGCGCCGGCCGAGGTCGAGGTGGCGCCGGGCCATGCGGCGCGCTGTATCCGCCTGGGCTTGGCCCAGGCCCTGCCATGACGCCCCTGCTGCAGGTGCAGGGCCTGGTGCGCCACTATGGCCTGCCGCGCGCCCATCTGCTGGCGCCGCCCGGGGTGGTCAAGGCCCTGCAGGGTGTGAGCTTCAGCCTGCAGGCCGGGCGCAGCCTGGGGGTGGTGGGCGAATCCGGTTCGGGCAAGAGCACCCTGGCGCGGCTGGTGATGGCACTGGAGCCGCCCACCGCCGGCACGGTGCACATGGCCGGCCAGGACCTGGCCCGGCTCGACCCGGCCGCGCTGCGGCGCGCCCGGGCCGGCTTCCAGATGGTGTTCCAGGACCCCTTCGGCTCGCTCGACCCGCGCCAGACCGTGGGCCGCATCGTGGCCGAACCCCTGGCGGCCCAGGGCGGCGTGACGCGCGCCGAGCAGCAGGCGCGCGCCGGCGCGATGCTGGATGCGGTGGGCCTGCGCGCCAGCGATGCGGCCAAGTACCCGCACGAGTTTTCGGGCGGCCAGCGCCAACGCATCGCCATCGCGCGGGCCCTGGTCACCCAGCCGCGCCTGATCGTGGCCGACGAGCCGGTGAGTGCGCTGGATGTGTCGGTCCAGGCCCAGGTGCTGAACCTGATGCAGGACCTGCAAGACCGCCTGGGCGTGACCTACCTGTTCATCAGCCATGACCTGGCGGTGGTCGACCTGGTCTGCGACGAGGTGCTGGTGCTCTACCAGGGCCGGGTGGTGGAACAGGGCAGCCCCGACGTCCTGTTCCAGCAGGCCGCGCATCCCTACACCCGCGCGCTGATGGACGCGGTGCCGCGCGCCCGGCCCGGCGCGCGCCGCCCGGCCCGGGTGGTGCCGGTGCAGCCGGTGGACGCCGCCCGGGGTTGCGCCTTTGCGCCGCGCTGCGCCTGGCGCGAGCCGCAGTGCCTGGCCAGCGCCCCGCTGCTGCAAGACTTGGGTGCCGGCCATGCGGCCGCCTGCCACCGCGCCCGACAGGTTGCAGAATCGCAGGTTGATTGACCCTGCCGCGCGGCTGCCCTGCGCATCTGGATTGCCTTCCCCCCAGCCTCCCCGAGGAGCCTCACCATGACCCTTAGACGCCGTACCCTGGCCCAGGCCGCCGCGCTGCTGGCCCTGCCTATCCCGTTCTCCGAGGCCATGGCGCAGCGCGCCAGGGACGCGGTGGTGCTGGGCATGGTGCTCGAGCCCACCGGCCTGGACCCGACCATGTCGCCGGCCGCGGCCATCGGTGAAATCGTCCACTACAACGTGCTGGAGGGCCTGACCAAGATCAATGCCAGCGGCGCCGTCAGCGCCCTGCTGGCCGAGGACTGGACCAGCGACCCGGACGGCAAGAGCTACACCTTCCGCCTGCGCAAGGGGGTCAAGTTCCAGGACGGCACGCCCTTCGATGCCGAGGCGGTGAAGTTCAGCTTCGAGCGCGCCAAGGCGCCGGACAGCACCAACAAGGCCAAGAAAGGCGTGTTCGACAACATCTCGTCGATTAGCGCGCCGCAGCCCGATGTGGTGATCCTGACGCTGAACAACCCGGACGCCACGCTGCCCTTCCGGCTGGGCGAGAACACCGCCGTGATCCTCAGCCCCAAGAGCGCGGCCACCACCGCCACCCAGCCCATCGGCACCGGGCCCTTCAAGTTCGACAGCTGGCAGAAGGGCTCGGCCGTCAGCCTGGTGCGCTGGGACGGCTACCGCGACCTGGCGGCCATCAAGCTGCGGCGCGTGACCTTCCGCTTCATCAACGACAACGCCGCGCAAGTGGCCGCCTTGCTGGCCGGCGACATCGACGGCATGCCGCGCTTCGGCGCGGTGCAAAACCTCAAGCAGTTGCAGGCCGACAAGCGCTTCGTGGTGGAGATCGGCAGCACCGCCGGCAAGGGCATGCTGGCCATCAACAACAAGAAGAAGCCGCTGGACGATGTGCGGGTGCGCCGGGCCCTCATGCATGCGATCGACCGCAAGGCCTTCATCGACGGCGTGCTCGAGGGCCTGGCCAAGCCCATAGGCAGCCATGCCGCGCCCACCGACGTGGGCTATGTCGACCTGACCGGCTTGTATGCCTACAACCCCGACAAGGCCCGGGCGCTGTTGAAAGAGGCCGGCATCAGCACGCCGCTGAACCTGACGCTGACGTTGCCCCCGCCCAGCTATGCGCGCAAGGGCGGCGAGGTGGTGGCGGCGATGCTGGCCAAGGTGGGCATCAATGCAAAAATCGAGAACGTCGAGTGGGCGCAGTGGCTGGCCGGCCCCTTCAAGGGCAACTTCGACCTGACCATCATCAACCATGTCGAGCCGCTGGACTACATGCAGTACGCCAACCCGGCCTACTACTGGGGCTATGACAGCAAGGTCTTCAACGAGATCGCCAAGAAACGCGCCGAGGCCGGGCGCGGCCGCCAGCAGGTGCAGCTGTATGGCGACATCCAGCGCCAGATCGCCAATGACGCGGTCAATGCCTTCCTCTTCAACCCGTCCCAGGTATCGGTGGCGCGCAAGGGCCTGAAGGGGCTGTGGGCCAGCTCACCGGTGTTCGCCAACGACATGTCGCAGGTGAGCTGGCAATGAGCGCCAGCGCCGGCTTGAAGGACGAGTTGCTGGCGCTGGAAGAGCGCCTGCTCGACCCGGCGGTGCGCGCCGTTCCGGCGCTGGTGCGCGAACTGCTGGCGCCCGAGTTCACCGAGTTCGGTGCCTCGGGCCGGGTCTTCAACCGCGATGCCATCCTGGCCACCCTGGCGTCCGAGCCGCCGCGGGTGGCGCGCCAGGCGCGCGGCTTCAAGGTGCGCGAGCTGGCGCCGGGCGTGGCACTGACCACCTGGCGCGTGACCCGGGATGACGGCGTCGAAACCCTGCGCAGCAGCCTCTGGCAGCAGCAAGGCGGGCGCTGGCAGATGGTGTTCCACCAGGGCACGCTGGCCGCGCGCGACGACGAGGCCACCTCATGACCGCCCGGGCGGGCGTCGCGCCCAGCGCCGCCGAAGGAGACTGCCATGCCTGATCTGCACCAGCTCAGCGCCTGCGCCTTGTCTGCCGCCTATGCCTGCGCCGAACTCTCGCCGGTCGAGGTGGTGCAGGCGGTGATCGCCCAGATCGGCCGCTGTGAACCGCGCCTGAATGCCCTGTATGCCTACGACCCGGAAGCGGCGCTAGCCCAGGCGCGTGCCAGCCAGGCGCGCTGGCAGGCCGGGGCGCCGCTGTCGCCACTAGACGGCGTGCCCGGCACGCTGAAGGAAAACATCGCCACCCGGGGCTGCCCCATGCCCGGGGGCAGCGCGGCCACCGCGCTGGTGCCGATGGCCGAGGACGCACCGCCCGCCGCACGCTGGCGCGAGGCCGGCATGGTGCTGCTGGCCAAGACCACCATGCCCGACTGGGGCATGTTGTCGTCGGGGCTGTCGAGCTTTCATGCGCTGGCGCGCAATCCCTGGGACATCACCAAGAACCCCGGCGGCAGCAGCGCCGGCGCCGGTGCGGCGGCGGCGGCAGGCTACGGGCCGCTGCATGTGGGCACCGACATCGGCGGGTCGGTGCGTCTGCCCGCCGGCTGGTGCGGCCTGGTCGGCCTGAAGCCCAGTGCCGGGCGCATCCCCATCAAGCCGCCCTATGCCGGCCGGGTGGCCGGGCCGATGACCCGAACGGTGGCCGATTGCGCCGCCTTGATGGCCATCTTGAGCCAGCCCGACTGGCGCGATGCCACAAGCCTGCCGCCGCAGCCCATCGCCTGGCGCGACCTGCAGCGCGACCTCAAAGGCCTGAAAATCGGCCTGCTGATCGACGCCGGCTGGGGCCTGGCGGTGCAGGCCGAAACCCGCGACGCGGTGCTGGCTGCGGCGCGCGCCTTCGAGTCCGCCGGCGCCATCGTCGAGCCGCTGGCGCCCTTCAGCACCCGGGCCATGATCGACGGGCTGGACCGCTTCTGGCGCATGCGCAGCTACCTCGACCTGATGAACCTGCCCGAGGACCGGCGCGCCAAGGTGCTGCCCTATATCCGCGACTGGGTGAGCACGGGTGCCCACTTGAGCGCGGCCGATGTCTTCAGCGGCTACAGCCAGATCGCGGCGCTGCGCGATGCAGCCGTCAATGCCTGCCAGCCCTTCGACTATGTGCTGTCGCCCACCAGCCCGGTGGCCAGCTTCGCGGCCGAATGGGCCGGACCCAGCAACGACCCGTCGGCACCGTTCGAGCACATCGCCTTCACCGTGCCGCACAACATGAGCGAGCAACCGGCGCTGTCGATCAACTGCGGCTTCACCGCCAGCGGCCTGCCGATCGGCCTGCAGATCATCGGCCACCGCTTCGATGATCTGGGCGTGCTGCAGCTGGGCCTGGCCTGGGAGCAGATGCGCCCGGCGATGCCGGCCTGGCCGATGGCTTGATGGCCTGAGCGCCTCGCCCGGGCGGCGTTTGGCGACACCGGCCCGCGTTTCGTCGCCGGCCGCTGGTGCCTGCGGCGGCCGGCCGCGACAGTGGCGTCAGAGGCCCCGGCGGTCGGGGTCA
>JANNZD010000284.1:0-14035 GCA_031410435.1 Betaproteobacteria bacterium | reverse complement strand
CGAGCATTTGCAACGACGAGTTGGCCCGTTTTGGGGCCTCACCCTTCGGGCCGGGCGGCCAAGCGCACCGGGGGGCGTTGCGCCGCTTGCCCGGGCCGCCAGCCCGGGCCGCACGCCGCGCCTACCCCAGTGCCCTTGGCCACTCCGGCGCGGGTGCCATTCATTTCGTCAACACCCTCTGAGGGCCGCGCCATGAACCCCGCATCGATCGACCGCCGCCAGCTGCTGCGCGGCCTGGCCCGGGCCGCAACCTGGGGCGGCGCCGGCAGCGCCCTGGGCCTGTTGCCGGCCTGTGCCACCTCGGGTGGCGCGCCGAGCCGGGCCCAGGTGGTGGTGGTGGGCGGCGGCTACGCCGGTGCCACCGCGGCCAAGTACATCCGCCTGCTGTCGGACTACCGCGTCGAGGTGCTGCTGATCGAGCCCAACCGCAGTTTCGTCTCGTGCCCGATCAGCAACCTGGTGCTCAGCGGCGACCGCAGCCTCGATGACATCACCAGCCCCTATGCCGGCTTGAGCGCCCGGCATGGCGTGCGCATGGTGCAAGACCGGGTGGCCGCCGTGGATGCCGACAAACGCCAGCTGCGGCTCGACAGCGGCAGCAGCGTCGGCTACGACAAGCTGGTGCTGGCCCCCGGCATCGACCTGGTCTGGGACAGCGTCGAGGGCCTGCAAGCGGCCCATGCCGCCGGCCAGATCCTGCAGGCCTGGAAGGCCGGGCCCGAGACCATGGCCCTGCGCCAGCAGCTGCAAGCCATGCGGGACGGCGGCACCTTCGTGATCACGGTGCCCGAGGCGCCCTACCGCTGCCCACCCGGGCCCTATGAGCGCGCCAGCGTGGTGGCCAGCTACTTCAAGCGCCACAAGCCGAAGTCCAAGGTGCTGATCCTGGACGCCAATCCCGATGTCACCAGCAAGGGCCCGCTGTTCAAGAAGGCCTGGGCCGAGTTGTACCCGGGCATGGTGGAGTACCGGGCCCAGCACAAGGTGGTGGCGGTGAGCGGGGCCGAGCGCAGCGCCAAGTTCGAGGTGCAGGAGGACGTCAAGGCCGATGTGCTGAACGTGCTGCCGGCGATGCGCGCCGGCCAGCTGGCGGTGCAGACCGGCCTGGCCAATGCCAACGGGCGCTGGTGCCATGTCAACTTCCTGAACTTCGAATCCACCGCCGTGCCGAACATCCATGTGTTGGGCGATTCGATCCAGGTGGCGGCGGCCATGCCCAAATCGGGCCACATGGCCAATTCACATGCCAAGGTCTGCGCCGCCGCCATCGTGGCCGAACTGCAGGGCCTCGAGATCAACCCGCAGCCTGTGCTGACCAATGTCTGCATGAGCTATGTGGACGAGGCCCAGGTGGTGCATGTGGCCAGCGTGCACGAGTACGTGGCCGCACAGAAGACCTTCCGGGCCATCGCCGGGGCCGGCGGGGTGTCGGATATGCGCTCGGTGCTGGAGGGCAGCTACGCCCGGGCCTGGGCCCGCAATATCTGGGCCGACATGCTGATGTGAGCGCCCGGGTGCGCCGGCAGGCCGCAGGCGCGGGTCAGACCACCGTGGCTTCGTCGCTGCGCTTGTCGCCGCGGTTGTCGACCCAGGTCAGGCCGACCTTGTCGCCGGCCCTGGCGCCCCGCAGGTTGAACTGCAGAAAGGGGTTCTTGGCAATCGCCGGGCCCCACTGGGCATTGAACACCGGCTTGCCATTGAGGCTGGCGCTCACCTCCTGGATATGCCAGGCCGGGATCAGCTTGCCGGCGCTGTCGCGGCGCTGGCCGGATTCCATCTCGTGGCTCATCAGCACCCGCACGGTGACCTTGTCGCCGGCGGCTTGGGCGCGGATGCGCATCGGGTCTGCCATATTGATACTCCTTCAGAGGGCGAGGGGTCACGCGGCGCTCGCAGCGCTCAGCCGCCACATCCGCCCAGGGTGACCTTGATCTCTTTCTGCGCGAACAGCACCTTGCCGTCGGCCATCAGCGCCACCGCCAGCACATTTGACGACTGGCCCATCTTCACCCGGGTGGAGAAGGACGCGTCCACCGCGTCGCTGACCTCGAACACCGCGCACAGCGGGCTGGGGTTCTTCTCGACCAGCACCAGCAGGCGCCTGACGCCGGCCAGCGCGGTGGCGCAAGTGACCGGCACCACCGCGCCGTTCTCGGCGATGTCGGGGCCGTTGAGCACCACCTCCCGGCTTTCCACCGGGGCCGACACGCCCAGGGCCTTGACCACCTCGGCCACGCTCTTGGCCTCGAAGGCGGCACTGTTGTAGGCGGCCTGGGCCGCCTGGGGCAACAGGCCCAGACCGGCCAGCAGGCCGGCCAGGCCAGCGCTGCGCTGAAGCAATTCTCGACGGGTTGGCATGGTCAGCAAGTCCTGAAGACGGTTCGGGCGGGGCAGGGCGGGCCAGCGGATCGGCGTCGGCGGCAACCGCCGCGCTCGGCCGGCAAAGCCGCCATTGTCGCTGCCGGCCGCGCCGGGCGCGCCGGCCCTGACGGCAGCGCGGGCTTGCCCGGCAGCGCAGTCGGGCGGCGGCGCCGCTACCATCGGTGCCACCCGGAGACCCTTTTGCCCAGCCCCATCGACGCCCACCGCCCCTTGAAACACCTGATGCCCGGCTGGTATGCGATGGTGTTGGGCCTGTGCGGGCTGGCGCTGGCCTGGCACCGCGCCCGGCCCCTGATGGGCGATGCGGCCCTGGCGGCCTCGCGCCTGATCGGCATGCTGGCGGCGCTGGTATTCCTGGCGCTGGCGCTGGCCACCTTGCTGCGCGCCTGGCACCACCCCGAGGCCTGGGCCGAGGACCGCCGCCACCCGGTGCGCCACACCTTCATCTCCACCCTGCCGGCCTCGGTGATCCTGCTGGCCACCGTCGGGGTGGCGCAGCAGGGCGCCAGCGCGCCGCTGCGGGTTCTGTGGCAGGCCGGTGCATCGGCGCAGTTGCTGGTCACCCTGTGGGTGGTGGCGCGCTGGCTGCGCGGTCAGGGGCCGGGCGGCTTTCACTGGGCCAGCGTTACACCGGCGCTGTTCATCCCTATCGTCGGCAATGTGCTGGTGCCGCTGGCCGGGGTGCCGCTGGGCCAGGCCGATTGGTCGGCCGCGCAATTCGGCATCGGGCTGATGTTCTGGCCGGTGGTGCTGGTGCTGGTGGTGGTGCGCCTGGCGCTGCAGGGCCTGTGGCCTGACCGGCTGCTGCCCACCAGCTTCATCCTGGTTGCGCCGCCCGCCGTGGTGGGGCTGTCAGCGGCCCAATGGGGTGCCGCGCCGGCACTCTTGTGGGGCCTGTGGGGCATGGCGCTGTTCAGCCTGTTGTGGGCCGGCACGCTGGCCCGGCGCATCGGCAGCCTGCCCTTCGGCCTGCCCCACTGGGGCATGAGCTTTCCCCTGGCGGCGCTGACGGCACTGACCCTGCAGCTGGCCCAGCCCGGCCAGCCACTGGCACTGCTGGGCATCGCCCTGTTGGCCTTGACCTCACTGCTGGTGGCCGCGCTGCTGCTGGCCACCCTGCGCGGCCTGCGCGACGGCAGCCTGCTGGTGGCCGAGCCGGTGGTGCTGATCCAGCCCGCCGCCGGCTGAGGGCCGACCTGCGGCGCTCAGCCCGGCCCGGCCAGGCGCTGCACTTGCGCGGCATCCAGCCCCAGGCGGGTGGCGGCGGCCAGGATCTCCTGCCAGGTGGTGGCGTCCACCGGCACGCCCTGGGCCGTGCGTTCGGCACGCATGCGGCGCTCGGGGTCGCCGGCCACCTGCACCGGGCCGAAACCCGCCCGCGGCGGCGAGGCCTGCACCCAGTCCAGAAAGGCCAGCGCCTCGGCCTCGAAGGCCGCCCGGTCGCCCAGCGCGGCCGGGTCGACCAGCACGCTGAACATGCCATTGAGCACCCGCTTCTGGCTGCAGTCGCTGTCGCGCTGGGTCATGCCGGCGGCCAGCGCGCCGCCCAGCAGCTCGCACATCAGCGCCAGGCCGAAGCCCTTGTGGCCGCCGAAGGTGAGCAGCGCGCCCCAAGGCGGCACCACGCTGTAGCGCGGGTCCTGGGTGGGCCGGCCCTGGTCGTCGATCAGGCAATCGGGCGCCACTTGCTCGCCCTTGTTCATCGCCACCCGGGTCTTGCCCTGGGCGATCATGCTGGTGGCAAAGTCCAGGATCACCGGCGGCCGGCCGCTGATCGGCACCCCGGCACAAAACGGGTTGGTGCCGAATCGGGCATCACTGCCGCCAAAGGGCGCGACGATGCCGCGCGAGATGACGTTGACGAAATGCATCGACACCAGCCCGGCGGCGGCCACTTGTTCGGCCCAGGCACCGATGCGCCCCAGGTGGTGGGCATTGCCCAGCGCCACGATGCAGCTGCCCTGGGCCCGGGCCCGGGCGATGCCCAGCGCCATCGCCTGCTGGCCGATCACCTGGCCGAAACCGCGGTTGCCGTCCAGGCGCAGCAGCGCGCCGCCGTCCAGCAGCGTGCTGACCTGGGCGTTGGGCCGCAGCCCGCCTTGCAGGTAGGCGTCGGCATAGCGCGGCAGCATGCCGATGCCGTGCGAATCGTGGCCGGTCAGGTTGGCCTCGACCAGGTTGAGCACCACCGCGTCCACTTCCTCGGCACGGCTGCCAAAGCCCTGCACCAGGTGGCGCATCGCGGCCAGCAGGCGGGGCAGCGGGATCAGGTGGGTGTCGCTCATGGGGCATCCGATCGGGGGGAGGGACGGGTGGAAGGACGGGCGCGCAGGCACTGGCGCGATGATGCCAGCGGGCCGGCGCACCAGCCGCCGCCGGTGCGACAGATGGCGGGCCCGCACGGCAGCCGGGGCGGATCGGGTCCAATACCGCCATGGACCCGCTGCAAACCTTCACCGACCGGCTCACCGCGCTGGAGATCAAGTCCTGCTACAACGACGACCTGCTCGATACCCTGAACCAGCTGGTCACGCGCCAGCAGGACCAGATCGAACTGCTGGCGCGCGAGCTGCAGCGGCTGCGCCGCCAGGCCCCGGCCCAGGAGGGCGATGGCGCGCGAAACGCCCGCGACGAGTTGCCGCCGCACTACTGAGCGTGCTGACCGCGCCGCTGCCCCGCGCAGCCGCTAGCATGTGAAGGCGCAGGCCGAGACCGCTTGCCGCCCGCCAGGAGCCCACGCCATGATCCGCCGCCGCACTGCCCTGAACCTGGCCCTGGGCCTGCCCCTGGCCGCCGGCCTGGCCGCCGACCTTGCCGCCCAAGCGCAGGGCAAGAAAGACACCCTGGTGCTGGCGATGACCCTGGAGCCGCCGGGCCTGGACCCGACCGCCGGCGCCGCCGCCGCGATTGCCGAGGTGGTGCAGTACAACCTGCTGGAGACGCTGACCAAGATCCAGAGCGATTCCAGCATCGCGCCGCTGCTGGCGCAGCGCTGGACGGTCACGCCCGACAACAAGACCTGGGCCTTCCATCTGCGCCCGGGCGTCAGGTTCCACAACGGCGAGGCCTTCAATGCGGCCACGGTGAAGTTCGCCTTCGAACGCGCGGCGGCGGCCGACAGCACCAACAAGGACAAGGCGGTGTTTGCCAACATCGTCAACATCAGTGCCACCGACGACCTGACGGTGGTGATCACGCTGAGGAACACCAACCCCGATTTCCTGTTCCAGATCGGCCAGGCCACCGCCGTGATCGTCGAGCCCAGGAGCGTGGCCGGCAATGCCACCCAGCCGGTGGGCACCGGGCCCTTCCGGCTGGAAAGCTGGGCCAAGGGCAGCAACCTGGTGCTGGCGCGCTGGGACGGCCACCGCGACGCCAAGTCGGTGGCCCTGCGCCGCGTGACCATCCGCTTCATCAGCGACGCGGCGGCCCAGGTGGCGGCGCTGCTGGCCGGCGATGTGGACCTGTTCCCGCGCGTCTCGGCGGCGCGCGCCTTGCCGCAGCTGCGCGCCGACAAGCGCTTCCAGGTGCTGGTGGGGGGCTCGCGCGCCAAGACCATCGTGGCCATCAACAACAAGAAGGGCCCGCTGGCCGATGTGCGGGTACGCCGTGCGATCGCCATGGCCATCGACCGCAAGCAGGTGGTCGAGGGCGGGGCAGACGGCTTCGGCACGCCGATCGGCAGCTTCTACGTACCCGGCGCACCGGGCTATGTGGACCTGACCGGCATCAACGCCTACAACCCCGAGCAAGCCCGCGCCCTGCTCAAGGAGGCTGGCATCAGCACCCCGCTGGAGCTGAGCCTGAAGCTGCCGCCCACGCCCTATGCACGCCAGGGCGGCGAGGTGATCGCGGCGATGCTGGCCAAGGTCGGCATCATCGCCCGGCAGGAGAGCGTCGAATGGGCCCAGTGGCTGTCGGCGGTGTATGGCCAGAAGGCCTATGACCTGACCATCATCAGCCATGTCGAGCCGCTGGACTTCGGCAACTTTGCCCGGCCGGGCTATTACTGGAACTACGACAGCCCCAAATTCAACGCGCTGTGGGCCCGCATCAATGCCACCGCAGACACCGCCCAGCGCCTCAAATTGCTGGCCGAGGCCCAGCGCCTGGTGGCCGACGACGCGGTGGCCGCCTACCTCTACCAGCCCACCTGGATCACCGTGGCCAAGGCCGGCTTGAAGGGGGTGTGGAAGGACATGCCGATCTTCGCCAACGACCTGGCAGCCTTGCACTGGGCCTGAGCGGGTGTTGACAAAATGAATGACACCCTCTGGCGCAGCAGGTGCCGCCGGCCATGATCCACGCAGCCGACCCCCTGGGCAACCCGATCCGGGTGCAGCTGCCGGCCAGCGTGGCGGCGGTGGCCGGCTTCGTCAACGGCTTGCTGGGCTACCGGCCCAGCATCCTGGCGGTGTTGGCGGCGGCCGAACAGGACGACAGCCTGATCGTGCAGGCCTGCGCCGCCGCGCTCTACCTGTTCAGCGAGTCGCCCAGCGGCGCGCCACGGGCCCAGGCCCAGCTCGACCGCGCCGCCCGCGCCGGGCTACCGGCCAGCCCGCGCGAGCGGCAGTTCGCCACGGCGGTGCAGCATTGGGCGCGCGGCCAGATGCCCGAAGCCATCGCCCTGCACGAGACCCTGGCCCAGCAGCACCCGCGCGACCTGGCCTCGATCAAGCTGGGCCAGGTGCATGCCTTCAATGCCGGCGATTCACCCACCATGCTGCGCCTGGCACTGCGGGCGCTGCCGGCCGCCGCCGACCTGGCCTGGCTGCACGGCATGCTGGCCTTCGGCTACGAGCAGGTGCATTGGCTGGACCAGGCCGAGCGCAGCGCGCGCCACGCACTGGCGCTGCAGGTGGCCGAGCCCTGGGCCCAGCATGCGCTGGCGCATGTGATGCTCACCGATGGCCGGCTGGCCGAGGGCGCCGCCTTCCTGCAGCGCGCCAGTGCACAGTGGGCCGGCCTGACCTCCTTCATGCGCTGCCACAACTGGTGGCATCTGGCGCTGTTCCAGATCGAGCTGGGCGATGCGGCGGCCGCCTTGCGGCTCTACGACGAACAGGTCTGGGGCGTGGACAAGCGCTACAGCCAGGACCAGATCGGCGCGGTCTCGCTGCTGGCCCGGCTGGAACTGGCCGGGCTGGACGTGGGAGGCCGCTGGCAGGAACTGGCCGGCTACCTGGCGGACCGGGTGGCAGACCAGGTGCAGCCCTTTCTCGATCTGCAATACCTCTACGGCCTGGCGCGTGCCGGCCGGCCCGAGGCCGATGCCCTGCTGGCCCAGATCGAGGCCTTTGCGCCACGCGCGCCGGCTGAGTCGGCCGCAGCCTGGCAGCGCGTGGCGGTACCGGCCGCACGCGGCCTGCTGGCGCATGCGCGCGGCCGCTGGGCCGACGCCGCTGACGCCCTGGCCCTGGCCCTGCCGCGCCTGGTGGCCATTGGCGGCAGCCATGCCCAGCGCGAGCTGTTCGAGCAGGTCTACATCGATGCGCTGCAGCGCAGCGGCGCCTTGGCGGCGGTGCAGAACCTGCTGCAGCCGCGCCTGAATGCCCAGCCGCAGTCGCGTCGGCTGGCACGCCAGCTGCAAGCGGTGGGCAGCGGCCTGGGCCTGCCGCCGCGCCCGCCTCACTGAGCCTGGTCGTCGCCCGCGTCGGCTACCCGGGCCTGGGCCGTGCCCGGCTGCTCGGGCAGGCCGTCGAGGTGGGCGGCGTCGGCCCACTGCTCGATCAGCAGGCGGCCGTCGGTCCAGCGCAGGCGGTTGATGCCGGTGTTGGGGATGGCGCAGTCGCGCGGGCCGGACAGGGCCTGGCCTTGCACCGTTCGCCACAGCATGTCCAGCACCCCGCCGTGGGTGACCACCGCGATGCGCGCGCCCGCATGCTGCGCCACCAGGGCCTGCAGCGCCTGCATCACCCGGGCATGGAAGGCCCGGTTGCTTTCGCCCCCCTGGGGCAGTGCATAGTCGGCCTCGTGGCGGGTCCAGCGTGCCCACAGGTCGGCATGCTGGCGCTGGATGGTGGGCACGTCCAGGCCCTCCAGCACACCAAAGGATTGCTCGCGCCACAGCGGCTCCACCTGCGCCAGCAGGCCCTGCCGGTCGGCCAGCGCCTGGGCGGTCTGACGCGCCCGGCCCAGATCACTGACGACCAGCCGGTCGATGGGCTCGTCCGCCAGGTGCAGGCCCAGGCGGCGCGCCTGCTCCTGGCCCAGCGCATTCAGCGGCACATCGATCTGGCCCTGGAAGCGGTGCTGCCGGTTCCAGTCGGTTTCGCCATGGCGGATCACGAGCAGCGAGGTCATCGCCGGCATTGTCGCGCCTGGCCATAATCGTCTGCGTGACAGGGCTGGCAGCTGCCGGCCTGGCGCCCCCCACCTGACGGAGCAAGCATGGGCAAGACCCGCCTGGAGGCCTTCAGCGATGGCGTGATCGCGATCATCATCACCATCATGGTGCTGGAGCTGAAGGTGCCGCATGACCCGACGCCGGCCGCGCTGCTGGGCTTGTGGCCGGTGTTTCTGAGCTATGTGCTCAGCTTCGTCAACGTGGGCATCTACTGGAACAACCACCACCACCTGCTGCACGCGGTGCACCATGTCAGCGGGGGCATCCTGTGGGCCAATTTGCACCTGCTGTTCTGGTTGTCGCTGATGCCCTTTGCCACCGGCTGGATGGGCGAGAACCATTTCGCCGCCCTGCCCACCGCGCTGTACGGCGGCGTGCTGCTGATGTGCGGCGCGGCCTACTTCATCCTGCAGCGCCGGATCGTGGCGGTGCAGGGGCAGGGCTCGCTGCTGGCGCGCGCGGTGGGGCGGGATTTCAAGGGCCATGCCTCGCTGCTGGCCTACCTGCTGGCCGTGCCGCTGGCGCTCTGGGGCCTGACGCTGCTGGCCGGCCTGCTGTACGTGACGGTGGCCGTGATGTGGCTGGTGCCCGACCGACGCATCGAGCGCGCGCTGGGCGACACCAGCGCGCATTGAGCCCCAGACGCACCGGCGGGTGCGTGGCGCGGCACCGCGCGAATCAGGGCAGCGCGCTGCGCAGCAAGGCCGCCAGGTGCGCACCGGCCTTGATCAGCTGTTGGCGCTGCAGGCTTTCGCGCGCCCGCTCATAGGCCGACATGTCCTGGAACTGCACCACCCAGTGATCGGGCTTGATCGCGCCCTTGCGCGAGAAGCGCAGCCCCGGAAAGGCTGCCTGCGAGGCCAGCAGCGTCTCGGTGGCCCATTGCTCGGGCCAATCCTCGACGGCGCCGGCGCTGGCCGGCAGCTGGCGGGCCTCGGCCAGCAGAGCCTGCCGGCGCTGGATCCCCGGCCCGGTGGCCAGGCTGCTGAGCTTGAGCGCCGAGGGGATGGTGTCCCAGGCCCCGTGCAGGCTTTCGGTGCCGATCTCCAGCTTGTTGCCGCCCTGGGTCTCGAACACCGGCGTGGCCGGTGGCGGCGTGGCGTCGGGGTCGACGGGGCTGCCATCATCCCGCAGGTAGACCGCGCCCACATGCAGCGGCTGGTGCAGGTCGCCCACCAGGTGGGTGATCAACATCAGGGCCTCCTTGCGGTCGCGGATGTCGGGCAGGCCGGTGGCCGGCTGGCCACTGCGCAGCACGGCCACGGCCACCCGCAGGATGGCCACGATGTCATGCTGGCTGGTGCCGACGAACTGGCGCGAGTAGCGCGCATGCTGCACCGCCACATCGGTGAAGTGGTAGCTGGCCTGGCAGGCGCCCTGGGCCGAGTGGCCGTTCACGGCCGGGCATTGGTGCCAGTTGCGCCGGGCATAGCTTTCCATGCGCTTGCGTTCGGCCGAGCCCTCGAAGGGCAGGCAGGCGGGCGAATGAAAGGCCGTGTCCGGCTGGTAGACATAACTGTCGGGCAAGCGGAAATTGACATCGCGCACGCAGTCGGGCCAGGGTGCGGCGGTCTTCAGGGTGCGGAGGGTCGGGCCCAGCAGCGTCGCCACCTGCTTGGCGGCCGGCGTGCCCGCCAGCAACTCGTCGGCCAGGCTGCCGACCAGCTGGTGGCCGGCATGGCCCCAGGCCCAGACCGGCCCTGTGCCGGCAAGCCCCAGCAGGGCCAGCCCCAGGGCCCAGGGGCGGACAGCGCGATAGCGTGACATGGCATCTCCGGCATAGCGCCCGCCGTGCGCGGCAACGCCGGCCCGGACGCTGCAGCGATTGTGAGCGCCCTCGGGCGGCCCGGCCTGCCCAGGCGCGTCAACTTGCAGGGCTCAAGGGCGCAGCAGATCGTCCACCATCGCCTTGACCGCAAGCACCTGGGGCGCATTGCGGCTGGCGAAGCGGCGCTGCGGCCCGCCGAGCGACTCGGCCGGGTCGGTGTAGCCCCAGAAATCCCAGCAACCCTCGGGGTTGAGCCGGTAGGTGTCGCCCGGCCGGGCTGCGGGGCTGGCCCGCACCTGGGGGTAGAGCAGCACGATGCGGTTGGACTCGGCCCAGCGGTTGTAGCCGGCGCCGGCCACGAACTGTGTGCCGACCGGCCGCCCGCCCGGACCGCTGGCCGACTGGCCCTGCTTGCAACCGTGGAAGACCACATGCAGGCGGCAGGCGCCGCCCTGGCCGCTGGCACAGGCCGCCGGCAGGTAGAGCCAGCCGCTGTCGTCCAGGCCGTCGAACACCCCGGCCTGCCGGTAGGGCCGCTGGCTGAAGCGCTGCAAGCCGGCCGAGCGGGGCGCCACCGGCGCCGCCAGGGCCGCACCGGGGGCACTGCCGTACAACCAGGCCAGCAGCTCGCCGGGGCCATCCCGGCCGGGGCAGCGCAGCAGGTAGGGCGGGGCGGTGAGCGGGCAGGCCACCGGCCCGTCCGGCACCGGCAGACCATGGCCGGCGCCGGCCACCCGTGCATGATGCAACTGCGCGGCCGGCACGCCATGGCGGCGGTAGAAGGCCTCGGCGGCGTCCACCAGGGCCGGCACCACCACCGCGTCCAGGCTGCCCGACATCAACCACACCCGGTGCCGCGCCAGATGGCCCGGATCATCCACCGCGCCCTGGTTGGCCTGCAGCGCGGCGTCGGCGAACACCGCCAGCACGCCCGGCGCCAGCACGCCGCAGCCGGCTCCGGGGATCAGGTTGCGCAGCCGCTGCGCTGCGTCCGGGTCGGCCGGACAGGAACACTGGTACATCGCGGTGCTGACCGAGCCGCGCGAACAGCCATAGGGTCCGCCTGCCAGCACCGCCGCACCGGCCAGGCTGGCGCCATGCGCAACCTGGAACTGCCCCGCCATATAGGCCCCCGAAGACAAGCCCGAGACCGTGACCGCATCGGCCGCCAGGCCCAGCGCCGGCAGGCGCGCCAGCGGTCGGCCCGCCGGGGCAGCCGCCAGGGGCTGGGCCGGCACGGGTGCAAGCGCCAGCAGGCCGGCCAGGCACAGGCCGATGCCGGCCCAGCGCGCCCGCCTGGCCCGGCGCGGCCGGACAGGCGCCCGGCTCAAACCGCCGCCAGCGACTGGTCCAGGTCGGCCAGCAGGTCGTCGATATGCTCGATGCCCACGCACAGGCGCACCGTGTCCTCGCCCACGCCCGACAGCAGCAACTCGTCGGGGGTCAGTTGCCGGTGGGTGGTCGACGCCGGATGGGTGGCCAGCGATTTGGCATCGCCGATGTTGACCAGCCGGGTGAAGAGCTGCAGCGCGTCCAGGAAGCGCGCACCGGCCTCGCGCCCGCTGCCCGCCGCGCCCTTGACGCCGAAGGTCAGCAGACCCGAAGCCCGGCCGCCCATCATCGACTGCACCAGCGCATGGTCGGGATGGCTGGGCAGTCCGGCATAGTTGACCCAGCCGACCTTGGCATGGCCCTGCAGATATTGCGCCACGGCCAGGGTATTGGCGCAGATGCGGTCCATGCGCAGCGCCAGGGTCTCGATGCCCTGCAGGATCAGCCAGGCATTGAAGGGCGAGATCGCCGCGCCCATATTGCGCAGCGGCACCACCCGGGCCCGGCCGATGTAGGCCGCTGCCCCCAGCGCCTGGGTGTAGACCACGCCGTGGTAGCTGACATCGGGCTCGTTCAGGCGCTTGAAGCGCTGCGGATACTGGGCCCAGGGGAACTTGCCCGAGTCGACGATCATCCCGCCGATGCTGGTGCCGTGGCCGCCCAGGTATTTGGTGAGCGAGTGCACCACGATGTCGGCGCCATGCTCGAAGGGCCGGCACAGGTAGGGGCTGGGCACGGTGTTGTCGACGATCAGCGGGATGCCGTGGCGGTGCGCAATCGCAGCGATGGCCGCGATGTCGGTGATGTTGCCCTGCGGGTTGCCCAGGCTCTCGACATACAGGGCCTTGGTGTTGGCGTCGATCAGCGGCTCGAAGCTGGCCGGGTTGCGGTAGTCGGCAAAGCGCCCGGCAATGCCGTACTGCGGCAGGGTGTGGGCAAACAGGTTGTAGGTGCCGCCATAGAGCGCGCTGCTGCTGACGATGTTGTCGCCGGCCTCGGCGATGGTCTGGATGGCATAGGTCACCGCGGCCTGGCCCGAGGCCACCGCCAGCGCAGCGATGCCGCCTTCCAGCGCGGCCACCCGCTCTTCCAGCACCGCCTGGGTCGGGTTCATGATGCGGGTGTAGATATTGCCCGCTACCTTCAGGTCGAACAGGTCGGCGCCATGCTGGGCGCTGTCGAAGCTGTAGGCCACCGTCTGGTAGATCGGCACCGCCACCGCATGGGTGGTGGGCTCGGGCGTGTAGCCGGTATGCACCGACTTGGTCTCGAAGCGCCATTGGCTGGTATCGCGGGTCATGCCTGTCTCCTGTCAGGGTTGTGCAGCCCGCCAGTCTAGAGGCCAGTGTGGGCTGCGCCACATCAATTTGGGGATGGACACGGGCGCCGCGCCCAGCCAGGTCGCGCGCCTTCACCCGGGTCTGGCCGGGGCGGCCACCCCCCGTGTTGACAGGGTGCCGGCCCAACGCAGCGGCGCCACCTGCACTACAGTGCCCATTCGCCATGTCTTGCCCGATGCCCTTGCCCCCGTCTCGCGTGCCCACCCGCCAGGGCACCCGCACGCGCGCGCTGCTGCCCTGGCTGGCGCTGCTGCAGGCGCTGATGCTGTGCGGGGCCGGCCTGCCGGGCCAGGCCGCTGCCCAGGGCCTGCCGCTGGACGAGCAGCTGGCCGCCAGCCTGGCGGCCTTGCCGGCGCCGCTGGTGGCGCCGCGCCCACCGCAGACCGTGGTGCTGCCCCTGCAGGTGCAACGCTGGCGCGACGAGGCGCGCGCGCTCGAGCATGGTGAAGACGGCCTGCCACGCGACCCGGCGCGCGCCGCCACCCTGTACTGCCAGGCGGCCCGCTATGGCGATGCCGAGGCGCAGTTTGCGCTGGCCTGGATGCTGACCAATGGCCGAGGCATCGAGCGCGACGATGCCCAGGCCGCGCACCTGTTCCTGGCGGCGGCCGAACAGGGCCTGCCCCAGGCCCAGCGCATGATCGCCACGCTGGGCGAGCCGCGGGGCGCACCGCCACCCTGCCTGCACCCGCCCCCGCTGGAGCTGCCCAAGCCCGCGCCGGCCCGGGCTCAGGCCCAGGCCGGCGCCGGTGCCCGGGCCGGTGCCAGCGTGGCGGCCGCGCCCGCGCCGCCGCCGCCGGCCAATGCGCCGGTGCCCATCGTCAACTTCGTCAGGCTGGTGGCGCCCGACTACCAGCTGGCCCCGCA
>JANNZD010000283.1:0-14745 GCA_031410435.1 Betaproteobacteria bacterium | reverse complement strand
TTTCTAAATTGCCGTAATAATTTCCAGGTCTTTCCCCCACACCACTACCCTGCCCCATCCCTAACATTTAATAACTTATTTCCCTATTCCATAAAACCCAACGACCTATTACCTTAATGAAATAATGACCCAATGACTTGTTGAACTAGTGGCCTATAACCTTAATAGCTCAATGCCCCAATTCCTTATTGCCTTGATGCCTTGATGCCTTGATGCCTTGATGCGTCACTCAGCGCTTTGCCCACCACCACCCAAAGGAGACATCCCATGAGCCTGAACACCCTCAAGTCCTTCTGCGCCGCAGCCGCCCTTGTGTGCCTGGCCAGCGCCGCGCAAGCCCAGGTGCCGCAGTACGGTGCCAACGTCAACCTTGAACAGGCGCGCAAGGTGGTTGCCGCCGCGGTGGCTGATTCACGCCGGCAGAACCTGCCGATGGCCATTGCCGTGGTCGACACGGCGGGCCAGCTGATCGCCTTCGAGCGCATGGACAACACGCAGACCGCCAGCGTCGGCGTGTCGCAGGACAAGGCCGTCTCGGCCGCCATGTACCGCCGCCCGACCAAGGCCTTTCAGGACGTGCTGGCCGCCGGTGGCGTGGGCCTGCGCGTGCTCACGCTGCGCGGGGCGAATGCGGTGGAGGGCGGCCTGCCCCTGATGCTGGACGGCAAGATCATCGGCGGCCTGGGTGTGTCGGGCGGCACGTCCGACCAGGACGGGGTGGTGGCCAAGGCCGGCAGCGACGGGCTGGCGAAGTAGGCCCGGCCCGAAGGGCCTGGGCCCGCCGGGCCTGTGTCAACAACCCGGTGGCTGCACCCGGGTGCGGGCCACCGGCTCCAGGCCGGCGCACAGCTTGCGCAGCAGCTGCCGCAGCAGCGCCTGCTCGGCTTGGTCCAAGGGCCCCATCAGGCGCTGGCTCACCTGCTCGGCCAGGCCGCGGGCCTGGGCCAGGGTCTGCCGGCCAGTGGCTGTCAAGGCCAGCAGGCGGCGTCGGCTGCCTTCAACCGTGGCCGGGGCGGCCAGCAGGCCGCGCGCCTGCAGCCCGCGCACCACGCGCAGCGTGGTCACGCGGTCGAAGCCCAGTGCGCGGGCCACCGTGGCCTGGTCGCAGCCGCCGGTCTGGCCGACGATGGTCAGCACGCCGTATTGCGAGGGCGTCAGGGCCAGGTCCTTGCAGCCCTCCTCGAACAACCCCACCGACAGCTGATGCGCGCGCCGCAACAGAAAGCCCGGGCGCAGGTAGAGCAGCTCCAGCAGCGCGGGCTGCGGCGGGTTGGGCGGGCGGGTGGGTGCGCGCGCGCTCATTCGGCCTTGATGTTGTGGGTCCGCGCCACGCCGGTCCACAGCGGGATCTCGGTGGCGATGGTGCGCGCGAAGTCTTCGGTGGGGCCGCCCTCGGGCTCGATGCCCAGCTGGGCCATGCGCTCGCGCACATCGGGCAGCTTGAGGATGCGGGCCACTTCGGCTTGCAGTTTCTGCACCACGGCAGGCGGTGTGCCGGCCGGTGCCAGCAGGCCGCTCCACAGCGTGATCTGCAGGCCGATGCCCTGCTCGGCCATGGTCGGCACCTCGGGCAGCGCGGCCATGCGTTTGGCCGAGGTGACGGCCAACCCGCGCAGCAAGCCACCCTTGATCGGCCCGGCGGCCGGGCCCGAATCCACCAGCGTCATCAGCACCTGGCCCGCCACCACCGCGTTGACCGAATCGGCGCTGCCCTTGTAGGGGATGTGTTCGCCGGCGATGCCGGCCTTGGCCTTGAGCAGCTCGGTGGCCAGCTGGAAGGACGCCGCGCTGGCGCTGTAGTTGGCCTTGTCCGGGTGGCTGCGGGTGTAGGCCGCCAGGTCCTTGACCGTGCGCAGCGCTGAGCTGCCCTGCACCGCCAGGATCAGCGGGAAGGAGCCGATCATCACTACCGGCGCCAGGTCCTGGGTGGGCGAGTAGGGCAGCTTGGCATACAGCGCCGGGTTGAACACGATCGGGCCGCTGGCCCCCATCAGCAGGGTGTAGCCGTCGGGCGCGGCCTTGGCCACCGCGTCGGTGCCGATGATGGCCGCCGTGCTGGGGCGGTTCTCCACCTGCACCGGTTGGCCAAAGGCTTCGGCCAGCTTCTGGCCGACCAGGCGCGCCAGGATGTCATTGGCGCCGCCCGGCGAGTAGCCGACGATGATCTTGATCGGCTTGGCGGGCCAGGCGGGCGCGGGCTGGGCGGCGGCCATAGGGGCCAGGCCGGCCAGGGCCATGGCCAGCAGGCAGGCGCTGGCGCGGCGCAGCCAGGGGGTTCGGTGCATGGTGTCTCCCACAGGTTGACGACAGGTTGACGACAGGTTGGGGGCGGGCTGCGGCTCACATCGGGCTGATGGCCACGTTGAGTACCGCGGCCTGGCCACGGTCCACGGCCGCCAGGCAGCGGGCGATGGCCGCGGGCAGGTCGGCCGGGTCGGCCACGGCCTCGCCATGCGCGCCGAAGGCCATCGCCACCTGCTCGAAGTGTCGGTGCTCGCCGCCCAGCCGGGCCTGGAAGTCGTCGGCCGTCACCGCCTCGCCGCCCGGGTGGGCGCGCGCCACGGCCTCTTTCACCGCCTGCCAGCCGCCGTTGTCCAGCACCACCGTGAAGATCGGCAGGCGCTCGCGCTGCGCCACCGCGTAGACCGAGGTGGGGGTGGAGAAATGGAAACCGCCGTCGCCGACGATCTGCAGCACGCGCCGCGCCGGTTGGGCCAGCTTGGCGCCCAAGGCCATGCCGCCGCTGTAGCCCAGGCCGCCGCCGGCGCTGCCGATCAGCGTGCCCGGCAGGCTGCGCGGGATCTGGGCCAGCACCGCGGGTGAGTTGCGGATGGCCTCGTTGACGACGATGTCCTGCGGCGCGATGGCCGCGCCCAGCAAGGCGCACAGATGCGCCGCCGAAATCGCCCCCACGCGGCCGGGGTCGGCCGCCGCTGCGGCCACCTGGCGCCGCCGCTCGGCATTGGCGCCGGCCCAGCCGGCGATGCGCGCTGCCACGCGCTGGTGGAAGGCCGCGTCGGCGCGCGCCAGCACCGCCTGGTGGATTTGCGCCAGTGCGGTGGCGCAATCGGCCTGCAGGCGCAGGCTGGCGGCAAAGCCCCAAACGGGGAAGTCTTTCTTCAGCGGATCGACGTCGATCTGCAGCCAGTCGGTGGCCGCATCGGGGCTGGCAAAACGCGGCAGCCAGGGCACGTCCACGTCCAGCAGCAGGCCCAGGTCGGTACCCTGCAGCGCCTGGGCCGAATCGAAGCCGCCAAAACAGGGGGACGCGCGCGACAGGCTCATGGCCCAGGGCGTGAACTCGTAGACCCGGATGCCGCAGGCCAGCGCCAGGGCCTCCAGCGCCGGCACGGCGGCCGGGTTGCGGCCCAGGTAGGCGGTGATGGCCACCGGGCGCTCGGCGCGCATCAGGCGCTCGGCGATCACGCCGGCTTGCTCGGCGCTGATGCCGCCGCTGCGCACCGCGCCATGCTGCTGCGCCGGGAAGCTGGCCACCCGGCCGGGCGCCCAGGTCTCGGCCAGGGTCTCGCGCGGCAGCGTCAGGTAGACCGGGCCGGGCGGGTCGCTCTGCATCACGGTGTGGGCCCGGCGCAGCACCTCCTTGGTGACCACGCCGCTGGGCAGTGAGTATTCCCATTTCACATAGGGCCGCACCAGGCTGCCGATGTCGAAGGGGTCTTGCACATAGTGCACATAGTTGTCGCGCGCACCAGGCAGCTCACCGCGCAGCGTGAAGGGCGCGCGGCCGGCCATCAGCAGCACCGGCAGGCGCGAGCGGAACAGGTTGTGCATGCCCATCGCGGCATTGGCGGTGCCGGCGTCCACATGCACCAGCACGCCCTGGCCGCGGCCGGTGACGGCGGCATAGCCCCCGGCCATGTGCAGCGCCACGTTCTCGTGCGGGCACAGGATCACCCGGGGCTGGGGCCGGCCCAGGCGCTTGAACTGCGCCATCGCCTCGATCAGGCCGACATGGTCGGTGCCCAGGTTGCAGAACAGGTGCTCGATACGGCATTCCACCAGGCCGTCCAGCAGGTGGGCGGCGGTGCTGGGGTGGGTACCCGGGTTGGGTTCGAGCGGCTCAATCGGCATGGGTGGGGGCGGCGGGCGCGTGCAGGGCAGGGTCGTGCAGCGGCAGCCGCGTCACCTCGTGTTCAAACAGCCAGTCGTAGCGCTGGCGTACCAGCTCGGGCGCCCATTCGCGCTCGATGTAGGCCGCAGCGGCCTGCGGGTCGGCCAGCACCGGGTTGTGGAAGCGCCGGGCGTTGTCGGCCGAGCCCTTGACGATGCGGATGGCGCGCGGGCGCTGCAGGGCCTCGAAGCGTTGCAGCGCTGGCGCCACACCCTGCCCATCCGGCAGCTCGGTCAGGCAGCGGGCCACCAGCAGCGCATCCTCCAGGGCCATGTTGGCGCCCTGGGCCAGCATCGGCAGCGTCGGGTGGGCGGCATCGCCGATCACGCAAAAGCGCCCGCGCGCCCAGGCCGGCAGCGGTGGGCGGCTCAGCAGCGCCCATTGGTAGGGGGTCTGCACCGCGTCGATCAGGCGATGGATGTCAGCATGCCAGCCGGCAAAGTCGCGGTGGCAGTCGGCATGGGTGCCGACGTCGGCCCAGGACTCGGCGCGCCAGTCGTCGCGCTCGACGATGCCCACGAAGTTGAGCAGCTCGCCGCGCCGCAGCGGGTAGGTGATCACATGGCCGCCCGGGCCCACCCAGTTGGCGCCGATCGGCGCGCTCAGCGCCGCTGGCAGGGCCGCGCAGGGCAGCACGCCGCGCCAGGCCATCAGGCCGGTGAATTCGGCCGCACCGGCGCCAAAGGCGGCCTGGCGCAGCGCACTGTGCACGCCGTCGGCGGCCAGCAGCGCGTCGCCGGGGATGCGCTGGCCGTCGTCGGTGATCAGCGTGATCGCGCGGGCGTCCTGCTCGAAGCGCAGCGCGCGCTGGCCCAGCCGCACCGCGTCGGGCTTGCGGGCCTGCACCGCCGCCAGCAGCACCTGGTGGAAGTCACCCCGGTGCAGCATCCAGTAGGGCGCGCCAAAGCGGGCCAGCGCATCGTCGCCCAGGTTGAACAGCGGCCAGCGCTGGCCGGTGCTGCCCAGCCGCACCTCCTTGGCCGCCGCCACGCAGGCCACCGCCGCCATCGCCGGCCCCAGGCCCAGCGACAGCAGCACCCGCGTGCCGTTGGGTGAGAGCTGAACCCCTGCGCCCAGCTCGCGCAGCGTGTCGGCCTGTTCGAAGACGGTCACATCCACGCCGCGCTGCAGCAGGGCCAGCGCGGTGCAGAGGCCGGCAATGCCGGCGCCGGCGATCAGCACGTGGAGCGGAGGGGTCATGGGCATCGGCCTGGTTGGCATGCCAATTGGACCGGGTGCCCGCCGGGGCGGCTACAGGGTAAGCACCGACGGGCCCCGAGGCCTGGCCTGTAGCATGCTAACGACCCACGCACTTTCGCCCCCCCCACCCGTCCAAGCCCGTGGCCCCGGCCCGGCGCGACGCGCCCAGGAAACCTGCATGCTGGCAACCCGCCCCTCCCCGACCCATCGTCCGCGCCGGCGCGCCTTGTTGTCCCTGGCCGTGGCCCTGCCATTCGGTGCCGTGTGGGCCCAAACCCCGGCGCCGCCGCCGATCCGGCTGATCGTGCCCTTCACGCCCGGCACCGGCATCGACCTGATCGCGCGCCAGATCGGCCCGGCGCTGGCCGAGCGCCTGGGCCGCGCGGTGCTGGTCGACAACCGGGTGGGGGCGTCCGGCAATATCGGCACCGAGGCAGTGGCGCGCGCGCCGGCCGATGGCAACACCCTGCTGGTGACCGTCAACATGCTGGTGATGAACCGGGCGCTCTACCCCAAGCTGGGCTTCGACCCGCTGGCCGACCTGGACCCGGTCACCCTCACCAGCTGGGGCCAGCTGCTGCTGGTGGTCAGCAAGGCCTCGGGCATCACCAGCGCGCCCGCGCTGCTGGCGCGGGCCCGGGCCAAGCCCGGTGGCCTGAACTACGGCTCGCCCGGCAATGGCACGCCGCACCACCTGGCGATGGAGTTGCTGAAGAACCAGACCGGCACCTTCATCACCCACATTCCCTACCGCGGCACCGGCCCGGCGCTGACCGATCTGCTGGGCGGCCAGATCGACCTGATGTTCCTGCCCATCCACGTGGCGCTGCAGCATGTGCGCGCCGGCAAGCTGCTGGCGCTGGGCATCAGCAGCGACAAGCCCAGCCCGCTGCTGCCCGAGGTGCCGCCGCTGCGCCAGCTCGGCCTGGGCCGGCTGGACGTCGAGATGTGGTACGGCGTGCTGGCGCCCAAGGGCACGCCCGCGCCGGTGACCGAGCGTCTCAACCGCGAGATCCGTGCGATCCTGGCGCGGCCCGAGGTCAAGACCGCCTTCGAGACCCAGGGCATGACCCCGGCGGCCAGCACCCCGGCCGAGTTCCGCACGCTGATGGAGACCGACGCCGCACGCTGGGCCGAGGTGATCAAGCGCCAGAACATCAGCGCGGATTGACCTTGCTCAGCCCCTTCATCCAAGAGTGAAAGCGCACGCATGGACCTGATCATCATCGGCGCCGGCATCGGCGGCCTGGCCGCCGCGGCCTGCCTGCTGCAGGACGGCCACCGGGTACGGGTCTACGAGCAGGCGGCCTCGCTGGGCGAGGTGGGCGCGGGCATCCAGATGAGCGCGAATGCGGTCAAGGTGCTCGACCACCTGGGCCTGCGCGCGCGCTTCGAACCCACGGCGGTGCGGCCCCAGGCCTTCGAGTTCCGCCGCTTTGACAGCGGCGAGCTGCTGCACCGCATCCCGCTGGGGGAACAGCATGAGCGGGCGCATGGCGCGCCCTATTTCCAGATCCACCGCAGTGACCTGCACCGGGCGCTGCAGGACGCCGTGCTGGCGCTGGACCCCCAGGCCATCAGGCTGAATGCGCGCGCCGCCGCCATCGCCGAGGACGCCAGTGGCGTGACAGTGCATTTCGACGGCGGCCTGGCGCCGGCGCAGGGCGAGCTGTTGGTGGGCGCCGACGGCATCAAGTCGGTGGTGCGGCGCCACATCGTCGGTGCCGACGCGCCGCACTTCACTGGCCAGGTGGCCTGGCGCTGCGCGGTGCCGATAGACCGCATTGCGCCCGAGCTGCGCACCGACATCGTGTCCACCATCTGGTGCGGCCCGAACAACCATGCGGTGATGTACTACCTGCGCAATGGGGCGCTGCTCAATTTCGTCGGCTGTGTCGAGCGGCCCGACGAGGAAGAGAGCTGGACCGCGCGCCGCCCCTGGGACGAGCTGGACGCGGACTACCGCGGCTGGCACCCGATGGTGCGCGCGGTGATCGACAACGTGGACCGCGACCAGTGCTTCCGCTGGGCCCTGAACAACCGCGCACCGATCACGCGCTGGAGCGGCCCGCGCAGCACCCTGCTGGGCGATGCGGTGCATGCCACCCTGCCCTACATGGCCCAGGGCGCGGCGATGGCGATCGAGGACGCGGCCGTGCTGGCCCGCGCGCTGGCACTCGACGGGCCGCTGGCGCGCCGGCTGCAGGTCTATGAGCAGCACCGCGGGCCACGCACCGCCCGGGTGGTGCTGGAGTCGAGCGAGATGGGCGAGCTCTACCACATCAGTGACGCGGTGCAGATGCGCCAGGCCTTCCACGACCGCAACATCGCCCGGTCGCGCAACGAGTGGCTCTACCCCTACGACCCCTTGCAGGTGCCCTTGGTGTGACCGGGCCGGGCCGGCGACCCGCTTCTATACTGGCCCACCGGCTGCCCGCGCCACTCCAAGCGACCTCTCGCCTGCCCCATGCAACCCGTGATCCACAGCCTGCTGGAGACCGATCTCTACAAGTTCACGATGTGGCAGGCGATGCTGCACCGGCATCCGCAGACCCAGGCCGAGTACATCTTCATCTGCCGCAATGCGCAGGATTACCCGCTCACCCATTTGATCGGGGAGTTGAACGAGCAGCTCGACCACCTGTGCACCTTGCGCTTCCAGCCCGACGAGCTGGCCTACCTGCGCGGGCTGCGCTTCATCAAGACCGATTTCGTCGACTTCCTGCGCATCTTCCAGTTCCAGCGCGATTTCATCGAAGTGCGCGACCACGACGGCACGCTGGAGGTCGTGGCGCGCGGCCCGCAGGTGCATGTGATGGCCTTCGAGATCCATGTGCTGGCCATCGTCAACGAGCTCTACTTCCGCCGCTTCGACCAGGCCCCGGCGCTGGCCGAGGGCCGGCGGCGCCTGGCCGACAAGGTGCAGATGCTGCGCAGCTTCGGCCGCGAGCCGCGCCGCCGCAACCCCTTCGAGTTTTTCGATTTCGGCGTGCGCCGGCGCTTCTCGGGTGACTGGCACCGCGAGGTGGTGGCCACGCTGGCGCGCGAGGTGCCCGAGTACTTCAAGGGCACGTCGAATGTGCTGCTGGCGCGCGACCTGGGCCTGGTGCCGATCGGCACCATGGCGCATGAGTTCATGCAGACCTACCAGGCGCTGGGCTTCCGCTTGCGCGATTTCCAGAAGGCCGCGCTCGAGAGCTGGGTGCAGGAATACCGCGGCGACCTGGGCACCGCGCTGACCGATGTGGTGGGCATGGACGCCTTCCTGGCCGACTTCGACCTGTACTTCGCCAAGCTCTTTGACGGCCTGCGCCACGACTCGGGCGATCCGGTGGTGTGGGGCGAGAAGGCGCTGGCCTACTACCAGCGCATGCGCATCGACGCCCATACCAAGCGCCTGGTGTTCTCCGACGGGCTGACCCTGCCCAAGGCCTTTGAGCTCTACCGCCATTTCGCTGACCGCACCCAGCTGGGCTTTGGCATCGGCACCAACCTGACCAACGATGTGGGCCTGCACACCCTGCACATCGTGATGAAGCTGGCCCATTGCAACGGCCAGCCGGTGGCCAAGCTGTCGGACTCCCCCGGCAAGATCCTGTGCGACGACCAGACCTTTCTGGCCTATCTGCGCCAGGTGTTCAACGTGCCGGCCTCGGACTGAAGCGCGGCCTTTGAGCTATCTTGCGCTGGCGCGGTTCGGGCAGCCGCCGCTCCAGCCCGGGCTGCGTCAGGCCCGCATCAGACCCGCATCAGACCCGCATCAGACCCGTATCAGACCCGCCAAAGGGCCAGGCTGGCCCGGGCCTGGCAGTGGTCGCGGGTGTCCTGGCCTTGCGGCAGGCCGCGCAGCGCGGCGTCCAGCAGGCGGCAGGCCTCGGCCGGCTGCCCCTGCCCGGCCAGCCACTGGCCCAGGCTCAGGGCCGATTTCAGCGCCTGGCCCTGCAGCTGCCGGGCCTGTGCGACGGCCAGCGACCGGCGCAGGCAGGATTCGACGATCGCTGGCGCCTCGCCACGCTGCAGCAGCAGCAGGCCTTGCAGGCGCAACAGCTCGGCCTGGTGGCAGCGCTCGCCATGGCGGTCGGTCAGCGCCAGGGCCTGGGCTATGCAGGCCAGGGCCGGGCCTGGCTCGCCGGCCAGCGCCAGGGCTGCGGCCTGCAGCGACAAGTAGAAGGGCAGGTTCACCACCGCGCCGCTGGCCGCCCACGCCGCATGGCCCTGCTGCAGCGCGGCCAGGCCGGCGTCGAGCTGGCCCAGTTCGGCCGCCAGGCTGCCCTGCATCAGCCTTGCATGGGCCAGCCAGGCCGCGAAGCCGCCGCTCGCGCAGGCCTCGATGGCGTGCTCGGCCGCTGCCAGGCCGGCCGCCGGCTCGCCCCGGCAGTGGTGCACCAGCGCCAGAAAGCCGTGGGCCACACCGACGCTGAAGGGCTGCGCTGCCTGCTCGGCCCATTGCACCGCCTGGCGGGCCCGCTGCAGTGCGTCATCGGCCCGCCCCAGCTGCCACAGCGCCCAGGCTGAATAGCACAGGCACAGCAGCGCCGGGTCCGGCACCGCCACCGGGTGCTGGCCGGGTGGCAGATGGTCGGCCAGGCATTGGTCCATCAGCGCCAGGGCCGGGGCCGCCTGGCCCTGATGGAACAGCAGCCGGGCCTGGGCCCAACCGGATTGCAGGCGCAGCAACGGGTCGGACGCGGGGCCGAGGCTGGCCGCCACTTCACCGGCCAGGGCCGCGGCCTGGGCAAAGTCGCCGCGCATGAAGTGGTAGCTGCCCAGGCCCATCCGCACCTGGGTCAGCGCAGCGCGGTCATCGACCGCTTGGCACAGGGCCAGCGCCCGGTGGTAGACGGCTCCGAGCGGCGGTGCGCCGTCGCCGCCAGTGGCGATCAGGCGGCCGGCCAGCAGCCGTTGCAGGCGCAGCTCGTCGCGGTCGCGTTGCGGCCCGCCGGGCCGGCCGGCAAGCAGGGCCAGGGCCCGGCGCAGGTGGGCGCTGGCCTCGCCATGGGCCGAGCGCTGGGCCGCATGGCGCGCCGCCTGCTCCCAGCCGGCCTGGGCCTCGGCGACCAGGCCGGCCTGCTCCAGGTGGTGGGCCAGCAGCTCGGGCCGGTTGCCGCACAAGCCGCTGAACTGGCCGCCCAGCACCGCGGCAATGCTGGCGTGCAGGCGCCGCCGGTCCCGCTCCAGCATTGACTGGTAGGCCGCGTCCCGCACCAGCGCATGCTTGAAGACGAAGCCGCGCTGGCCGCCGTCGGCCTGCAGGGTGAGCAGGCCGGCCTGTACCAGCTCGTCCAGGGCTCGCGCCAGGTCGGCCAGCCGGATCGGCGAATCGGCATGGGCATTGACCGCCTCGATCTGGGCCGCGTTGAAATGCCGGCCCAGCGCGCTGCCCAGCTGGGCCGCCCGCTTGGCCCGGGGCAGCTGGTCCAGCCGCGCCATCAACAGGTCTTGCAAGGTGGCCGGCACCGACTCGCGCAAGGACGCGGTGATGTCCGACGCGGGCAGCTGGGCGCTCAGCGCGGCCGCCATGCGCGCCGATTCCTCGATGAACAGCGGCACGCCGTCGGCCCGCTGGGTCAGCCAGCCGGCCAGTTCGGTGCCGAGCAGCGCCAAACCGATCGCGCCTTGCAGCAGGGCCCGGGCGGCCTCGGCGTCCAGCCCGCCCAGCAGCAGCTCAGGCAGGTCGAAGCCGGCGCCCGGGGCCGGGTCGGCGGGGCCGCTGCGCAGGGTCAGCAGCAACAGCACGCGCTGCTGCGGCGGGCCGTCGATCAGGCGCTGCAGCAGGGCCCGGGTAGACGGATCTATCCAATGCACATCCTCGACCAGCAGGCAGACCGGCGCCTGCGCGTCCAGGCCCTGGGCGATATGCACTAGCAGGTCCATGGTCTGCTGGCGCAGGCGCTCGGGGGTAGGCGCGCCCTGCAGCGGCGGCAGGCAGTCGGCCGGCAGCGACATCAGGCGGCCCAGCAGGGCCAGCGCGTGGTCGGCCTGGGCGCCGGTGGTGATCTGCAGCTGGCGCAGCCGGCTCAGCTGCACTTCGGCCGGGTCGGCCTCGGACAGCTTGAGCCGGTTGCGCAGCAGATCGATCATGGGCTGGAAGGGGCTGTTGGCATGCTCTGGCGCACAGCGGCATTCCAGCGTGCGGTGGCCGGCGTCGGCCAGGCTGCGGCGGAATTCGCGCACCAGGCGTGATTTGCCGATGCCGGCCTCGCCGCGCAGCAACAGGGCCTGGCGCTTGCCGCTGCAGGCCACCTGCCAGTGCTGTTGCAGGCGCGCCAGTTCCACCTCGCGGCCGGTGAAGGGGCTGAGGTGGGTGCGGCTGTCGAAGCGCTCGGTGCCCAGGGTGGGCCTTTCCTTGAGCAGGCGGTACACCGGGGTGCCGTCCTCGAAGCCCTTGAACCGGGTCGATTCGGCCACCAGGTCGAAGCTGAAGCGCTCGCCGGTGATCTGCCGGGTGGCCTCAGCCACCCACACCTCGCCCGGCCCGGCCTGCTGTTGCAGGCGGGCCGCCAGGTGCACGGCGCTGCCCACCGGCTGGGCCTGGCGTATCACCACCCGGCCCGTGGACACGCCGATACGCACCTGCAGGCCCAGGCCGGCCAGGCCGCCGCCCAGGGCCAGCGCGGCGCGCAGCGCCTGGGCGGCGGCGTCCTCACTGGCGCTGGGGTAGCCGAAATAGCACATGAAACCGTCGTCGCCCTGGGGGTCGTCGGCCAGGCCGCCAAAACGCTGCGCCAGCTCGGCCACGCGGCGGTGGTAGTGGGTCAAGCGTTCGCTGTACTCCTCGGCGCCCAGGCTGTGCATCAGGCCGGTCGAGCCGACCAGATCGCAGGACAGGATGGTGATCTGGCGCATGTCGTCGGTGGGCGCCGCCGAGCGTGAAGCCAGGCCGGGGCCGGCGGGCGCTGCGGTGGCGCCGGCCTGCAACGGCACGCCGGGGCCGTCGCCATAGAACCAGGCATCGGCGCCGGCGCTGCCGGCGGCACGCGCCGCCGACCGGGCCTGTTGCGCCGCCACCCCGAAGCTGGCACCGCTGGCCAGGCAGGCGTAGAAGGCGTCCAGGGCCTGCGGCGCCGGGCCGGTCAGCACCAGGGCGCTCAGGCCCAGCCGGCAGGCCGCAGCCGCCACCGGCCCGGGCGCGCCCGGCGGCGCGGCGCGGGTGGCCGTGGGCTCCAACACCACCAGCCGCGGCGCCGTGGGCAGGCTGGCCAGCCAGGCCAGCGCGTCGATCTCGGCGCCGCCCGGGCTGCCCGGCCCAGCGGCTTGGCCATGCAGGTGGACGATATCGGCGGCTTGGGCGGCCTGGTGCCAGGCGCTGCCGGCGGTCTGATCCCGGGCATGGACCCGCAGCAGCAAGGGGCCGAAACGGCCGGGTTGCGGGCCCGCGCCGGCGCCGGGGTCGGCCGGGCCCAGGCTGTGCAGCACCTGCAACACCGCGCCCGGTTCACGGTGGCGCAGCGGCGCAGCGGGTGCGGCCTGGGCCATGACCTGGCGCACCACGGTGAAGCGCTGGTCCAGGTGCCAGGCCGGCTGCACGGCTGGGTCGGCGGACAGGGCAGCCAGCTCCCAGGGCAGATCGATCAGCGCCGGGTCCAGTTGCAGGTGCAGCCAGCCGCCCGGATGGCGGGCCAGCACGGTGCGCACCGCCTCGGGCAACAGGGCCTGGGCCAGCGCCTGGCCGAAGCCCAGCAGGCCGCCGGCGGCCGCCGCAGCCTGCCAGGCCCCGCCCAGCCAGCGCTGCCAGCCGTCGCGCGGCACCAGGCGCGCGTGCAGGGCCAGGCTGCGGTTGTCCGACAGCAGTACGCTCAGGCCGCCCGCCGGGCCGGGGAACAGGGTCAGCCGCAGCGACCGCCGGTCGGCCGCATTCATGTCGCACTCATGTCGCTGAACGCCCCGACCCGGCGCGCCAGCGCCTGCCGGACAAAGGCTGGCGCGGGTCGGGCGGCGAGGCACGGCGGGTCATCGGGGGCTTCTGGTGGCGGGCAGGCAAGATTTTGCCAGCTGCTGCCCCGGGCCTGCGCCGCAGGCGCGGCCTACACGTCGAAGCGCACGCCCTGCGCCAGCGGCAGCGCATGGCTGTAGTTGATGGTGTTGGTGACCCGGCGCATGTATTGGCGCCAGGCGTCCGAGCCGGACTCGCGGCCACCGCCGGTTTCCTTCTCGCCGCCGAAGGCGCCGCCGATCTCGGCGCCCGAGGTGCCGATATTGACATTGGCAATGCCGCAATCGCTGCCCGCTGCGGCCATGAAAGCCTCGGCCTCGCGCAGATCGGTGGTGAAGATGGCGCTCGACAGGCCCTGGGGCACGCCGTTCTGCATGCCTATCGCCTCATCCAGTGTCGCGTACTTCATCAGGTAGAGAATGGGGGCAAAGGTCTCGTTGCAGACCACTGCGGTTTGGGCCGGCATGCGCACCAGCGCCGGCGTGGCGTACCAGGCCGCGGGCCAGTCTGCGGCCCTTGCCCGCTCACCGCCGCGCACCGTGCCGCCCTCGGCCCGGGCCTGGTCCAGCGCGGCCTGCATCGCGGTGTACGCGGCCTGGTCAACCAGCGGGCCGACCAGCGTGCCGTCCTGCAGCGGGTGGCCAATGGCGGCCTGCAGTTGCAGGCGCACCCGGTCCAGCCGGTCGTGCAACTGGTCGTGCACGGCGGCATGGGCAATCACCCGCCGGGTGCTGGTGCAGCGTTGACCGGCCGTGCCCCAGGCGCCAAAGGCGATGGCCCGCACCGCCAGGTCCAGGTCGGCGCGGTCGCTGACGATCAATGCATTGTTGCCGCCCAGCTCCAGCAGGCAACGGCCAAAGCGCGCCGCCACCCGCGGCCCCACGCTGCGGCCCATGCGGGTCGACCCGGTGGCGCTGACCAGGGCCACCCGCGCATCGTCCACCAGGGCCTGGCCCACCTCGGCGCCGCCGATCAGCACCTGGCTCAGGGCCTCGGGCGGGTCCAGGCCGTCGGCCCGGCTGGCGGCCAGGGCCTGCTCGAACAGGGCCTGGGTGGCCAGCGCCGTGAGCGGGGTTTTCTCGCTCGGCTTCCACAGCACCGGGTCGCCCGCCACCAGGGCCAGGGTGGCGTTCCAGGCCCACACCGCCACCGGGAAGTTGAAGGCGCTGATCACCCCCACCACGCCCAGCGGCAGCCATTGCTCCATCATGCGGTGGCCGGGCCGCTCGCTGGCGATGGTCAGGCCATGCAGCTGGCGCGACAGGCCGACCGCGAAATCGCAGATGTCGATCATCTCCTGCACTTCGCCCAGGCCCTCGCTGGTGATCTTGCCGGCCTCCAGCGAGACCAGCGCGGCCAGGTCGGCCTTGTGGGCCCGCAGCACCTCCCCCAGGCGTCGGACCAGGCCGCCGCGCTGCGGCGCCGGCACCTCGCGCCACTGCACAAAGGCCGCCTGGGCCCGCCCGATGGCGGCCTGCAC
>JANNZD010000282.1:0-6914 GCA_031410435.1 Betaproteobacteria bacterium | reverse complement strand
CGCGCGGTGCAGGCCGCCCTCGACACCCTGATGCGCGGCCGCACCACGCTGATCATTGCCCACCGCCTGTCCACCATCGAGCATGCCGACCGCATCGCGGTGATGGACGCCGGCCGGGTGGTCGAACAAGGCGACCATGCCGCGCTGCTGGCCGCCGGCGGGCTGTATGCGCGGCTGCATGCCATGCAGTTCCGCAGTTAGGGGCGCTGCCGGGGCCGGGCCGGCAACGCGTGGCCAGGCCGCGTGCGGCCGGCCGGCCTGCGCGCCATCACCCCGGCCGGCCGGGGTTCAAGCCGCCGGCGGCCTGACGTATGCTGGCGGCCCCCTGCCCTGCACCGTCGAGAACCGCCCATGCCCGCGATCAGCCGCTACCCCATCCCCGACCTGCAAGACCTGCCCGACGACCTGCGCGAGCGCATCCTGGCGGTGCAGGACAAGGCCGGCTTCGTGCCCAACGTGTTCCTGGCGCTGGCGCACCGGCCGGCCGAATGGCGCGCCTTTATGGCTTACCACGACGCCCTGCTGCAGAAGGAGACCGGAGGCTTAAGCAAGGGCGAGCGCGAGATGATCATCGTGGCCACCTCGGCCGCCAACCAGTGCTTGTACTGCGTGGTGGCGCATGGCGCGATCCTGCGCATCTACGAGAAGAAGCCGCTGATCGCGGATCAATTGGCCACCAACTACCGCAAGGCCGACATCACGCCGCGCCAGCGCGCGATGCTGGATTTTGCGATGAAGGTCTGCCAGCGCTCGGCCGAGGTCGAGGACGCCGACTTTGCCGCGCTGCGCGCCCACGGCTTCGACGACGAGGACATCTGGGACATCGGCGCCATCACCGCCTTCTTCGGCCTGTCGAACCGCATGGCCAACCTCACCGGCATGCGGCCCAACGACGAGTTCTTCGTGATGGGGCGGCTGCCCAAGCCGCCCAGGGCCTGATTCTGCAGGCCTGTTGGAGCGACTGCCCTGTGGACATCGAGCGACGCCCCAATGCAACCGGCGCCTACGCGTGCTGGCGCTTTAGCGCATTCACGCTCGTGCTGGCTTGCTATCCTATGTACCGTACGGACATATGCCGTACATTTCCCCGCAGGGAGACAACCATGGCCCGTCAAGATACCCCCGACACCACCCGCGACGCCCGGCTCGAAGCCCGCGTGTCCGTGGCGCAGAAGAGCCTGCTCCAGCAAGCGGCTGCGCTCTCCGGCCGTACGCTCAGTGAATTCGTCGTTGCCAGCGCACAGGATGCTGCGCGCCGGGTGCTTGCCGAGCACGAGTCGATCCGCCTGTCGCGCGAGGAGCAGTTGGCCTTCGTGAAAGCCTTGCTGAACCCGCCGGAGCCGAACGCGCGCCTCAAACGCGCGGCCAAGGCCTATCGCCAAAGAACCGGCCAACGCACCGGCACATAGCCGGTGGCCTTGACCAGCATCACTGTCGAGCCGCTGGGCCGGCAGCACGAGCGAGCGGCCTTTCACTGCGGCTCGGACGCACTCGACCGCTATCTCCAGCAGCAGGCTCGGCAAGACGCGGACAAGCGAGTGGCCGCACCCTTCGTCGCGGTCAGCCCACCCGGCACAAACGTACTCGGCTACTACACGCTGTCGGCCTCGGTGCTGACCCTTGCTGAGCTGCCGGAAGAACTGGCTCGCAAGCTGCCGCGCTATCCGCAACTTCCCGTCACCCTGCTGGGCAGGCTGGCCGTCGATCAATCGACCCAGGGTCAGGGGCTCGGGGAACATCTGTTGCTGGATGCCCTGCGCCGCAGTCTGGCCCATGCCGACCAGATTGCAGCGATGGCAGTGGTGGTCGACGCCAAGGACGAAGCCGCCGCAGCCTTCTATCGGCATTACGGCTTTGTCACGCTGCAGACCCAGCCCTGTCGGTTGTTCTTGCCGATGCGCCTGGTGGCACAGATTCTCGGGTAGCCAGTGATGGAACTCATTGACAACATCAACCGCCTGCTTGGGGATGACCTCAAGCAGGCCTTGAAGCCCGGCGCCCGCCTGAAGGTCGCCGCCTCATGCTTCTCGATGTATGCATTCGAGGCGCTGAAAGCGGAACTGGAGCAGGCCAGCGAACTCCACTTCATCTTCACGTCGCCCACCTTCATGGCCGAGGAGGTGACGGACAAGATCCGCAAGGAGCGCAAGGAATTCCACATTCCCAAGCTCCACCGCGAGCGCAGCCTGTACGGCAGCGAGTTCGAGATCCATCTCCGCAACAAGCTGACCCAGCGCGCGATTGCGCGTGAGTGCGCCGACTGGCTGCGCCGCAAGGCGCGCTTCATGTCCAACCGCACACAGGCGCCCATGCAGCCCTTTGCTTGTGTTGAATCGTGCGTGGAGCCAGACAAGGCCGGAGACACCCGCACCGTCTACATGCCCCTGCACGGCTTCACCGCGGTCGACCTTGGCTACCAACCCGGCAATGCCGTCTCCAACCTCGTCAACAAGATGGACGTGCCGCCGTTCACGGCGACCTATCTCCAGCTCTTCGACCAGATCTGGAACGACGCCGAGAAGGTCGAAGACGTGACCGGAGCAATAGTCGACCACATCGCCACGGTCTACAAAGAAAACTCGCCCGAGAGCATTTACTTCCTGATGCTCTACAACATCTTCAACGAGTTCCTGGGCGACGTGAATGAAGACGTGCTGCCCAACGATCGCACAGGCTACCAGGACACGCTGATCTGGCAGAAGCTCTTCAACTTCCGCAACAACGATGTCTTCAAGGAGCGGGAGACGCGCTACCAGAAGCTGATGAACCGGGTCGTCAAACAGGGCGTCAAGACCAAAGTGCTGATGCTGTCGGCCACCCCGGTGAACAACCGCTTCAACGACCTGCGCAACCAGCTGGCGCTGGCCTACGAAGGCGACTCCGAGAACCTGAGCAAGAAGCTGCGCACCGGCAAGTCGGTCGAGGAGATCTTTCGCCAGGCCCAGGCGGCCTTCAACACCTGATGTGGCGGTCTTCGCCCAGTTCAAGACCAACCCGGAGCACTTCATAGCGGAAGCCAGGCGACTGATCAACGAGCAGAAGGCCACGATGATCGTTGAGCATCTGGCTTACGACCCGGTGGAAGAACGCTACGAGCTGGACATCTTCACTGCGGACCAGACGAAGCAGAACTTCAGCAAATCAGGCGCGAAGCTGGACCGGCACATCTACGACTATGTGTTGACCGACTCGAACACCGAGCGCGACTTCGTCAAGGTGCTGGACACGGCGTCCGAAGTCGTGGTTTATGCCAAGTTGCCGCGCGGCTTCCTGATCCCCACGCCAGTGGGCGACTACAACCCCGACTGGGCCATCGCCTTCAAGGCGGGTGTGGTCAAGCACGTGTACTTCGTCGCCGAGACCAAGGGCTCGATGTCGTCAATGGAGCTGCGCAAGATCGAAGAGACCAAGATTGCCTGCGCCCGAAAGTTTTTTGACCAGCTGAACCGGAATTACGCGCCGGAAAACGTGAAGTATGACGTTGTGAACAGCTTCGATAAGCTGATGGAGTTGGTGAAGTAGGTCAAGTCAATCGACCAGGGCTAACTTCACCGAAGAGCGCTCCTCAGCGAGCTGTGACAGTGCCACGCCATGCGTCACCAAACGGTACGGAGCGAGAACTACAATGGAAAGTTGCCTGTGGTTTGGCTACTCCGCAAGCCTTATGTTCCTGTCAGGCAAGGTAAGGTACATATCTCGCGCGCCCTGTAAACGCGATGATCAGTCCGCATCGGCAAGTCCCGGTGCCTCGACGCAGACGCATCCACCACACCCATGGCGACAATCAATGAGCCTGATGCACAACCCCGCCGGCCTGTCGCCGGTGATCGCCGGCGCCTGGCGCCTGGCCGAGTGGCAATGGACGCCGCAGCAGCGCTTGGCCTGGATCGAGGCCAACCTCGACATCGGCGTGAGCAGCTTCGACCATGCCGACATCTACGGCGGCTACAGCGTCGAGGCGCTGTTCGGCGAGGCCCTGGCGCTGCGCCCGGCGTTGCGGGCGCGCCTGCAGCTGGTCAGCAAATGCGGCATCAAGCTGGTGACGCCGGCGCGGCCGGGCCACCAGGTCAAACACTACGACAGCTCGGCCGCCCATGTGCGGGCCTCGGTCGAACAATCCTTGCTGGCGCTGCGCACCGACCACCTGGACCTGCTGCTGATCCACCGGCCCGATGCGCTGACCGATTTTGACGCGCTGGCCGAGACCTTCGAGGCCCTGCGTCGCGAGGGCAAGGTGCGCTGCTTCGGTGTCAGCAACTTCGCGCCCCACCAACTGGCGCCCTTGCACCGGCGCCTGGCGCTGGCCACCCACCAGATCGAGCTGTCGCCGCTGCACCGGGATGCGCTGCACGACGGCGTGCTCGACCAGTGCCAGGACCTGGGCCTGCGGCCAATGATCTGGTCGCCGCTGGCCGGCGGGCGGCTGTTCACTTCGGACGACCAACCCGCCCGGCGGGTGCGCCAGACGCTGCAGGTGATGGCCGACGAGCTGGGCGTGAGCATCACCACCTTGGTGATCGCCTGGGTGCAGCGCCACCCCAGCCAGCCCCTGCCCATCCTGGGCTCGCGCCGCATCGAGGTTGCGCGCGAGGCGATGGCCGCCTGCGGCTTGTGCCTGGATGCGCAGCAGTGGTGGCGTATCTGGACTGCAGCGGCCGGGCATGAGGTGGCCTGACGCCCCTGCCTGCACTCAGGCCGCGCCGCCATACACCGCCAACGCCGCCGCCAGCCGCCGCTGCACCGCCTGGCGCAGGCTGTCGGGGCCCAGCACCTGCACCTGCTCACCCTGGCGCAGCAGGTCCATCACCAGCTCGGTCTCGTCCATATAGGGCAGGCTCAGCTCCCAGCTGCCGTCGTCGAGAAAACGGCCCTGCTGCTCAGGGTGCCACTCCTCACGGCTGGTCCAGGGCGCGGCCTGCGGGCTGAAGCGCAACAGCGCCACCTGGCGGGTGCCGCCGGCATAGATGCCGTAGCCGGTGTCCATCTCGGCCTGCACCTGGCGCATCGCCACGTCCTTGGCGCGGGCGTCCAGCACGCGGGCCTCTTGCACGGCGTCCAGCGCAAAGCGCAGCAGGCGGTCGCGGCTGTGGCACCAGGCGTCCAGGTACCAGGTGTTGCGGTAATGCACCAGGCGCTGCGGCGAGACCTCGCGCTCGCCCACCTCGCTGCGGGCCCGGGTGAGGTAGCGCATGTGCAGGCGACGCCGGCGCAGCAGAGCCTCGCCCATGCGCTCAAAGTGCTCGGGCGGCACCGGCCGGCGCAGCGCGCCGATGATCTTGACGCGCTTCATCAGCGATTTGCTGTCGGCATCGCCGCCCGGGCCCAGCAGCTCGTGGATGCGGTCCAGCAGCGGCTGCAGGTGGCGGCTGAGCATGCCGTTGGCGTCCAGCCCCGACAGCAACTGGTGCGCCATCAGCAGCGAATACAGCTCGCGCTCGCTGAACCACAGCCCGGGCAGCTCATGGCGCGGCCCGCGCCTGGCCGCTGCCGCCGTCGCGCTGCCGGTCGGATCGGCGAAGCGGTAACCCCGGCTGCCGGCGTCGTAGGCGATGGGCGCGCCGAGCTGCTCGCGCAGGTAATCCAGGTCGCGCTTCAAGGTGGCCGGCGAGACCTCCAGCGCGGCTATCAGCTGCGCAAAGCTGACGCTGCCAAGCTGGCGGATCAGCATCTCGATCTTGTAGAGGCGGGCGGTCTTGGACACAGGGGCTCCGGGTTATCCGCCAGGTGGCGGGGCAGACAGTGTGCCATTCCACTGGCTCACAGAGTGAGCTACATGAGCATGGACCTGCAAAGATAATCTTTCAATGCTAGCTCACTCTATGAGCTAGCTGGATCAGATACTTTGTTTGCCGGGGTCGTCCCGGCTTGCAGACGCCGGAGCCCAGCATGGTCCAAGCCACTTTCGAGTTCAGCCCCCTCGCCGCCGCCAGCACCACCACCACCGCCGCCGTCGCAGCGCGCCCCAGCCACCGCCCGGCCCACCCTGCCGGCGCCGATGCCGGTGTGATCGACAGCATCGGCTTCGAGATCGGCTGGGACCATGCCCACCACCGGGTCACGCCGCCGCTGGGTCATCTGCACCAGCCCAACCCGGTGCACCAGGGCTGGCTGGCCGGCCGCGCCGCCTTCGGTGTCCGCAGCCTGGCTGCCACTGCTGCGGTGCGGCAATGGCTGGCGCTGCGCCTGCAGGCCTGGCAGCAGGGCGATACCTTCGAGGGGGTGCAGGTCAACCCCAGTTTTCTGGCCCGCATCGATGCGGTGGACTGCCCTGTCAGCCGCCAAATGATGACCCTCAGTGCCGGTCTGCCCAGCGACGCCAGCGTGACCCGCCTGAACCCGGCCGCCGCCTATGCCGCCGGCAACCTGGTGGTGCTGAGCCAGCGGGTTGTCGCCAGCGCCTATGCCCCGGCCAGCGCCGCCACCGGGCTGAGCGCGGACGAGCAAGCCCGCCTGGCGGTGCTGCGCAGTTTTGCCACGCCGCTGCCGCATGCCCAGGCGGCGCTGCTGCCGCTGCGGGTGCTGCCACCCAACCGGGTGCGGGTGATCAACCCGGTGCAGGCCCTGCAAGTGATGCTGACGCTGCAGTTCCTGCAGGCCGGTTATGCGCGCCGGTTGCTGGGCCTGGCGGTGCTGATGCCCAGCAGCGAGACGCGGCAAGCCTTCCAGATCTTCATGCACACGCTGTTGGCACGGCGCTTGTCGGCCGGCCAGGGCGCCACGCCGGTGGACACGCGCCGGGCGATGGAAGACAGCTGGGCCGACGCGCTGGTGAATCGGCGCTGGCAACGCCTGGCCACCCGCCTGAGCGCGGCCGATTGCGAACTGCTGCTGCAGCGCGCCAGCCAGCGCGGCCTGGTGGTGGGCGGCAGCCGCTGGGTCAGCAGCGCATCGGCCACCGAGGGCTGGGCCCTGGA
>JANNZD010000281.1:0-83487 GCA_031410435.1 Betaproteobacteria bacterium | reverse complement strand
GCGATTGCCGACGGCGTGGGCGAGGTGCGGCGCGCGGTGCGCGAGCAGGTGCGCAACGGCGCCAACCAGATCAAGATCATGGCCGGCGGCGGCATCAGCAGCCCGACCGACCCGCTTGAAGGCACCCAGTTCTCGAGCGATGAACTGCGCGCCGCCTGCGAAGAGGCCGAGGCCGCCAACCTCTATGCGATGGCCCATGCCTACTCGCCGCGCGCGGTCACCCGGGCGGTGCAGGCGGGGGTGCGGTCGATCGAGCATGGCAACCTGATCGACGAGGCCAGCGCCCGGGTGATGAAGGCCCATGGCGCCTACCTGGTGCCCACGCTGTCGACCTATGCGGCGCTGGCCGACGAGGGCGCACGCCTGGGCTGGTCGGCTGAAATGCTGGACAAGCTGGCGCGGGTCCAGCATCGCGGCATCGAGGCGGTGCGCATTGCCCTGGCCGAGGGTGTGCCGGTGGTCTTCGGCACCGACCTGCTGGGCCATATGCACGACCGGCAATCGGGCGAGTTCGACCTGCGCCTGCAGGCCATGGGCCCGGTGCAGGCGCTGCAGAGCGCCACCATCGAGGCCGCGCGGCTGATGCGCCTGCAAGGCCAGGTGGGCGAACTGGTGCCCGGCGCCTGGGCCGACCTGCTGCTGGTCGACGGCGACCCGACCACCAGCCTGGCGATGCTGACCGCCCCCGAGACCGGCATCCGCCTGCTGATGCAGGGCGGGCGAACCGTTCGTCAGAACCTCTGAACCGACCGACTGGAGCCCGCATGAACACCCCCACCGAATGGCCCCAGGTCGACACCGCCGGCGGCCGCCTGGCCGACCTGATTGACGCAGCGGCCGCTGCGGCCGAGGCCCGCGTGATCGCCTGGCGGCGCGACCTGCACCAGCATCCCGAGCTGGGCAACCGCGAGTTCCGTACTGCGGCGCTGGTGGCCGATCACCTGCGCAGCCTCGGCTTCGACGAGGTGCGCACCGGCGTGGCCCACACTGGCGTGGTGGGGCTGCTCAAGGGCGGGCTGCCCGGCCCGGTGGTGGCGCTGCGTGCCGACATGGACGCGCTGCCGGTGGCCGAGGAGGTCGACCTGCCCTTTGCGTCCAAGGTGCACGCCGACTGGAACGGCCAGCAGGTGGGGGTGATGCATGCCTGCGGCCACGATGCGCATACCGCCATTCTGATGGGCGTGGCCGAGGTGCTGGCCGGCCTGCGCGGCCAGCTGCGCGGCGCGGTCAAGTTCCTGTTCCAGCCGGCCGAGGAGCTGCCGCCCGAAGGCGAAGAGGGCGGCGCCAAGATGATGATCGCCGAAGGGGCGATGGAGAACCCGTCCGCCGTGGCGGTGTTCGGCCTGCATGTCACCTCGCGGCTGCCACTGGGCGTGATCGGCTACCGGCCCGGCCCGGCCATGGCCAGCGCCGACAGCCTGAAAATCACCATCCACGGCCGCCAGACCCATGGCGCGATGCCCTGGTTCGGCGTTGACCCTATCGTCACTTCGGCCCAGGTGATCCTGGGGCTGCAGACCGTGGTCAGCCGGCAGACCGATCTGACCAAGGAGCCGGCGGTGGTAACCCTCGGCACCATCCACGGCGGCCTGCGCGAGAACATCATCCCGGATTCGGTCGAGATGCGCGGCACCATCCGCGCCTTCGACGAAGGCATGCGCGACGAGATCCACGAGCGTGTCACTTACCTGGCCGAGGCCATCGCCCGCAGCTCGCGCGCCGGCTGCACCGTGTGCATCCGCAAGAACTATCCGGTCACCGTCAACGACCCGGCGCTGACCCAGGCGATGCTGCCCAGCCTGCGCCGGGTGGCGGGCGAGGCCCAGGTACAGCTGGTGCCCAAGGTGATGGGGTCGGAGGATTTCTCCTTCTTCCAGCGGGTGGTGCCGGGGCTGTTCATCTTCCTGGGCGTGGTGCCGCCGGGCATGTCCACCCATGACGCCGCGCCCAACCATTCGCCGCGCTTCTTCATCGACGAGCGTTGCCTGGTGCTGGGTGTGCGGGCGCTGGCCCAGCTGGCCTGCGACCACCTCGACAGCCAGGCGGCTGCCGGCTGAGCCACCGGATCGGCCATGCAAAAGGGGCCCGCCGGGCCCCTTCTGCCATTCTGACCGGGCCGCAGGGGCCCGGGCGTGGCATCACTTCATCGAGGTGAAGCGCGCGGCCGGGCGGTCATCGGCGCGGTGCAGTGTGGTGAAACCGGTCTTCATCGCCCAGGGGCGCAACTGGTGGTGCAGCGGCACATACAGGTATTCGTCGCGGGTACGCACCAGCGCCTCCCGGATCATCGCGTTGCGCTTGGCAATGTCGGTCTCGGTCTTCATCGCATCCACCAGTTGGTCGACCTTGGCGTCGCTGGTGCGGCCGAAATTGAAGTTGCCGTCGGCCCCGCTGGTGCGGGTGCGCACCAGCGATTGCAGCGAGTACTGCGCGTCGAAGGTGGCCACGCCCCAGCCCAGCATATAGGCCGAACTGTCGAAGTTCTGCACCTTCTGGATGAAGGTGGCCATGCCCTCGGCGGCCAGCTTGACCTTCACGCCGGCGCGCGCCCACATCGACACCAGGTTCTGGCAGATCTCTTCGTCATTGACATAGCGGTTGTTGGGGCAGTTCAGCTGGAACTCGAAACCGTTGGGATAGCCCGCCTCGGCCAGCAGGCGCTTGGCCTTGTCCAGGTCGGGTTTGAGCACTGTGTCGATGTCGGGCGAGTGGCCATTGACCCCGGGTGCCACCATGATGCCGGCCGGCAGGGACAGTCCGCGCATGGTGGCGCGCTTGATGGCTTCGCGGTCGACCGCCAGGTTCAGCGCTTCGCGCACGCGCTTGTCCTTGAACGGGTTCTTGCCCTTCACGTCGCTGTATTTCAGCTCGGGGCTGAACTGGTCCATCGCGATGAAGATGGTGCGCACCTCATGGCCGTCCACCACCTTGAGCTTGCTGTCGCCGCGCAGCCGGGTCACGTCCTGGGTGGGCAGATCGGTCACCATGTCGACATCGCCCGACAACAGGGCTGCCACCCGGGTGCTGTCCGATTTGATCGGGTTGTAGACCACCTCGGTCACATTGCTGGCGTTGGCCTTGTCCCACCAGTCGGGGTTGGCCACCAAGGTCACGCGCTGGTCAGGGGTCCAGCCGGTGATCTTGTAGCCGCCGGTGCCATTGACATTGCGCGAGGCAAAGTTCTCTTCCTTGGCCTTGTAGTCCTGCACATTGGCGGTCTTGTTCTTGTCCGCCCAGGTCTTGCTCATGATGAAAAAATCGCCGATGTTGCGCAGCAACAGCGGGTTCGGGCCGGCCAGGATGAAATCCACTGTGTTGTCGTCGACCTTCTTGATATCGGCAATACCCGACACATAGATCGACATCGTGCCCTGCGGCTGCTTGATGCGCGCGAACGAGAACACCACATCGTCCGCCGTGAAGGGCGAGCCATCATGAAACCTGACGCCCTTGCGCAGATCGAATCGCACCTGGGTCGGGCTGATGTAGGTCCACTTGGTGGCCAATGCCGGCTCGGGCTCGTATTTGGCGTTGTAGCGGGTCAGGCCCTCGTAGGCATGCTGCAGGATGGCATTGGTGGTCGCATGGTTCTGCGAATGCGGGTCGAGCGTGAGGATGTCGTTCTGGGCAGCCCAGCGCAGGGTATTGGCCTGGGCCGGCGCCAGGGCCAGGCCGGCCAGCAGCGCCAGGCTGCTCAAGGCGGTGTGCAGTTTCATCGGGATCTCCGAGGTGTTCGAAGCCTGGGATGCTAGCCCTGGCCGGCATGCCTGCCCCACCGGATGTTCCCCAGGGGATCAGGGTTCAGGCCGCCCTCGGATCGCCGGTGGTGTCGCCTGCGACCTCCGCCTCGCAGTCGCAGCCCGCGCCGGCCGCAACCCAGCGCCGCGCCAGCGCTTGCAGTGGCCGGCCCAGCGCGGCCGGCAGGCCGGGCCACAGGGCCGAGGGCCTGCTCGCCACTGCGCAGTGGTAGCGCCGGGCGCTGTCGTCCCAGCGCAGCGCGTCGCAGGCGCCGTGGCGCCGGCCGCTCACCAGCACGCCCAGGGGGCAGGGCAGCCAGGCACAGCACAGGCCACAGCCATTGCAGGCCGCGCCGGGCGCGGGTTTGACGGGGGCGTCCGGATGCAGGTAAATCAAGGTGGTAGCCATCAAGGCCCGAGTTTGTCGGCTTCGGGTGCGCTTTTGTCAGCGAAACAGAAGGCTGCGCGATGTCTAATCCCGCAGCGGGTGTGACATCGGGGGTGTTACATTGCGCGCCAAGCAGTAACCCAGGTCCTTTCCGTGCCCCTTGCTGGTCGATACCCTTCGTCCAAATTCATCAGCAAGGCGGGTCGCTAATCCGCCAACCGGTCAAGCCGAGCCGCGGAAGGTTTCCAACCCATCGAAGCCCCGGAAACCGGGGTAAAAGGTGACAGCGCGATGATGCAGCAACACAGGTCCAACTCGTACCTGTTCGGGGGCAACGCCCCTTATGTCGAGGAGCTTTACGAAGCCTATCTCGACAACCCTGGCAGCGTGCCCGACACCTGGCGCACCTACTTTGACAACCTGCAGAACGTGCCGGCCACCGACGGGTCGGAGGCACGCGATGTGGCCCATGCGCCGGTGGTCGAGTCTTTCGCCCAGCGTGCCAAGGCCAATGCCTTTGCGCTGAAGGCCAGCTCGGCCGACCTGGCGGTGGCGCGCAAGCAGGTGCATGTGCAGTCGCTGATCGCGGCCTACCGCTTTCTGGGCAGCCGCTGGGCCGATCTCGATCCCCTCAAGCGCACCGAGCGCCCCAAGATCCCCGAGCTCGAGCCGGCGTTCTATGACCTGAGCGAGTCCGACATGGACATCACCTTCAGTGCCGCGAACACCTATTTCGGCAAGTCCGAGAACATGACGCTGCGCGAGATCATGCAGGCGCTGCGCGAGACCTATTGCGGGTCGATCGGGGCCGAGTTCATGCACTGCACCGACCCCACCGAGAAGCGCTGGTGGCAGGAGCGCCTGGAGGCGATCCGCAGCAAGCCCAACTTCACGGCCGACGAGAAGATCCACATCCTCGACCAGCTGACCGCAGCCGAGGGCCTGGAGCGCTTCTTGCACACCAAGTACGTGGGCCAGAAGCGCTTCAGCCTGGAGGGCGGCGAGAGCTTCATCGCGTCGATGGACGAGGTGGTGCAGCGCGCCGGCGCCAAGGGCGTGCAGGAGATGGTCATCGGCATGGCCCACCGCGGCCGCCTGAACGTGCTGGTCAACACCCTGGGCAAGATGCCCAAGGACCTGTTCGCCGAGTTCGACCACACCGCGCCCGAGAACCTGCCCTCGGGTGACGTCAAGTACCACCAGGGCTTCTCCAGCGACATCTCCACCCCCGGTGGTGCGGTGCACCTGAGCCTGGCCTTCAACCCCAGCCACCTGGAGATCGTCAACCCGGTGGTCGAGGGCTCGTGCAAGGCGCGCATGGAGCGCCGCGGCGACAAGACCGGCGCCCAGGTGCTGCCGGTGCTGGTGCACGGCGACGCCGCCTTTGCCGGCCAGGGCGTGGTGATGGAAACGCTGGCGCTGGCCCAGACCCGTGGCTACTACACCGGCGGCACGCTGCACCTGGTGATCAACAACCAGATCGGCTTCACCACCAGCGACCCGCGCGACAGCCGGTCTACCCTGTACTGCACCGACGTGGTCAAGATGATCGAAGCGCCGGTGCTGCACGTCAACGGCGACGACCCCGAGGCGGTGGTGCTGTGCACCCAGATCGCGCTCGACTACCGCCAGCAGTTCAAGAAGGACGTGGTGGTCGACATCATCTGCTTCCGCAAGCTGGGCCACAACGAACAGGACACCCCGTCACTGACCCAGCCGCTGATGTACAAGGTGATCGCCAAGCACCCCGGCACCCGCAAGCTCTACGGTGACAAGCTGGTGGCCCAGCGGGTGCTGCCCGAGGGCGGCCCCGAGGACATGGTCAAGCAGTTGCGGGCCGCCTTTGATGAAGGCCGCCACACCGCCGACCCGGTGCTGACCAACTTCAAGAGCAAGTACGCAGTCGACTGGGCGCCCTTCCTGGGCAAGAAGTGGACAGACGCTGCCGACACCGCGCTGCCGCTGGTCGAGGTGAAACGCCTAGCCGAGCGCCTGACCACGCTGCCGGCCAACTTCAAGGCGCATTCGCTGGTCGAAAAGGTGCTGGCCGACCGCGCGGCGATGGGCCGTGGCGACATCAATGTCGATTGGGGCATGGGCGAGACCCTGGCCTATGCCTCGCTGGTGGCCAGTGGTTATGCGGTGCGCCTGTCGGGCGAGGACTGCGGCCGCGGCACCTTTGTGCACCGCCATGCGGTGCTGCATGACCAGAACCGCGAGAAGTGGGATGTCGGCACCTATGTGCCGCTGGAGAACATCGCCGAGAGCCAGGCACCCTTCGTGGTGATCGACTCGATCCTGTCGGAGGAAGCGGTACTGGGCTTCGAGTATGGCTATGCCAGCGCCGAGCCCAACACCCTGACGATCTGGGAAGGCCAGTTCGGCGACTTCGTCAATGGCGCCCAGGTGGTGATCGACCAGTTCATCGCCAGCGGTGAAGTCAAGTGGGGCCGCGCCAACGGCCTGACCATGATGCTGCCGCATGGCTATGAGGGCCAGGGCCCCGAGCACAGCTCGGCCCGGCTGGAGCGCTTCATGCAGCTGGCGGCGGACAACAATATGCAGATCGTGCAGCCTACCTCGGCCAGCCAGATCTTTCATGTGCTGCGCCGCCAGATGGTGCGCATGTTCCGCAAGCCCCTGGTGATCATGACGCCCAAGTCGCTGCTGCGCAACAAGGACGCCACCTCGCCGCTGGTCGAGTTCACCAAGGGCGGCTTCCAGACGGTGATCCCGGAGCAGAACGCCGAGATCCCTGGCGACAAGGTCAAGCGCATCATCGCCTGCTCGGGCAAGGTGTACTACGACCTGGTCAAGAAGCGCGAGGAGAGGAAGTCGTCCGACGTGGTCATCCTGCGGGTCGAACAGCTCTACCCCTTCCCGCACAAGGCCTTTGCCAGCGAGATCAAGAAGTACGGCAACGCCACCGAGGTGGTGTGGTGTCAGGACGAGCCGCAGAACCAGGGCGCCTGGTTCTTTGTGCAGCACTACATCCACGAGAACCTGGTTGAAGGCCAGAAGCTCGGCTATGCCGGGCGTCCTGCCTCGGCCTCTCCGGCGGTGGGTTATGCCCACCTGCACCAGGAGCAGCAGAAGGCGCTGCTCGACCAGGCCTACGGCAAGCTCAAGGGCTTCATCCTCACGAAGTGAGCCCACCCCCGAAGGCGCCTTCGGCGCCTCCCCCTCAAGGGGGCGCCGCATGCGGCCCGGCAAAGCCGGTTCCGCTGCGGCCGCTTGAGGGCAGCCCCACCTTCCGAGAATTCACATCATGGCAATCGTAGAAGTCAAAGTCCCGCAGCTGTCTGAATCCGTGGCCGAGGCCACCCTGCTGACCTGGAAGAAGAAGCCGGGCGAGGCGGTCGCGATCGACGAGATCATCATCGAGGTCGAGACCGACAAGGTGGTGCTGGAAGTGCCGGCACCGGCCGGCGGCGTGATGGCCCAGATCGTCTGCGACGACGGGGCCACCGTCGTCAGCGACCAGGTCATCGCCCGCATCGACACCGACGGCAAGGCTGCAGTCAGCCCGCTGGAAGTCAAGGCGGTGGCGTCGGACGCCGCCGTGGCGGCCGCTGCGCCTGTCGCGGTAGCCGCCACCGGTGGCAGCAAGAGCGATGTGGCCATGCCCGCCGCGGCCAAGCTGATGGCCGACAACAAGCTGGCGGCCGGCTCGGTGGCCGGCACCGGCAAGGACGGCCGCATCACCAAGGGTGACGTGCTGGGGGCAGTGGCCGCTGGCGCTGCCGCGCCGGCGCCGGCCCCTGCACCGCGGGCGGCTGCCCCGGCACCGGCCGCGCCCCGGCAGTTGCCGGCCGTGGCCGCGCCGACAGCGATGAACCTGGGCGAGCGCCCCGAGCAGCGCGTGCCGATGTCGCGCCTGCGCGCCCGCATCGCCGAGCGCCTGGTGCAGAGCCAGTCGACCAACGCCATCCTGACCACCTTCAATGAGGTCAACATGGCCCCGCTGATGGAGATGCGCAAGCGGTTCCAGGACCGTTTCGAGAAGGAGCATGGCGTCAAGCTCGGCTTCATGAGCTTCTTCGTCAAGGCCGCGGTGGCCGCGCTCAAGAAGTACCCGGTGCTCAATGCCAGTGTCGACGGCAATGACATCGTCTACCACGGCTATTTCGACATCGGCATCGCGGTGGGCTCGCCGCGCGGCCTGGTATTGCCGGTGATCCGCAATGCCGATCAGATGAGCTTTGCCGACATCGAGAAGAAGATCGCCGAGTACGGCCAGAAGGCCAAGGACGGCAAGCTCGGCATCGAGGAACTGACCGGCGGCACCTTCTCGATCAGCAATGGCGGTACCTTCGGCTCGATGCTGTCCACCCCCATCATCAACCCGCCGCAGTCGGCCATCCTGGGCGTGCATGCCACCAAGGACCGCGCGGTGGTGGAGAACGGCCAGGTGGTGGTGCGCCCGATCAATTACCTGGCGATGAGCTACGACCACCGCATCATCGACGGCCGCGAAGCCGTGCTGGGGCTGGTGACCATGAAGGACGCGCTGGAAGACCCGTCGCGGCTGTTGTTCGACATCTGATCGACCCCGGCGCCGCGTGCGCCCGAAAGGCCTTGCCATGTCGCTCGCTGAAGAACTGCACAAGCTCGATGAACTGCGCACCCGTGGGGTGCTGTCGGATGAGGAGTTCCAGCGTGCCAAGCAGCGCCTGCTCGACGGCAGTTCTGCGGCCACGGCGGCCGGTGCGGCGCCGGCGGTGGCCGTGGTCAACAGCTTCCGGCGCTCGACCCGTGACAAATGGCTGGGCGGCGTGTGCGGTGGGCTGGCGGCGGTCACCGGCCTGGAAAGCTGGGTCTGGCGCCTGATCCTCACCGTGCTGGCGCTGTTCGGCGGCACCGGCGTGCTTGTCTACCTCCTGCTCTGGATCTTTGTGCCGACCGAGTGAGCCCTGTGCTTCCGGCGCGCTGACCCCAACCCCAACGGAACACCATGTCCCAGCAATTCGACGTCATCGTCATCGGCGGCGGCCCTGGCGGCTACATCGCCGCCATCCGCGCAGCGCAACTCGGCTTCAAGGTCGCCTGCATCGACGAGTGGAAGAACGACAAGGGCGGCCCCGCGCCCGGCGGCACCTGCACCAATGTGGGCTGCATCCCCAGCAAGGCGCTGCTGCAATCGAGCGAACACTATGACCATGCCCGCCACCACTTTGCCGACCATGGTATCGGCCTATCCAAGCTGTCCATCGACGTCGCCAAGATGGTCGGCCGCAAGGACACCGTGGTCAAGCAGAACAACGACGGCATCCTCTACCTGCTGAAGAAGAACAAGGTCAGCTTCTTTCATGGCCGGGGTGCCTTCGTCAAGGCCGCCGATGGCCAGTACCAGATCAGCGTCACCGGCGCCGCCCCCGAGGCCCTGCTGGCCAAGCATGTGGTGGTGGCCACCGGCTCCATTGCGCGGGCACTGCCCGGTGCGGCCTTCGACGAGGACCGCATCCTGTCCAACGATGGCGCGCTGCGCCTGCCGGCGGTGCCCAAGACCCTGGGCGTGATCGGCTCGGGCGTGATCGGCCTGGAGATGGGCTCGGTCTGGCGCCGGCTGGGCGCCGAGGTCACCATCCTCGAGGCGCTGCCGGGCTTGCTGGGTGCGGCCGACGAAGGCGTGGCCAAGGAGGCCCTCAAGGCCTTCACCCGGCAGGGCCTGAAGTTCGCGTTCGGCGTCAAGATCACGGCGGTGGCCAGCAGTGCCAAGGGCGTGACGGTCAGCTATACCGATGCCCAGGGCGCCGAAGCCCGGTTGCAGGTCGAACGCCTGATCGTCTCGATCGGCCGCGTGGCCAACACCACCGGGCTGAACCCCGAGGCGGTGGGCCTGCAACTTGACGAGCGCGGCGCCATCGTGGTGGACGCCGACTGCCGCAGCAACCTGCCCAATGTCTGGGCGGTGGGTGATGTGGTGCGCGGCCCGATGCTGGCGCACAAGGCCGAGGAAGAAGGCGTGGCGGTGGCCGAGCGCATCGCCGGCCAGCATGGGCATGTCAACTTCAACACCGTGCCGTGGGTGATCTACACCTCGCCCGAGATTGCCTGGGTCGGCCGCACCGAGCAGCAGCTCAAGGCCGACGGCGTGGCCTACAAGGCCGGGGCTTTCCCCTTCCTGGCCAACGGCCGGGCGCGTGCGCTGGGCGACACCACCGGCTTCGTCAAGATCCTGGCCCATGCCGAAACCGACGAGGTTCTGGGCGTGCACATCGTCGGCCCGCAGGCCAGCGAGCTGATCGCCGAGGCCGTGATGGCGATGGAGTTCAAGGCCTCGGCCGAGGACATCGCGCGCATCTGCCATGCCCACCCGTCGCTGAGCGAGGCCACCAAGGAAGCGGCGCTGGCGGTGGACAAGCGCAGCTTGAACTTCTGATCTGGCCGGCGCCGGCAGCGACAGCGGAACACCGGCCCGTGGGCGTTCGTGAGTTGTACCAGGCCACGCTGGACCAGCGCGGCTACCGCACCGACCCGGCGCAGCTGGCGGCGGTCGAGGCGCTGGCCCGCTGCGAGGACGAATGGGCGGCCTACAAGGCGCGCCGCAGCAATGCCCTGACCAAGATGCTGGTGCGCCCGGCTATCCCGCGCGGGGTCTATATGTACGGCGGGGTAGGGCGGGGCAAGAGCTTCCTGATGGACTGCTTCTTCCAGTCGGTGCCGCTGACCCGCAAGACCCGGCTGCATTTCCACGAGTTCATGCGCGAGGTGCACCGCGAGCTGCAGGAGTTGAAGGGCACGGTCAATCCGCTGGACGAACTGGGCAAGCGCATCGCGCGCAAGTTCAGGCTGATCTGCTTCGATGAGTTCCATGTCGCCGACGTCACCGACGCGATGATCCTGCACCGGCTGCTCGATGCCCTGTTCGCCAACCGGGTCGCCATCGTCACCACCAGCAATTTCCATCCCGACGGCCTCTACCCCCACGGCCTGCACCGCGACCGCATCCTGCCGGCCATCGAGCTGATCAAGCAAAAGCTCGAAGTGATCAATGTGGACGCCGGCACCGACTATCGCCAGCGCACTCTCGAACAGGCCGAGCTTTACCTGACACCGCTGGGGCCGCAGGCGGATGCGGCGCTGCAGGCCACCTTCAGCAGCCTGGCCGAGGCCCGTGACGAAGACCCGCTGCTGCACATCGAGCACCGCGAACTGCGCTCGCTGCGGCGCGCCGGCGGCGTGGTCTGGTTCGACTTCCGCACCCTGTGCGGCGGGCCCAGGTCGCAGAACGACTACCTGGAGCTGGCCCAGCAATTCCATACCGTGGTGCTGTCCGGCGTGCCGCAAATGCCGCCGCGCCTGGCCAGTGAGGCGCGCCGCTTCACGCTGCTGGTCGACGTGCTCTACGACCGCCGGGTCAAGCTGGTGATCTCGGCCGCGGTGCCGGCCGAGCAGCTGTACACCGAGGGGCCGCTGGCGCATGAATTCCCGCGCACCGTCTCGCGCCTGCAGGAGATGCGATCCCACGAATACCTGGCCCTGGACCGACGCGAGGTCGACACCCGCATCACCTGATGTCGGGCCGTATCGGTCAGCCGATGGTCTCGATCCGCACCATCGCCAGTGAGACGTTGTCGCCCTGGCTCTGGGCGCGCTGGCGTGCGCGCTGGATCAGCAGCTCGGTGGCTTCGCGCGGGGGCAGGCTGTTGACGATCAAGCCCAGTTCACGCGGCGTGAAGTAATGCCAGAGGCCATCGCTGCAGGCCAGCAGGGTGTCGCCCGGCTGCAGCGGGTCCAGCGTCTTGATGGCGACCGGCGGTTCGGATTGGGTGCCCAGGCAACCGGTCAGCAGGTTGCCCTTGGGGTGGCTGTTGGCCAGTTCTTCGGTGAGCTTGCCCTCATCCACCAACTGCTGGACATAGGAATGGTCGCTGGTACGGCTGTGCATCGCCGCCCCGCGAAAGTGATAGACGCGTGAGTCGCCGGCATGGCCGATGGTGGCGCTCATGCCCGGGCCGATGACGAAGGCCGCCAGCGTGCTGTGCGGCTCCTCTTCGGTGGTGATGGCCGTGAGCTTGATCATCAGGTGGGCTTCGGTGGCCAGCTGGCGCAGCAGGTCGCCCGGGTCGTCCTTGCTGGGCACATGGCGATCAAACAGCTGGCGGGCGGTCATCACTACCTGGTCGGCCGCCTTGCGGCCACCGCTCTTGCCGCCCATGCCGTCGGACAGCACGGCCAGCAGGCAATCCTTCTGGCGGCCATGGCGCAGGATTTCGACCTGGTCCTGCTGGTAGTCACGGTCGCCCTTGTGCAGGGCGGTGGCAGCCAGCAGCCGGTAGGCCAGGGGAAGGGTCGCGCTCATGGGCCCAGACTATAAACTCACCCCCTTCATGGACCCGGCCGAACCCGACGATCTCAACCTGCATTCACCTGCGCGGCGGTTGATCGAACTGCGCATGGAACATGCCGATCTGGACAGCCTGATCGACCGCGCCGCCGCGCAGGCGCCGCTGGACGACCTGGCGATGCGCCGCTACAAGAAGCGGCGCCTGCGGCTGCGCGACCAGATCACTCGGCTCGAGAACGACCTCTCGCCGCCCGAGCCGGCATGAGACGCGCCGGGCTGCCCCCCAGTGCGCACCCCCCAGCGCGCGGCGCCAGGGCCAGCGCGGCACGCGCCCCTGGCAGCGGGGGCCGGGTTTGACGCAGGCCGGCGCTGCTGACCTGGATGCTGCGGGCGGTCCGGCCGTGTCGGACGGGGCGCTGGCGCGGGCCACCGCCGACGCACTGGGGCCGCACGGCGCCCTGGCGGCGGCCGACCCGGGATTTGTCGAGCGCGAACCGCAGTTGCGCCTGGCCCAGGCCATGGCCTGGGCCATCGATGAGCGGGCCACCCTGGTGGCCGAAGCCGGCACCGGGGTGGGCAAGACCTTTGCCTATCTGGTGCCCCTGCTGCTGTCGGGCCGACGCGCGCTGGTGTCCACCGCGACCAAGAGCCTGCAAGACCAGCTCTTTCTGCGCGACCTGCCGCGCCTGCGCGATGCGCTGGGCCTGCCGGTGCGGCTGGCGCTGCTCAAGGGACGCAGCAGCTACCTGTGCCTGCACCGGCTGCAGCAGGCGCGCGAAACCGGCAGCCTGCCCGACCGTTTTGCGGTGCGGGCCCTGGCCCGGGTCGAGACCTGGGCCCAGGCCACCCAGACCGGCGACCTGGCCGAGATCGATGGGCTGGATGACCGCTCGCCGGTGATCCCGCTGGTCACTTCCACCCGCGACAACTGCCTGGGCCAGGAATGCCCGCGCTTTCGCGACTGCCATGTGGTCAAGGCCCGCCGCGAGGCGATGGCCGCCGACCTGGTGGTGGTCAACCACCACCTGTTCTTTGCCGACCTGGCGTTGCGCGACAGCGGCGTGGCCGAACTGCTGCCCACGGTCGATGCGGCGGTCTTCGATGAAGCCCATCAGCTGGTGGAGACCGGGCTGCAGTTCCTGGGCACGATGTTGTCCACCAATCAGGTGATCGACTGTGGCCGCGACCTGCTGGCCGCCGGCCTGAGCCATGCCCGCGGCCTGGCCGACTGGCAGGCCCTGGCCAGTGGGCTGGACCGGGCGGCGCGCGAATTGCGGCTGGCCTGCGCCGGCCCGCTGCGCGACGTCAAGGGCATGATGAAGCTGCGCTGGGACGAGCGCGCCGATCAGGACAGTTTTACCGAGGCGCTGGCCGGCCTGGCCGACGCGGCCGATGCGGCCCGCGACGCGGCCCTGCTGGTCGAGGCCACCGCACCGGATTTCACCCGCCTGGTCGAGCGTGCCCGACGCATGGCCCAGCTGGCCCACGGCTTCGAGCTGGCCGCCGCCACCGACCGGGTGCGCTGGATCGACATCGGCCCGCGCGATGCCCGGCTGGTCGAATCCCCCCTGCACATCCGCGATCTGTTCACTGAGCAACGCGCGGCCGCGCCCCGGGCCTGGATCTTCACGTCGGCCACGCTGGGCAGCGACGACGATCTGCGCTGGTTTACCGAATCGGCGGCGCTTGAAGACGCCCGCAAGTTGCGCGTGGGCAGCCCCTTCGACTACCCCAACCACGCCAGAACCTGGGTGCCACCGCGCTTTCCCAAGCCCAATGAGCCGGGCCACCCGGCGGCCGTGGGGGCGCTGGCGGCGCGCCTGGCAGGCCGCCTGGGCGGCCGGACCTTTGTGCTGACCACCACACTGCGGGTCTTGCCGCTGATCGCCGAAGCCCTCAGCGCCACCGCCCTGGCGGCCGGCCACACGCTGCAGGTGCTGGTGCAGGGCAGCCACCCCAAGCGCACGCTGCTGCAGCGCTTTCTTGACACGCCCGGCAGCGTGCTGGTGGGGTCGGCCAGTTTCTGGGAGGGCATCGACGTGCCCGGCAATGCGCTGCAATGCGTGATCATCGACAAGCTGCCCTTCCCGCCGCCCAACGATCCGCTGGTGCAAGCCCGCAGCAAGGAGCTGGCGTCGCGCGGCGGCGACCCCTTCAATGATTACTTCGTGTCGGAGGCGGCGATTTCACTGAAGCAAGGCGCCGGCCGCCTGATCCGCAGCGAAACCGACCTGGGCCTGTTGGTGATCACCGACCCGCGTCTGCGCCAGATGCCCTATGGGCGCAGGCTGCGTGCCGCCTTGCCGCCGATGGGCACGCTCGACACCGAGGCCGATGCCATGGCCTGGGTCGATGGCATGGCCGCGCTCAACGCCGAAGGCTGACGGCGCCAGCCGGGCCCGCGCCGCAGCCGGCGGCCGGTGGATTTACCAGAACTGCCACCAGGGCTTGTCTTGCAGCCGCACGCCGTCCTTGAAGTAACGGGTACTCGGGAAATTCGACTTCAGCACCCGCTCGGTATCGTCGCGCAGGGTCTGCAGGCCGAGCTTGTCATAGCTGGCCGCCATGATGTAGAGCGCCTCTTCGGTGGCGGGCGCCCGCTGGTAGTCGCGCACGGCCACCTGGGCCCGGTTGGCCGCTGCCAGGAAGGCCGAACGCCGGTAGTAGTAGCGCGCCACATGCACTTCATAGTCGGCCAGCGCATTGACGATGTAGTCCATGCGGGCGCGCGCGTCGTCGGCGTACTTGGAGGTCGGAAACTGCTCGATCAGCTGGCCAAAGGCCTGGAAGGAATCACGCGAGGCCTGCTGGTCGCGCTCGGACAGGTTCTGGCGCGAAACGCTGCTCAGAAAGCCCATGTTGTCATTGAAATTGACCAGGCCCTTGAGGTAGAGCGCGTAGTCCATGCCCGGGCTGGACGGGTGCAGCTTGATGAAGCGGTCCAGCGTGGCTACCGCCAGCACCCGCTCATTGGTGCGCCATTGCGCATAGGCCAGATCGAGCGTGGCCTGCTGGCCCAACAGGGTGCCCGAGGCCCGGCCTTCCACCCGCTCCAGCGCCTTGATCGCGGCGTCGAAGCTGCCTGAGGTCAGGTCGTCCTTGGCCTGTGCATACAATTTCTCCGGCGAGTTGCGCAGTTCCTCGTCCTTGGACGTGCTGCTGCAGGCCGCCAACAGCACCACCATCACCAGCGCCAGGCCGTGCCTGGCCCAACCGGCAGGCGCGGTGGCGACCAGGCGGCAGGGCGCATGATCCAGCGTGTCTTGCGGCGCCTTGGGGCGCAGAACCTTGAACAGACTCATCAGTGTCGGCAACCGCAGTGCGGCCGGCGTCCTTCCAGACATTGTGGGATGCAATCCCGCCGATTCTAATGTGCGCTCCCTCCGACCTGACTGCCCCCGATGACGCCGGCCTGCTGACGCATGCCGAGGTCGACGCCGAGGCCGACGCCGAGGTGCGCGAGGCGGTGGTGGCCCGCGACCAGCACCTGTTGCGGCTGGACAAGGCCCTGGTCTCGCTGGCGCCCGAGTTCTCGCGCAGCTGGTTGCAGCAACTGATCGAGCGCGGCCATGTGCAGGTCGACGGCCAGACCCAAACCGCCCCGGCACGCAAGCTCAAGGCCGGGCAGGCCTTGCGCCTGGCGCTGGTGCCCACTGCAGAGAGCCAGGCCTTTCGCGCCGAAGCCCTGCCACTGCACCTCGTCTACGAGGACGAGCATCTGCTGGTGGTCGACAAACCGGCTGGGCTGGTGGTGCATCCGGCGGCCGGCCATTGGTCGGGCACCCTGCTCAATGGGCTGCTGGCCCACCATGCCTTGGCAGCCACCCTGCCGCGCGCCGGCATCGTGCACCGCCTGGACAAGGACACCAGCGGCCTGATGGTGGTGGCCAAGACCCTGCCCGCGATGACCGCGCTGGTGCGGCAGATCGCGGCGCGGGACGTCAGGCGGGTCTACCTCGCCCTGGCCCAAGGCGAGGCGCACTGGGCTGAACTGGTGATCGACGCGCCCATCGGCCGCGACCCGGCGTCGCGCCTGCGCATGGCCGTGGTGGCCAGCGGCAAGGTGGCCCGCACCGATGTCGAGCGCCTGGCCGCACGCGGTGGCTACAGCGCCCTGCGCTGCCGCTTGCACACCGGCCGCACCCATCAGATCCGGGTGCACCTGGCCTCGCGTGGCCATGCCCTGGTGGCAGACGCCACCTACGGCGGCAAGCCGGCGCTGGGCCTGAGCCGCCAGGCCCTGCATGCGGTGGAGCTGGGCTTTGTCCATCCCGCCACCGGTGCGGCAGTGTTGTTTCAAGCGCCTTTGCCGACCGATATGGCGGCAGCCTGGCGCCAGGTCTACCTGGATTGAGCCTGGGCGCCGGCCGGCTGCGCCGGGGTCTGCAACCAGCATCGGATTCCGGGGTTACAATCAGCATCCAAGCATGGTGCTTTGGGCTGCGGGGTTTCCCCGGCTCCGGGGCACCGGCCAGATCCGCCAGCCCCAAACCGGCAGCGGCCCGGCCCCGGCAGGCAGAACACTGACGCCAGGGCATAGACCGGGATCTGAATGGGCGCAGCGGTCCAAGGCCGTCGGCCCCTGTCCCAACCTGTGCGCACTGCCTGCTCGTCGATTGCCCGGCGCACGACAGTTGATTTGCGGCACACCCTAGCGCACCCAGCGATGTAGTCAGGCCGTTGATGATGTCAACGCCCGCCCTGTGAACAGGAGTTCATGAACACTTCCGAGGCCAAGCGCGTGCTCGAAACCGCGCTGATCTGCGCCCAGCACCCCTTGCCGCTGCGCGACATGGGCAACCTTTTCGACGACCAGCTGGGTGCCGACACGCTGCGCAGCCTGCTCGATGAACTGGTGCTCGACTGGGCGCCGCGCGGTGTCGAGCTGGTGACTTTGGCCACCGGCTGGCGCTTCCAGAGCCGGCCCGCGATGCGCGAGTTTCTGGATCGCCTGCACCCCGAGAAGCCGCCGCGCTATTCGCGTGCCACGATGGAAACCCTGGCCATCATTGCCTACCGGCAACCGGTGACGCGCGGCGATATCGAGGATATCCGCGGCGTCACGGTCAGCGGCCCGATCGTCAAGCAACTCGAAGAACGCGGCTGGATCGAGGCGATCGGCTACCGCGAGGCGCCGGGCCGGCCGGCCCTGTACGCCACCACGCGCCAGTTCCTGGACGATCTGGGCCTGGCCAGTCTCGATCAGTTGCCGGTGCTCGACGGCCCGCCCGCAGTGGCCGTCTTCGACCCGGGCAGCGCCGGGCAGCCGTCCTTGCTGGCCGATGAACCGGGCCAGCAGGGCGACCTGGGCCTGCTGGCGGCTGCCGAGGCCGAGCCGCTGGCCCGGCATCTGGCCCAGGCGGCCGGCGCGATCTTTCCCATCCCTGCAGCAGTTTCGATCCCCCTGCCCGAGGCCCTTGTGGCGTCTGGCCACGACACGCCGGCCCATCCGCCGGCGTCCGATGATTCCTCCCCCGACGCGCACGCATGAACCCGCAAGACCAAGACCAGCCCATGAACGACCTGCCGGGCGACGCCGCACCGGGGGATGCCGACGCGGCACCCAAGACGCGCCGCAAGCGCAGCCCGCGCGTCAAGGAGGCCGAGGCGGCGGCTGCGCCGGTCAGCCCGGCAGCCCTGGTGGCGCCGAGCGCCGATGAAGTGTTCAAGCCCAAGCGCGCACCCCGGCGCAAGGCCGTCGAACTGGCTGCCGATGCAGACCCTGCGGTGCCGCAAGGCCTGGCCTCGCCGCTGCCCCTGACGGCCGATGCCCCGGCAAGTTCCGTGGTGGCCGGTGACGAGCCGGCCAGGCCAGCCCGCCCGCGCCGCCGCGCGCTGCCGGCAGCTGCCGAGCCGCAACCTGATGAGGCGCTTGCAGCCGCGCACCATCCGATGGATGCGCCGGCTGCGGCCCAGGCCCGGGTGGCCCAGGCCAATCAGCCGGCGGCCGATCTGCCGGCGCATGCGCCGGCCGAGCAGCTGCCGGCCAAGCCGGGTCAGCCCGATGCGCCAGTGCAGGGCGATGCCGATGCGGCAGCGACCGGCGTGGGCGCCGAGGCTGCGGCCGACACCCCCGAGGCCGAATCGCGGCGACGCAACCGCAATCGCCGACGCGGCCGGCGCAGCGGCGCCGATCGCGACGGGCGCGGCGACCCCACCACGCCAGACGAGCCGGGCCTGCTGCTGGTCACGGCCAGCGCCGGTGATGACGACGACGACGATGAGGACCGGCCCGCCGACCCCGCTGCAGCCGACGCCACCCCCAGCCTGCCCTTGAACTCGGCCGACACCTTTGCGGCGGTGCTTTCTGGCGATTACGACGCCGAGCCTGCGGTGCTGCCGGGCGACGGCATGCCCGAACGCCGGGTGCTGGCGGCCGAGCCCGACGCGCCCAAGCTGCACAAGGTGCTGGCCCAGGCAGGCATCGGTTCGCGCCGCGACATGGAGGCCCTGATCGCTGAAGGCCAGGTGATGGTCAATGGCCAGCCGGCCCACACCGGCCAGCGCATCTCCTTTGGCGACCGCATCAGTGTGGCCGGCAAGCTGATCAAGGTGCGCATCGCGCCGCCGCCGCCGCGCATCATTGCCTACCACAAGCCGGTGGGCGAGGTCGTCACCCATGACGACCCGCAGCACCGCCCCACCGTGTTCAGGCGCCTGCCGCGTCTGCCGCACGGCAAATGGCAATCGGTCGGCCGGCTCGACATCAACACCGAAGGCCTGCTGCTGTTCACCAACTCGGGCGAGTTGGCCAACCAGCTGATGCACCCGCGCTTCGGGGTGGAGCGCGAGTACGCGGTGCGGGTGCTGGGTACGCTCGAGACCGATGGCCGCCAGCGCCTGATCGAGGGCGTGGAGATCGACGGCCAGCGCGCCAGCTTCAAGTCCATCGAGGACGGCGGCGGCGAAGGCGTGAACCGCTGGTACCGGGTGGTCATCACCGAAGGCCGCAACCGTGAGGTGCGCAAGCTCTTCGACAAGGTCGGCCTGGGCGTGAGCCGGCTGATCCGCATCCGCTATGGCTGTGTCGTGTTGCCGCGCGGCCTGCGTCGCGGTTTGTTCGTCGACCTGAACGAGGCCGAGGTGCGCGAGGTGCGGCGCCTGGCAGGCACAGCGCGTGACGCGCCGGCTGCCAGCCCGCGGCCGGCGCGACAGGAGGCCCCCGCCGGTGCGTCCACCGCGCAGCGCGACGGCCCGCCGCAGCGCCAGGGCGGCGGCCAGCCCCAGCCCGGCCAGAACAACAATCGCCGCAACGGCCCGCCGCCACGCCCCGACCGGGGCGACCGGCCCGACCGGCCGCCACGGCCCGCCGACCGGCAGGCCGGCCCGGCCGGCGCCCATGACAAGCCGCCGGTACGCCGCAACGAGCGGCGCGACCGGGTGCCCGACATTTCGCCCGATCATGACGAGGACCGCGAGACCGAGAACTTCGCGGCCATCCCCAACCCCTTGATGCAGACCTTCGACAAGCGCGCCATCCGCGAGGCCCGCCAGCCGCGGCGCGAGATCCCCGAGGACGGCCCGATCCCCAATCCGCTGGAGCAGACCTATGACAAGCGCTTTGTCCAGAAGCCGCGCGGCTTTGGTGGCGGTGGTGCGGACGGCGGCCATCGCAAGGGCGGCGGCGCGCCTGGCGGCCAGCCGGACCCGATGAAGACGTCCATGGGCTATATCGGCGCCGATGCCTTTGTCCGCAAGTTTCAGGGCAATGGCGGCGGGGGCGGGGGCGGCGGTGGTGGCGGTGGCGGCGGTGGACGCCGCGGCGGCAGCGGCGGTGGCGGTGGCGGTGGCGGCGGTGGCCGACGCGGCGGGCGCTGACGCCCATCCGGGCCCGCAGCGCTTGCGGGGCTGCTCGGCGCTGACCCGGTGTTGACACCGGGCCACGCTAGAATGCCGGGTTTACCTTAGCCCCAAGGACTTCAGGAGAAAACATGGCCATCGAACGCACGCTCTCGATCATCAAGCCCGACGCCGTCGCCAAGAACGTGATCGGTCAGATCTACGCCCGCTTCGAGGCCGCCGGCCTCAAGGTGATCGCTGCCCGGATGGCGCACCTGTCGCGCGGCGAGGCCGAGCAGTTCTATGCAGTCCACAAGGCCCGGCCCTTCTTCAAGGACCTGGTTGACTTCATGATCTCCGGCCCGGTGATGATCCAGGCGCTGGAAGGCGAAGGCGCGATCGCCAAGAACCGCGAGCTGATGGGCGCCACCGACCCCAAGAAGGCCGACAAGGGCACGATCCGCGCCGATTTTGCCGACTCCATCGATGCCAACGCCGTGCACGGCTCCGACGCGCCCGAGACCGCTGCGGCCGAGGTGGCGTTCTTCTTTCCCGGCATGAACGTCTACAGCCGCTGACCGGCGGCCGGGCAGACTCTCCATCGCTGCAACTGCGTTCAGCCCCGAGCTGCCGGCCATGACCGCTAACCCGGTCAATCTGCTGGGCTTTGATCTCGAAGGGCTGGTCGCCTGGTGCGCCGGGCTGGGCGAAAAACGCTTTCGCGCGGTGCAGTTGTTCCGCTGGGTCCACCAGAAGGGCGTGGCGGATTTCGCCGCCATGTCCGACCTGGCGAAATCGCTGCGCGACAAGCTGGCCACGGCCGCCGCAGTGCGGCCCTTGAAGATCCTGAGCGAACAGGCTTCTGCCGACGGCACCATCAAATGGTTGTTCGACGTGGGCGGCGGCGATGCGGTCGAGACCGTCTTCATCCCCGAAACCGATCGCGGCACGCTGTGTGTGTCGTCCCAGGCCGGTTGCGCGGTGGGTTGCCGGTTCTGCTCGACCGGCCACCAGGGCTTTTCGCGCAACCTCAGCAGCGCCGAGATCGTCGCCCAGCTCTGGTATGCCGAACACCATTTGCGCCAGCGCCTGGGGCTGGCCCCCGGTGAACGGGTGATCAGCAATGTGGTGATGATGGGCATGGGCGAGCCGCTGCAGAACTATGCGGCGCTGGTGCCGGCCTTGCGCGTGATGCTGGACGACCACGGCTATGGCCTGTCACGCCGGCGTGTGACGGTGTCCACCTCGGGTGTGGTGCCGATGATCGAGCGTCTGCAGCGCGATTGCCCGGTGGCGCTGGCGGTGTCGCTGCATGCGCCCAACGATGCCCTGCGCGACCAGCTGGTGCCGCTCAACCGCAAGTACCCGCTGGCGGCGCTGTTGACGGCCTGCCAGGCTTATCTGGCAGCCGCGCCGCGTGACTTCATCACCTTCGAATACTGCATGCTCGATGGCGTCAACGACGGTCCGGCCCAGGCCGGTGAGCTGATCGCGCTGGTCAACGGCAAGGCCGGCGCGCCGCGCGTGCCTTGCAAGCTCAACCTGATCCCCTTCAACCCGTTTCCGGCATCGGGGCTCAAGCGCTCGCCGCCCGAGCGGGTGGCGGCCTTTGCGCGCCTGCTGCAGGACGCCGGCATCGTCACCACGGTGCGCAAGACCCGCGGCGACGACATCGAAGCCGCCTGCGGGCAACTGGCCGGCGAGGTGCAGGACCGCACCCAGGTGCAAGCCCGCCTGACCCGCCCGACCATTCGCATCCAGCCTTTGGCGGGGTCGGCTTGAGCTTCGGTCTGCCAGCGCCCGATCGGGCCCTTCGCCGGGTGGTCCTGGGTGGGGTCTGTGCGGCGGCGCTGGGCCTGGCGGCTTGTGCCGGCCCGACCGCCGGCCAGACCGATGCACCGCGGCCGATTGCCACCGCGTCCGACCAGACCGATGCCGACCGCCGCGCCCAGGTGCGCATGGAATTGGCCGGGGCCTACTTTGGCCGGGGCCAGCTGGAAACCGCGCTGGACGAAGTCAAGCTGGCCTTGCAGGTGCAGCCCCAGCTGGTGGATGCCTTCAACCTGCGCGGCCTGATCTATGCCGCGATGGGCGAAGACCGCCTGGCCGAAGACAGCTTTGCCCGGGCCTTGCAGATCGACCCGCGCGACGGGTCGGTGCTGCACAACCAGGCCTGGTTCTGGTGCCAGCGCGGCCGCTTTGGCCCGGCCCAGGCGCAGTTTGCGGCGCTGCTGGCCTTGCCCCAGTACCGCGACGTGGCGCGCACCCAGCTGGCGCGCGGAGTCTGTTTCGGGCGCGATCGGCAGTGGCCCGAGGCCGAGGCCGCGCTGATGCGAGCCTATGAACTCGACCCCGCCAACCCGAGCGCCGGCCTGAACCTGGCCGAAGTGTTGATGCAACGTCAGGACCTGGAGCGTGCGCGCTTCTACATCAGCCGGGTCAATGACGTGCCGGCGGCGGTCAATCCCCAAACCCTGTGGCTGGCGCTGCGCATCGACCACAAGCTGGGTCGGGATGCGTCGGTGCGCCAGAACGGCGATCTGCTGCGCAGCCGTTTCCCGCAATCACCTGAAGCCGCCCTGTATGCGCGGGGCCGATTTGATGACTGATCCGCACCTGGCCGCGGCTGCGGCCCAGCCTGCTTCGAGCAACGGCGAGACCGCCGGCGCCGGCGTCATGTTGCGCGCCGCACGCCAGCAACAGGGCCTGCATATTGCTGCCCTGGCCGCCGCGATGAAGGTGCCGCCGGCGCGCCTGGAGGCGCTGGAAGCCGGCCGCTACCATGAGCTGGTGGACACCACCTTTACCCGGGCGCTGGCCCAGGCGATGTGCCGTGCGCTGCGCATCGATCCGGTGCCGGTGCTGGCCCTGCTGCCGGGCGCGTCGCCGGACGCCCTGGGCCGGGTCGATGGCGGCTTGAACACGCCCTTCCGGGAGCATGGCAGCCGCAGCCTGCCGTCGGATTGGGCGCCCTGGCGGCGCCCCGTGCTGTGGCTGGTGGCCCTGCTGCTGCTGGCGGCGGCGGCCTTTGTGCTGGTGCCCGCAGGCGCCCTGCGCGACCCCATCGCGGCCACCCCCGCGCCGGTGATGCCGCCGGATGCGGCGGCCTCCGGCACGGCCGGCGTGCTGCTGTTGCCGTCGGTGGTCGAGCCGGCGGCGTCGGCCAGCCTGCCGGGCATGCTTTCGGGCAGCGCCCCGGGCCTGGCCGCCGCAGCGGCCGACGTCAGCCTGCCGGCAGCCACCTTGCCCGGCGCCGCCGCGCCGTCCGCGCCGGGTCAGACTGGCGTGCTGAGCGTACGCGCGCTGCAGGACACCTGGGTGCAGGCGGTGGATGCCAACAACCAGACCCTGGTGGCCCGCCTGGTGCCGGCGGGCGAGGTGCTGTGGCTGTCACCGGCCCTGCCGGTACGGCTGCGCGTGGGCAATGCTGCGGGCACCGAAGTGCTGCTGCGCGGCAAGCCGGTCGACATGAGTTCGGCCAAGCGTGACAACATCGCCAACCTGAACCTGCAGTGACACCGGCCTCGCGGGCCTGCCGCAACACCCACTTCCTGCCATGACCTTCGATGCTGACATCCCGGTGCTGATCCCGGCCGCCGCCCCGGCCCTGCGGCGCTCGCGCCAGGCCCGCGTGGTCTGGGGTGCGCGCGTGGTCACCGTGGGCGGTGACGCGCCGGTGCGGGTGCAGTCGATGACCAACACCGACACGGTCGATGTGATCGGCACCGCGATCCAGGTCAAGGAGCTGGCCATCGCCGGCTCGGAAATGGTGCGCATCACGGTCAACACACCCGAGGCTGCCCGGGCGGTGCCGGCGATTCGCGAGCAGCTCGACCGCATGGGCATCGACGTGCCGCTGATCGGCGACTTCCATTACAACGGCCATACGTTGCTGAGCGAGCATCCCGACTGCGCGGCGGCCTTGTCAAAGTACCGCATCAACCCCGGCAATGTCGGCAAGGGCCACAAGCGTGACCGCCAGTTCAGCGCCATGATCGAGGCCGCGCTGCGCCACGACAAGCCGGTGCGAATCGGCGTCAACTGGGGCAGCCTGGACCAGGAACTGCTCGCCCGGATGATGGACGACAACGCCCGCCGGGCCAGCCCTTGGGATGCCAAGCAGGTGATGTACCAGGCCCTGATCAAGTCGGCGCTGCAGTCGGCCGACTGGGCCCAGGAACTGGGCATGAGCGCCAACCAGATCCTCATCAGCTGCAAGGTCAGCGGCGTGCAGGACCTGATCACCGTCTACCAGGCCCTGGCCGCGCGCTGCGACTACCCCCTGCACCTCGGCCTGACCGAAGCCGGCATGAGCACCAAGGGCACGGTGGCATCGGCTGTGGCCATGGGCCAATTGCTGCAGCAGGGCATTGGCGACACCATCCGGGTCAGCCTCACGCCGCAGCCCGGCGAGGCCCGCACCCAGGAGGTGGTGGTGGCGTTGGAGATCCTGCAGGCCCTGGGCCTGCGCCACTTCAATCCCAGTGTCACCGCCTGCCCGGGTTGCGGCCGCACCACCAGCACCACCTTTCAAGAGCTGGCCAAGCAGATCGATGACCACCTGCGCGCAATGATGCCGGTTTGGAAGGCCAAATACCCGGGTGTCGAGAACCTCAAGCTGGCGGTGATGGGCTGCATCGTCAACGGCCCGGGCGAGAGCAAGCATGCCGACATCGGCATCAGCCTGCCCGGCACTGGCGAAGCCCCTGCCGCGCCGGTCTTCATCGACGGCCAGAAGGCGATGACGCTGCGCGGGGATGGCATTGCGCAGGAGTTCCACCGCATCGTCGAGGCCTATATCGAGCGCCGCTTCGGTGCGGCCACGGCCGCCCATTGAGGCGGGCCGCGGCCCGCGCCTGCGCCCCCGCTGCGGCTTGATGGCCCGGCATCCCTGGCCGCCAGCCCGCCCGCGCTGGCCCCTGCAACCCCGTTGATCCGCAGCCCGCCCGCCGGGCTGACCCCACCATGGCCGACACCCTGCAAGCCGTCAAAGGCATGAACGACATCCTGCCGCCGGAATCGGCGCGCTGGGAATGGTTGGAGGACACCGTGCGCGCGCTGATGCGCCGCTATGGCTACCTCAACATCCGCACCCCCATCGTCGAGCCCACCGCGCTGTTCGTGCGCGGGCTGGGCGAGGTGACCGACATCGTCGAGAAGGAGATGTATTCCTTCGAGGACGCGATGAACGGCGACCAGCTCACCCTGCGCCCCGAGAACACCGCCGGCGTGGTGCGCGCAGCGATCGAGCATTCGATGCTCTATGACGGCGGCAAGCGCCTGTTCTATATCGGCCCAATGTTCCGCCACGAGCGGCCCCAGCGCGGCCGCTATCGTCAGTTCTACCAAGTCGGCGTCGAGGCGCTGGGCTTTGGCGGGCCTGAGACCGACGCCGAGGTGATCCTGATGTGCCGCGCGCTGTGGCGCGACCTGGGCCTGGCCGATGTGCGCCTGGAGCTCAACAGCCTGGGCGTGCCCGACGAGCGCCGGGCCCACCGCGCGGCCCTGATCGAATACCTCGAAGCGCACCGCGCGCTGCTGGACGCCGAAGCCCAGCGCCGCCTGCACAGCAATCCGCTGCGCATCCTCGACACCAAGAACCCGGCGATGCAGGACCTGGTGAACGCGGCGCCGCAGCTGATGGGTTTTCTGGGCCCGGCCTCGCGCAAGCACCTGGACGCGGTGACCTCCGCACTCGACGCGGTGGGCCAGCCCTATGTCCTCAACCCGCGCCTGGTGCGCGGCATGGACTACTACACCCACACCGTGTTCGAGTGGGTCAGCACCCGGCTCGGGGCCCAGGGCACGATCTGCGGCGGTGGCCGCTATGACGGCCTGGTCGAGCTGATAGGCGGCAAGCCCGCACCGGGCGTGGGTTGGGGCATGGGTCTGGAGCGGGTGCTCGACCTGCTGCAGCAGAGCGGCCTGGGCGCGCCGGCCAGCCCGCCGGACGCTTACGCCGTGTTGCCGGATGCGGCCCACCTGAGCCTGGCCATCGCCACCGTCGAGACCCTGCGTGCCAGCGGGCTGGCGGTGGTGATGCATGCCGGTGGCGCGGCCGGCCTGGGCAGCATGAAGTCGCAGTTCAAGAAGGCCGACGCCAGCGGTGCGCGCTTTGCGCTGGTGTTTGGCGGCGACGAACTGGCCCAGGGCCAGGTGGCGATCAAGGCCCTGCGCGACCCGGCCGCGCCCCAGGTGCTGCGCCCCCTGGCAGACGCTGCCGGGTGGGCAGCGCAACTGCGCAACGCATAATCCCATCCTTCGAATCCAGAGCATTGGCAACAGGCGCTTCATGGCGAACACACTCGACCTGCAAGAGCAGGAACAACTCGACGACCTCAAGGCGTTCTGGAAGCAGCACGGCAACCTGATCACCTGGGTCGTCACCGCCTGCCTGATGGCCTTTGCCGGCTGGAATGCCTGGGGCTGGTACCAGCGTGACCAGGCCGTCAAGGCCAGCGCGATGTTCGACGAACTCGACAAGGCCGCCGCAGCCGGCGACGCCGACAAGGCCGGCCGGGTCTTTGCCGACCTGAAGGACCGCTATGGCCGCACCGTGTTCGCGCAGCAAGGCGGGTTGCTGGCGGCGCGGGTGCAGTACGACAAGGGCCAGGCTGATGCGGCCCGGGCCAGCCTGGGCTGGGTCAGCGACAACGCGGCCGAGGACGAATACCGCAGCGTGGCCCGCCTGCGCCTGGCCGGCGTGCTGATGGACGCCAAGCAATATGACGCTGCCCTCAAGGCTTTGCAGGCCGACAGCAGCAAGCTGTTTGCCGGGCTGTTGGCCGACCGCCGCGGCGATGTGCTGCTGGCCCAGGGCAAGCCGGCCGAGGCCCGCACCGCCTACCAGGCCGCCTGGGCCGCGATGGACGAGAAAGTGGACTACCGGCGCCTGGTGGAAGCCAAACTCACGGCACTCGGCGCGCCACCGGCGCCAGCTTTGCCGGCCTCCGGGGCGGCACCATGAGCCGGCGCCTGCACGCCTTGGCGCAGGCCCGGGGCCGGGCCAGCCGGCTGTTGCTGGCCGGGTCGGTGGCACTGGCGGCCGGCTTGGTCGGCTGTGCCGCCGACAAGCCCAAGCCCACCGCGCTGGAGACCGTCTCGCCCCAGATCGGCGGCCGCCAGGTCTGGTCGGCGCGGCTCGATTCGGTGCAGTTTCCGCTGGGTGTGGCGGCCAAGGACGGTGCCTTCATCGTGGCCGGCAGCGACGGCACCGTGCTGGCCCTGGACGCCCAGAGCGGCGCCGAACGCTGGCGCGGCCAGGCCGGCAAGCGCCTGAGCGCCGGCGTGGGCAGCGATGGCCGTTTTGCCGCCGTGGTCACGCGCGACAACGAACTGGTGGTGATGGACGAGGGCGCCCGCCTGTGGTCCGCCGCGCTGGCTTCGCGCACTACCACCGCACCCTTGGTGGCCGGCGAGCGGGTCTTTGTGCTGGGCGTCGACCGGGTGCTGCATGCCTTCGATGTGCTGGATGGGCGCCGACTCTGGACCCTGCAGCGCCCGGGTGAAGCCCTCACGCTGGCCCAGCCGGCGGTGCTGGCGGCCTACAAGAACACCCTGGTGGCGGGCATAGGCGCCGTGATGCTGGGGGTGGACCCGACCACCGGCAGCGTGCGCTGGGAACTGGCCGTCACCTCACCGCGCGGCACCAACGAGGTCGAGCGCCTGAATGACCTGGTCGGCCCCTTGCTGCGGGTGGGCGACAGCCTGTGCGCCCGGGCCTTCCAGACCGCCGTCGGCTGCGTGGCCCTGAGCAGCGCCGCTGGGGTCGAACGTGCCAGCCTGCGTTGGAGCCGCATTGCCGGCGGGCAGCAGGCGCTGGGTGGCGATGCCGAACTGGTCTTCGGCGCCGACAGCACCGACCGGGTCAGCGCCTGGCGCGCCGGCGGCGGCGAGTTGGCCTGGACCCAGGAGCGTTTGCTCTACCGTGGCCTGAGTGCGCCGCTGTCGGCCGGCAAGACCGTGATGTTCGGCGATGTCGAGGGACAGGTGCATTTCCTGGCCCGCGAAGACGGCCGCAGCCTGCTGCGCCTGCCCACCGATGGATCGCCGGTGGTGGCCCAGCCGGTGCTGTCGGGCAGCACCGTGCTGGTGGTCACCCGCAACGGTGGCCTGTTTGCCTTCCGGCCTGAATGAGCCTGGTGGCCCGCGGCGGCAGGCCCACAAGGCCGGCTCTCCGCGTTTCTTTGCAGCTACCCTGAACGAAGGCCCACGACCATGAAACCGGTGATCGCCCTGGTTGGGCGGCCCAACGTGGGCAAGTCCACCCTCTTCAACCGCCTGACCAAGAGCCGCGATGCGATCGTGGCCGACTATGCCGGCCTGACCCGCGACCGCCACTATGGCGAGGGCCGGCAGGGCGGGCAGGAGTTCATCGTCATCGACACCGGGGGCTTCGAGCCCGAGAAGCCCACCGGCATCGTCGCGATGATGGCGGCCCAGACCAAGGCCGCAGTGGCCGAGGCCGATGCGGTGATCTTCGTCACCGATGCGCGCAATGGCGTGTCGGGCCAGGACCATGACATCGCCCGCTACCTGCGGGCCGCCAACAAGCGCGTGCTGTTGTGTGTCAACAAGGCCGAGGGCCTGGCCGATTCGCCCTTGCTGGCGGAATTCCATGAACTCGGCATGGGCCAACCGCATCCGATCTCGGCATCGCACGGCCAGGGCATACGCAGCCTGGTCGAGGCCGCGCTGGTCGATTTTCCGGCGCCCGAGGACGAAGAGGACGACCCTGCCGCCGCAGACAAGCCGATCCGCCTGGCGGTGGCGGGCCGGCCGAATGTGGGCAAGAGCACGCTGATCAACACCTGGCTCGGCGAGGAGCGCCTGGTGGCCTTCGACCAGCCCGGCACCACCCGCGACGCCATCAGCGTGCCCTTCGAGCGCGCCGGCCAGAAGTTCGAGCTGATCGACACCGCCGGCCTGCGCCGCAAGGGCAAGGTCTTCGAGGCGATCGAGAAGTTCTCGGTGGTCAAGACCCTGCAGGCCATTTCTGACGCCAATGTGGTGCTGCTGCTGATCGACGCCACCCAGGGCGTGAGCGACCAGGACGCTCACATCGCCGGTTATGTGCTCGAGGCCGGCCGCGCGGTGGTGATCGCGATCAACAAATGGGATGCGGTGGACAGCTACCAGCGCGAAACCCTGGAGCGCTCGGTCGAGCACCGGCTGCCCTTCCTGAAATTTGCCGACGTGCTGCGCATCTCGGCCATCAAGCGCCAGGGCCTGGCACCGGTTTGGAAGGCGATCGCCGAGGCGCATGCGTCGGCGATCCGCAAGATGCCCACACCGGTGCTCACCCGCCTGCTGCAGGAAGCGATCCAGCACCAGGCGCCGCAACGCAGTGGCGCCTTCCGGCCCAAGCTGCGCTATGCCCACCAGGGCGGCATGAACCCGCCCATCGTGGTGATCCACGGCACCGGGCTGGAGCATGTTACCGAGGCCTACAAGCGCTTTCTCGAAGGCCGCGTCCGCGAGCATTTCAAACTCACCGGCACCCCGCTGCGCATTCAGTTCAAATCGGCGCGGAACCCTTTCGACGAAAGCTGAGTCCGACCGGGTCGCCGGGCCCTTTTGGCGCCCAAACCTTATGCAGCAGCGGTCGGCCGCAGCGCCGCATCAGAGGTTTCCCTGATGTGATAATGTCAATGTTTTCCACTTTTCAACACGGAGCCATATCGTGAGCAACAAAGGGCAACTGCTGCAAGACCCGTTCTTGAACCTGCTTCGCAAGGAGCATGTGCCGGTGTCGATCTACCTCGTCAACGGCATCAAGTTGCAAGGCCATATCGAGTCCTTTGACCAGTATGTGGTGTTGCTGCGCAATACCGTGACACAGATGGTCTACAAGCACGCCATCTCCACCGTGGTGCCGGGACGCCCGGTCAATTTCCACGCAGCTGAACCGGCCGATCAGGCTTGAAGCCCCACGCTGGCCTGCCTGTCTCCGACCCTTTGACCCCTGCTGGCAAGAGCGGCCCCGCGCTGACCCAGGCGGGGCCTGCGCGTGTGGTGCTGGTGGGCGTTGATTTCGGGCGTGGGCAGTTCTTCGATGCCAGCTTGGATGAACTGGCCCTGTTGGCCGAGAGCGCGGGCGATCTGCCTGTGGACCGCATCACGGCCAAGCGCAAGGCGCCCGATCCGGCCTTGTTCGTGGGCAGCGGCAAGGCCGACGAGATCAAGACCCTGGTGCAGATGCAGGGCGCCGAGTGCGTGATCTTCGACCAGGCCCTGTCGCCGGCCCAGCAGCGCAATCTCGAGCGTCATATCGGGGTGGCGGTGGCCGACCGCACAGCTTTGATACTCGAAATCTTTGCCCAGCGTGCGCAAAGCCATGAGGGCAAGCTGCAGGTGGAGTTGGCGCGCCTGCAGTACCTGGCCAGTCGCCTGGTGCGGCGCTGGAGCCACCTGGAGCGCCAGACCGGCGGTGCCGGTCAGCGCGGGGGGCCGGGCGAGGCGCAGATTGAACTCGACCGGCGCATGATCGACGAGCGGGTCAAGTCCCTCAAGGCCCGGCTGTCCAAGGTCAAGCGCCAGCGCGGCACGCAGCGCGACAAGCGCCGCAGCAGCGGCACCTTCAGGGTCTCGCTGGTGGGCTACACCAACGCGGGCAAGAGCACCTTGTTCAATGCCTTGGTCAAGGCCAAGGCGTTTGCCGCCGACCAATTGTTCGCCACCCTCGACACGACCACCCGCGCGCTCTACCTGGAGGCCTTGGGCACCACGGTGTCCTTGTCCGACACCGTGGGCTTCATCCGCGAGCTGCCGCACAAGCTGGTCGAGGCCTTTGAAGCCACGCTGCAGGAAGCCACCGACGCCGACCTGCTCTTGCACGTGATAGACGCGTCCAGCCTGGTGCTGCAAGAGCAGCGCGACGAGGTCGACCGGGTGCTGCAAGACATAGGCGCCGCCGGGCTGCCGCAGATCCTGGTGATGAACAAGCTGGACCGCATGGACCCCTTGCCGCGTGAACTGCAGGACTGGGTCGAAGGCAGCACCGGGGCCGCCGTGCCACGGGTCTTTGTCAGCGCGCTCAAGGGCAGCGGGCTGGATACCCTGCGTGCCCTGATCGCTGAATCCGCCCAGCAGCGGGGCTTGAAAGCACCGGGCCAGTCCCCAGATCCGGGCGGGGGCGAAATGGCGCTGCCTGCCTCGGCCAACTCGGCCGATGAGGACGCCGCGTTACCATCCTCGACCAAATGAACATGATTGCCGCACCGACCCCCGACCCGTCCAAAACCGAACCCCAGGCCCGCTTCGCGCCGCGTTTGTCGGCCTGCACCCGGGCCGGACGCCAATGGCTGGCTGCAGCCTGGCAGCACAAGATGCCGCAGGCGCTGTGGATGGCCAATGGCCGCAACGAGGGGCCACCCGATCTGGATGAACTGTGGCGCGACTTCAACAAGAAGCTCAACGGGCTGTTCGGCGGCAAGGGCGGTGGCAACAACCCGCCCGGCCGGCGTGACCCGGGCGAGGGCGGTGGCCCCAGCTTCCAGCCCGACATGAAGAGCGCGGGCATCGGCATGGGCCTGATCGGCTTTGTCGTGCTGGTGGTCTGGGCCGGCAGCGGCTTCTTCATCGTGCAGGAAGGCCAGCAATCCATCGTCACCACCTTCGGGCGCTACAGCAGCACCGTGGATGCGGGGTTCCAGTGGCGTCTGCCCTACCCCTTCCAGGCCCATGAGACCGTGGCAGTGACCCAGCTGCGCTCGGCCGAGATCGGCCGCAGCGGCGTGGCTCAGACCACCGGTCTGCGGGATTCTTCGATGTTGACCCAGGACGAGAACATCATCGACATCCGTTTCACGGTGCAGTACCGCCTGAAGGACGCCAAGAACTTCTTGTTCGAGAACCGCGATCCGGACAAGGCGGTCGAGCAGGCCAGTGAATCCGCAGTGCGCGAGATCGTCGGCAAGAGCAAGGTCGATTCGGTGCTCTACGAGGCCCGCGATTCGATAGCTGCGGACCTGGTCAAGTCGATCCAGGGCCAGCTGGACCGGCTGAAGGCCGGCATCCTGGTGGTGGCGGTGAACGTGCAGAACGTGCAGGTGCCCGAGCAGGTGCAGGCGGCCTTCAACGATGCGGTCAAGGCTGGTGCGGATCGGGACCGTTTCAAGAACGAAGGCCAGGCTTATGCCAGCGATGTGATCCCCAAGGCCCGGGGTACGGCGGCGCGCCTGCGCGAGGAGGCCGATGGCTACAGCCAGCGTGTGGTGGCCCAGGCCGAAGGTGATGCGCAGCGCTTCCGCTCGGTGCTGACCGAATACCAGAAGGCCCCGGGCGTGACACGCGACCGCATGTATATCGATGCCATGCAGCAGGTGTATTCGAGCGTCAGCAAAGTGATGGTGGACGCCCGCAGCGGCAGCAACCTGCTCTACCTGCCCCTGGACAAGTTGATGCAGACCGGCACGGTGCAGGTGGTCCCGCAGGGCCAGGTGCCCACGCCGGTGCCCGCCGATGCCGGGCCCGCCGGTGCCGCCGGTGCCGATGCCCGGTCTCGCGATGGTGGCCGCAGCCGCGACCGCGATGGCCGCTGATAGCCGGTGTCCACGCCCCCTCTCCTGAGCCAGCCCAAAATGAACCGAATCGGATTGATCGTCGCCGGCGCGCTGCTGGCACTGATGCTGCTTGCATCCATCTTGTTTGTCGTGGATCAGCGCCAATTGGCGGTGGTCTATGCGCTGGGTGAGATCAAGGAGGTGATCAGCGAGCCGGGCCTGAAACTGAAGCTGCCGCCGCCCTTCCAGAATGTGGTCTTCCTGGATAAACGGGTGCAGACACTGGACAGCCCGGAAACCCGGCCGATCTTCACTGCCGAGAAGAAGAGCCTGGTGATCGACTGGCTGGTCAAATGGCGCATCGCCGAGCCGCGCCAGTTCATCCGCAACAACGGGGTCGACATCCGCAACCTCGAGAGCCGCCTGAGCCCGGTGGTGCAGGCCGCCTTCAACGAAGAGATCACCAAGCGCACCGTGCGTGGGGTGCTGGCCGCCGAGCGTGACAAGGTGATGCAGGACGTGCGCGCCCGGCTCAATGATGAGGCCAAGGCCTTCGGCATCGAGATCATCGATGTGCGCATCAAGCGGGTCGACTTTGTTGCCGACATCACCGACTCGGTCTACCGGCGCATGGAATCCGAGCGCAAGCAAGTGGCCAACGAGTTGCGATCGCAGGGTGCGGCCGAGGGCGAGAAGATCCGCGCCGATGCCGACAAGCAGCGCGAGGTGATCATCGCCGAGGCCTACCGCGATGCCCAGAAGTTGAAAGGTGAGGGCGATGGCAAGGCGTCTGCCCTGTATGCCGACGCCTTCGGCCGCGACCCGCAATTTGCCCAGTTCTACCGCAGCCTGGACGCCTACCGGGCCACCTTCCGCAGCAAGAGCGACGTGATGGTGATCGACCCCTCCAGTGATTTCTTCCGGGCGATGCGTGGTGGGGCTGCGCCTGCCGCCCCGGCGCCCACGCCGGCCAAGCGCTGAAGCCGGACCGCCCGATGTTCGAATGGCTGCTGGGCGCATTGGCCTTGATGCTGGTGTTTGAAGGGCTGTTGCCGTTTTTGAGCCCCAAGCTGTGGCGCAAGGTGTTCGAGAAGGCCATCACGATGAGCGACGGCCAGATCCGCTTCCTCGGCTTGTCGAGCATGCTGGCTGGCTTGTTGCTGATGCTGCTCTGGCGTTGAGGCAATTGTCGCGCCGCGCCGGGCCGGTCGGCCGCTGAGGCCTGGTGCTGGATTGCCAGGATTGGCCGGCTGGTCCCGGCTGCGGCGGCAGGCAGCGCGCCGGGACTGCGCCGGTACAATGCCGTTTTCAATCCCCTCGGGTTTTTACATGTCCTCAGCTTGGCTTCTGCCTGAGCACATCGCCGACGTCCTGCCGGCAGAAGCCCGCCGACTCGAAGACCTGCGCCGTGGCTTGCTGGACATGGCCCGAAGCTATGGATTCGAGCAGGTGATGCCGCCGCTGCTGGAGCACCTGGACTCGCTCTTGACCGGCACCGGCCGCGCGCTCGATCTGCGCACCTTCAAGCTGGTGGACCAGCTCAGCGGCCGCACCCTGGGCATCCGGGCCGACAGCACGCCCCAGGTGGCGCGCATCGATGCCCACTTGCTCAACCGCCAGGGCGTCACCCGCCTGTGCTATTGCGGCCCGGTGCTGCACACCCGGCCGCAGTCTTCGCAATCGACGCGTGAGCCCCTGCAGCTGGGCGCCGAGATCTACGGCCATGCCGGGCTGGAGGCCGACCTCGAGGTGCAGGATCTGGCCCTCGATGGGCTGCGCGAGGCCGGACTGAAGGACCTGGTGCTTGACCTGGCCGACGCCCGCATCGTGCGCGGCGTGCTGGCCGACGTGGTGATCGAGCCGACCGTGCTGGCCGACGTGATTGCAGCCCTGGCGACCAAGGACTTGCCCACCCTGCAATCGCTGTCGCGCGGTTTCCCGACGCTGGCGCGTGCCGCTTTGCTGGCCCTGCCCACGCTCTATGGCGATGCATCGGTCCTGGACGCGGCCCGCCGCCAGCTGCCCGAACGGGACTTGATCAGCGCGGCCCTGGACGATCTGGCCTGGCTGTCCGCGCATGTGGCGCGGGCCCATCCGGGCGTGCGCATCGGCTTCGACCTGGCCGACATGGGCGGCTATGCCTATTACTCGGGGGTGCGTTTCGCGGTCTATGCACCCGGCGCGGCGGATGCCGTGCTGCGCGGCGGACGCTATGACGAAGTGGGTGCGGTGTTCGGCCGCAATCGCCCGGCGGTGGGCTTCTCGACCGACCTGAAACTGCTGGCCACCTGCGCCACGGCCGAGCGCCTGCGCACTGCGGTGCGCGCGCCCTGGAGCGAGGACCCGGGCCTGCGCCAGGCCATCCGCCAATTGCGTGGTCGCGGCGAGGTGGTGGTCTGCGTGCTGCCCGGCCATGAGCACGAAGGACAAGAGTTCGATTGCGACCGTGAATTGCTGGCCGTCGATGGCCAATGGGCGCTGCGCGCCCTGTGACCCCTGGCCAGCGCGCTGCGGGCCCGACAAAGGAATCTTCAAGCATGCATCAAATCAACAACAAGCCGGCCGGCCGCAATGTGGTGGTGGTGGGCACCCAGTGGGGTGACGAAGGCAAGGGCAAGGTGGTCGACTGGCTGACCGACCATGCCCAGGGCGTGGTGCGTTTCCAGGGCGGCCACAACGCCGGTCACACCCTGGTGATCAAGGGCGTCAAGACCGCACTGCAGCTGATCCCCTCGGGCATCATGCGCGACGGCGTGCCCTGCTATATCGGCAACGGCGTGGTGGTCGACCCCACCCACCTGCTGGCCGAGATCGAGCGGCTCGAGAAGATCGGTGTCGAGGTGCGTTCGCGCCTGTTCATCAGCGAATCCTGCCCGCTGATCCTGCCCTTCCATGTGGCGGTGGACATGGCCCGCGAGGCGCTGCGCGAGACCAGCGGCGCGGGCAAGATCGGCACCACGGGCAAGGGCATAGGCCCGGCCTATGAGGACAAAGTGGCGCGCCGCGCCTTGCGGGTGCAGGACCTGAAACACCCCGAGCGTTTCGCCCACAAGCTGCGCGAATTGCTGGCCCTGCACAACTTTGCCTTGGGCGGCTACCTGAAGGGCGAGGTGCTGGCGTTTCAGCCGATCTTCGACCAGGCGATGCGCATGGCCGAGCAGCTCAAGCCGATGATGGCCGATGTCGGCTACCGCATCCACCTGGCCAGCCAGGCCGGGGCCAACATCCTGTTCGAGGGCGCCCAGGGCACCTTGCTGGACATCGACCATGGCACCTACCCCTATGTGACGTCGAGCAATGTGGTGGCCGGCAATGCCGCGGCAGGCGCTGGCGTCGGGCCGGGCATGCTGCACTACATCCTGGGCATCACCAAGGCCTACACCACCCGGGTGGGTGGCGGCCCCTTTCCGACCGAGCTCGACATCCTGGCCGAGGGCACGGTGGGCCACCACCTGTCCACCGTCGGCCACGCGCGGGGCACCGTCACCGGCCGGGCGCGGCGCTGCGGCTGGCTGGATGCTGCGGCGCTCAAGCGCGCGATCATCATCAACGGTGTGTCGGGCCTGTGCATCACCAAGCTCGACGTGCTGGACACGCTGGCCGAGATCAAGGTCTGCGTCGGCTACAAGCTGCATGGGCAGGACGTGGACATCCTGCCGCTGGATGCCGACGACATCGCCGCCTGCGAGCCGGTCTTCGAGACCTTCCCGGGCTGGCCCGGCAGCACCTTCGGCATCACCCGCTGGGACGAGTTGCCGGCCAATGCCCAGGCCTACCTGCTGCGGGTGCAAGCGCTGATGGGCGCGCCGATCGACATGGTGTCCACCGGGCCGGACCGCGACCACACCATCCTGCTGCGCCACCCCTACAAGACTTGAGCGCAGTCCATTCGTGCTGGCCCATCACAACTGGCATCGAAGCCGAGGAGAAACAATATGCTGACTGACGACGGCAAGCACCTGTATGTGAGCTGGGACGAATACCACCTGCTGATCGAGCGGCTGGCGCTCAAGGTGGCGCATTCCGGCTGGGAGTTCGACCAGATCCTGTGCCTGGCGCGGGGTGGCATGCGGCCCGGCGATGTGCTCTCGCGCGTCTTCGACAAGCCGCTGGCGATCATGAGCACCAGCAGCTACCGGGCCGAGGCGGGCACCATCCAGGGCCGGCTGGACATGGCCAAGTACATCACCATGCCCAAGGGTGAGCTGGCCGGCCGGGTGTTGCTGGTGGACGATCTGGCCGATTCCGGCGTCACGCTGCGGGCCGTGGTGGACCGCCTGCGCGGCGTGCCGGCCATCACCGAGCTGCGCACGGCGGTGATCTGGGTCAAGGGTGGATCGACCTATGTGCCCGAATACTGGGTCGAGAACCTGCCCACCAGCCCGTGGATCCACCAGCCCTTCGAGGAGTATGACAATCTCCGCCCGGACGGCCTGGCCAAGAAATTTTCGGTCTGACCCGCAGCGTTGATGCCCGGCATCGCGCCGCCCTGTTGGCCGGGGCGGGGCTGGGATCTCGCGACATTCAGGCCTTGCCCCAAGACTGTTACAAGCCTTCTGAAGCCCGCTGCCATGGCGCTATCGCCATCGACATCACCAGCGCCATCAGAAGCATCATGCAAGCGCGTGAGCCCAACAAAAAAGGCCAGCACTTGCGTGCTGGCCTTGCTTGTCTTGGTGCCCAGAAGAGGACTCGAACCTCCACGCCGCTAAGCGCTAGTACCTGAAACTAGTGCGTCTACCAATTCCGCCATCTGGGCAGGTACTGAAAGCAGGAGTATAGCATCAAACAAAATCAAACCACAGGCACGCCGCCGGCCGGTGCCGCACTGATGAGTGAAGTGGAAGGCACCGTGATCGGCCACCGTGACGGCCACGGCTTTGTGCGCCGTGACGACAACGAACCCGATCTCTACCTGCCGCCCCAGGAGATGCGTTCGGTCTTGCACCGCGACCGCATCCGCGCCCGGGTGGTGCGCTACGACCGCAAGGGGCGGCCTGAAGGGCGGGTGCTCGACATCGTCGAGCGCCGCAAGAGCCCGATCATCGGCCGCCTGTTGCATGAGAGCGGCGTATGGCTGGTGGCCCCGGAGGACCGCCGCTATGGCCAGGACATCCTGATCCCCAAGAATGCCACGGCCAATGCCACCGTCGGGCAGGTGGTTGCGATCGAGCTGACCGAGCCACCGTCGATGCACTCGCAGCCGGTGGGCCGCGTCACCGAGGTGCTGGGCGAGATCGACGACCCAGGCATGGAGATCGAGATTGCGGTGCGCAAATACGAGGTGCCGCACCAGTTTTCGGCCGAGACCCTGGCCCAGGCGGGCGCGCTGCCCGACAAGGTGCGCCCGGCCGACAAGCGCAACCGCATCGACCTCACTGATGTGCCGCTGGTCACCATCGACGGCGAGGACGCCCGCGACTTCGACGATGCGGTGTACTGCGAGCCGCTCAAGAAGGGCCGCGGCAAGACGGCCTTCGAGGGCTGGCGCCTGGTGGTTGCGATCGCCGACGTGAGCCACTATGTGAAGCCCGGCGAGCCGCTGGACGACGACGCCTACGAGCGCGCCACCTCGGTGTACTTTCCGCGCCGGGTGATCCCGATGCTGCCGGAGAAGATCAGCAACGGCCTGTGCTCGCTCAACCCCGAGGAGGAGCGCCTGAGCATGGTCTGCGACATGCTGGTGTCGGCCCAGGGCGAAATCAGCGCCTACCAGTTCTTCCCGGCGGTGATCCGCAGCCATGCGCGCCTGACCTATACCGAGGTGGCCACCCTCCTGGCCAACACCCGCGGCGCCGAGGCGCAGCGCCGGGCCGATCTGCTGCCCCACCTGATCCACCTGCACGAGGTCTACCGGGCGCTGCTCAAGCACCGCGGCACCCGGGGTGCGATCGACTTCGAATCGACCGAGACCCAGATCGTCTGTGACGACAACGGCCGCATCGAGAAGATCGTGCCGCGCACCCGCACCGAGGCGCACCGCCTGATCGAGGAGGCGATGCTGGCGGCCAATGTCTGCGCCGCCGAGTTCATCGACAGCCACAAGCACCCGGCGCTGTACCGGGTGCACGAGGGCCCGACCCCCGAGAAGCGCCTGACGCTGCAGAACTACCTGCGCACCCTGGGTCTGGGTGTGAGCCTGAGCGACGACCCCAAGCCGGCCGAGCTGCAGGCCATCGCGCAGGCTACCAAGGACCGGGTCGATGCGGCGCAGATCTCGTCGATGTTGCTGCGCGCTATGCAGCAGGCGATCTACACCGCCAGCAATGCCGGCCACTTCGGCCTGGCCTACCAGGCCTATGCCCACTTCACCAGCCCGATCCGGCGCTACCCGGACCTGCTGGTGCACCGGGTGATCAAGGCCCTGCTGCTCGGCAAACGCTACCACCTGGCCGGCGGCGTGGTCGAGACCACGGCCGCGGCCGGGCCGGCCGCCAAGAGCGCCCTACACAAGCCTGGCAAGGGCGCGGCCAAGGTGCCGGCCAACACGCACGACGCAGCGCTGTGGGAATCGGCCGGCGCGCACTGCAGCGCCAACGAGCGGCGTGCCGACGAGGCCTCGCGCGATGTCGAGGCCTGGTTGAAATGCCGCTTCATGCGCGACCACCTGGGCGAGGAATACGCCGGGGCTGTCACCGCGGCCACCAGTTTCGGCCTGTTCGTCACGCTCGACGAGCTGTATGTCGAGGGCCTGGTGCACATCACCGAGCTGGGCGGCGAGTACTTCCGCTTGGACGAAGCGCGTGGCGAGTTGCGCGGCGAGCGCAGTGGCGTGCGCTATGCCATCGGCTCGCGGGTGCGGGTGCAGGTCAGCCGGGTCGACCTGGACGGCCGCAAGATCGACTTCCGCCTGGTGCGCGAAGGCGAGACCGACGCCCTGGTGGACCGCAAACGCAAGCCGGCCGTGGCCGCCTCGCCGACCGAGGAGCTGAAGGCCGTCAAGACCCGCGACCGCGAGGCCAAGGCCGCGCGTGGCAAGGCGGTGGCGGCGCGCGGATCGACGGCGGGCAAGAAGGGCGGGGGCGCCAAGCCCTCGCGCAGCCGCCGATAGCTCTAGAGCCCGCGCATGGTCTGCCGAAAGGCAGCGCATGGCTGGCGCAGGCGCTGCCCGCATGCTTGCGGGCAAGCGCTTGATTCAGATCTTCAGCGGCTGTAGACCAGGTCGCGCAGCCCGAGCGAGAGCACGGGCACGTAGCTGATCACCATCAGGCAGGCCAGCACCACCGCCACAAAGGGCAGCAGGTCGCGCACGATGCGGTCCACCGAGATCCGGGCCACAGTGCTGGCCGCGAACAGGTTGACGCCGAAGGGCGGCGTGATCATGCCCAGCGCCAGATTGACCACCATGACCAGGCCGAAGTGGATCGGGTCGATGCCGAAGTGCACCGCCACCGGGGCCAGGATGGGCGCCAGCACGATGATCGACGCGCTGGTCTCGATGAACATGCCGATCACGAACAGCGCGGCGTTCACACCCAGCAGGAAGTAGAAAGGCGAGCGCAATATGTCGACCATCCAGCGGCCGATGGCGTCGGGCACGCCCGCGCGGGTGATCAGGTAGGCGAACATGCCGGCATTGGCGATGATGAACATCACCACCGCGCTGCTGATGGCCGACTTGCGCAGGATCTGCAGCAACTCGGCCCAACCGATCTCACGGTAGACCACCGTGCCCACCAGCAGGGCATAGAACACTGCCACCGCCGAGGCCTCGGTGGGCGTGAAGATGCCGCCGTAGATGCCGCCCAGAATGATCACCGGCATCAGCAGCGCCCAGGCCGCCTTGAAGGTGGCCGCACCGACGCCCAGCCGTCCGTCGCCGTCGTTCTTGCCCCAGCCCTTGAGCTTGCACTGCACCCAGACGAAGAGCATCAGGCTCAGGCCGATGAAGATGCCCGGGCCGATGCCGGCGATGAACATCTCGCCGATCGAGACCTCGGCGCTGACGCCGTACAGGATCATCGGGATCGACGGCGGGATGATCACCCCCAGTTCGGCCGCCGTGGCCTGCAGCGCGGCCGCGTAGGGCGTGGGGTAGCCATGCTTGATCAGCGCCGGGATCAGCACCGCGCCGATGGCAAAAGTAGTGGCCACCGACGAGCCCGACACGGCGGCGAAGATCATGCACGTGAGCACGCAGGTCATCGGCAGGCCGCCCTGCACGCCGCCGACGATGCTCTTGGCAAACTCGACCAGCCGGCGCGAGATCCCGCCGGTCTCCATGATGTTGCCGGCCAGGATGAAGAAGGGGATCGCGGCCAGCGGGAATTTGTTCAGCGAGTTGAACATCTCCTTCACCGAGATCAGCATGTGGGCGTCGCTCAGGTGCATGCCGACCAGTGCCGACAGGCCGATCGAGACCGCCACCGAGATGGTGAGCGCAAAGCACGCCACCATCGAGATCAACATGGCCAGGCTCATTGCGCGGTCTCCAGATCAAGGCGCTGCGGGTCCAGCAGGTTGCCCACGATGCCCAACACGCTGAACAGGCCACCCACCGGCAGCGCCAGGTAGGCCCAGAACATCGACACGTCCTCCAGGCCCACCACGCTCTGCACCTTGCCGCGGTTGGCATAGTCCCAGCCCCACCAGATCACCACGCCGATCAGCACCAGCGAGGCTGCCGCCGCGATCGCCCCCAGCACCCGCTGGCCGGCCGGGCTGCTGCGGCGGTAGAGCAGGTCCACGCTGACCATCGCACCCTGGCGGAAGGCCGCCGGTATGCCCATGAAGACCATCCAGATCAGGCTGAAGCGGATCAGCACCTCGGTCCACTCCGCCGGCGTGGCCAGGATGAAGCGGGTGAAGATCTGGAACAGGCCGAGGCCGCTGGCGATGGCCAACATCGCGCAGGCCACTGCCAGCGACAGCGACGTGGTCCACTGCTCGATGCGCAGGAACAGGGCTTTCATGGGCAGATCCGGCCAGGCCTGCCGACCATCACTTGACGTTGCGGATGCGGTCGATCGCATCCTTGCCGAACTGCTTCTCGAACTGCGCATTGACGTCGGCCAGCTTGGCCACGAACTTGGCCTTGTCTATGTTCTCGATCACCGTCATGCCCTTGCTGCGCAGCTCTGCCACGCCTTTGCTGTCGTCCTCGTCGACGCGTGCGCGGTTGAGCACCACGCCAGCCTTGGCCGCAGCGATGAAGGCCTGCTTGTCAGCATCGGCGAGCTTGTCGAACTGGGCCTTGTTCATCAGGAAGATCGCCGGCGAGTAGACATGGCCGGTCAGCGACAGGTGCTTCTGCACCTGGTCGAACTTGGCCGCCATGATCACCGACAGCGGGTTCTCCTGGCCGTCCACCGTGCCCTGCTGCAAGGCGGTGAACACCTCGGGAAAGGCCATCGGCGTGGTCACGATGCCCAGGCCCTTGTAAGCGGCCATGTGCACCGGGTTTTCCATCGTGCGCATCTTCAGGCCCTTCAGATCGTCGGGCGAGTTGACGTCACGCTTGCTGTTGGTCATGTGGCGCAAGCCGTTTTCACCCCAGGCCAGGGCCTTGAAGCCCTTGGCGTCGAACTTGCCCAGCATCTCCTGGCCGATGGGCCCGTCCAGCACCGCGCGCGCATGGGCCTTGTCGCGGAACAGAAAGGGGATGTCGAGGATGCGCGCCTCGGGCACGAAGTTGGGCACCGGGCCGGTGGAGCTGAAGGTCAAAGCCTGGGTGCCCAGTTGCACCGATTCGATCGACTCGCGCTCGCCGCCCAGTGAGCCGGCGTAATAGGTTTCAATCTTGTAACGGTTGTTGGTGCGCTGGGCCACCTCCTTGGCGAAGGTGTCGATGGCCACGCCCTGGTGCGAGTTCTGGCCGATCGAGATGTTGATGCGCATCACGGTCTGCGCGGCCGCCGGCGCGGCCAGGCCGGCCAGCAGGCCCAGAGCGACCAGCCAGCGGGCCGGTGCCGAGGCAAGCGGCTCGGCCAGGCGGTGGAGGGCGTTTGGGCGGTGCATGGGGGCTGGGTAGGTGAGGGTGGGCATACCGGTTTCCTGTCGGGGTTGGTGGGGGGAGGGCAAGTGAGGGGTTCGCGTCACCCGGCGGACGTTGCCGAAACGGCCCCGATCATCGCCTCGATCAACGCGGCAGCGCGCAGCGGCAGGCGGGCATCGCCGGTTTCGGCGGCCCGGCCGTGCAGCCAGACCGCTGCCCGGGCGGCGTTGGCGCCGCTGGCGCTGTCGGCCTGGAATTCAACGGCGCTTTGGGCGACGGCGGCAAAGCTCTGCGACCACAGCCCGCCCAGCCAGCCGGCCAGCACATCACCGCTGCCGGCTGTGCCCAGGCGGGCATTGCCGGTCGGGTTGAGCGCCGGGATGCCGCCCGGCGTGGCGATCACCGTGCCCGAGCCCTTGAGCACCACCGTGCTGCGGCAGGCCAGGGCCAGCGCCTGTGCGGCAGCCAGCCGGTCGGCCTGCACCGCGGCGGCGGTCTGGCCCAGCAAGCGCGCTGCCTCCAGCGGGTGGGGCGTCAAGACTGTGGGCAGGCCCTGGGCGGCGCGCGCCTGCAGGCCCTGCATCAAGGCCGGGTCGGCGGCCAGTGCGTTGAGCGCATCGGCGTCCAGCACCAGCCGCGCGGCCTGCGCCAGCACCGCGGGCAGGCAGGCTGCCACTGCGGTGCCGCCGCCGCAACCGCAGACCACTGTGGCACCGGCCAACAGGGCCGGTTGCAGGGCCTGGGCCAGCGTGCGGGGCATCAGTTCGGGGCGCTGGGCGTCGGGCTGGGTCTCGCCGTCCAGCCTGGCCAGGTAGACGCGCCCGGCACCGGCCGCCAGCGCCGCCCGCGCGGCCAGGCTGGCGGCGCCGCCCATGCCCGGTGCCCCGGCGATCACCAGCACATCGCCAAAGCTGCCCTTGTGTTGAGCGTGGCGGCGCCCGGGCAGCAGCCACTTCAGCAGGCCGGGGCCCTGCAGGCTGGCGCTGGGGCTGTGCGGCGACAGGCCCACCCCCAGGCCGGCCAGCCAGACCCGACCCGACAGGTCCCGGCCGTGGCCGGTGAACAGGCCAGGCTTGAGCGTCAACAGGGCCAGGGTGTGGGCGGCGTTCACCACCGCGTCGCCCAGGCACCGGCCGGTGTCGCCGCACAATCCGGTGGGCAGGTCCACCGCCAGCACCGGCACGGTGCCGCTGTTGAGAAGGTGCACCGCCTGGGCGATATCGCCCTGCGGCGCCCGGGTGTTGCCCAGGCCCAGCAACGCATCGATCGCCAGGCCGGTGCCGGTGAGGGGGCCGGCCGGGCCGGTCTCGATGGCCACGCCGGCATCCTGGGCCTGCCGCAATGCCCAGGCGGCGTCGGCCGGCCGCTGGCGCGGCTCACCCACCAGGCTGATGCGCACCGCCCAGCCCTGCTGGTGCAGCAGCCGGCCGGCTACCAGGCCGTCGCCGCCGTTGTTGCCGGGGCCGGCGGCGATCCAGACCTGGCGTGCGGCGGGCGCGATCGCCAGCGCCAGCCGGGCCACCGCCAGGCCGGCCTGGGCCATCAAGGCCTGCGGCGCGCTTTGCGCCAGCGCTGCCTGTTCGATCTGCCGGCTGGCGGCCGCGTCGAACAATGGCCAATCGGCCTGGCTGGGCAGCACCGGGCACAGCGTGGGCGGCAGGGTTGCGGGCATCGGATTCGCGGCCCCGGGGCAGGGCGGTGGGAGCGGTATGCAATCCAGGGTTCACCACCTTGGAGGGGCCAGATCATTGTGCTGTACTCCCGGGCTGTCGGGCCGGCGCCGGCTGGCCCCTGCTGCCCAGGAGATTCCCGTATGTTCAAACGATTCATCATCGGCGCCGCCGCCGCCGGCCTGCTGACCCTGGCCACCGCCGGCGCCCAGGCCCAGCAGTTCTTCCGCATCGGTACCGGCGGCACCGCCGGCACCTATTACCCGGTGGGCGGGATGATCGCGAATGCGGTCTCGCAGCCCGGCAAGATCGTGGTCACGGCCCAGGCGTCCAACGGCTCGCTGGCGAATGTCACCGGCATCGCCGGCGGGGCGCTGGAATCGGGCTTCTCGCAGGCCGACGTGGCCAGCTGGGCCTACACCGGCAAGGGCGTGTTCGAGGGCAAGCCCGCCATCACCGGCCTGCGCCTGATCGCCAACCTCTACCCCGAGAGCGTGCACCTGGTGGTGCGCAAGGGCTCGGGCATCAAGAGCGTGGCCGACCTGAAGGGCAAGCGTGTGGCGCTGGACGAACCCGGCTCGGGCACGCTGATCGATGCCCGCATCATCCTGGCCGCCTATGGCCTGAAGGACGCGGACCTGAAGCCCGAGTACATCAAGCCCAACCAGGCCGGTGACAAGATGAAGGACGGCGCGCTCGACGCCTTCTTCTTCGTCGGCGGTGCGCCGGCCGGCGCCAACGGCGAGCTGGCCACGTCGGGCGCCGGTATCGAGCTGGGGCCCATAGACGGGGCGCAGGCCGAAGCGATCCGCAAGAGCGACCCCTTCTTCTCCAGCGACCTGATCGCCGCCGACACCTACAAGGGCGTGGGCGCGACCAAGACCCTGGCGATGGGCGCGCAGTGGGTGACCAGCGACAAGGCCGATGCCAACACGGTCTACGAGATCACCAAGGCGCTCTATGGCGACGCTGCCCAGAAGAACCTGGCCGCCGGCCATGCCAAGGGCAGGTTCATCACCAAGGAGAACGCGCTCAAGGGCGCGGGCATCCCGCTTCATCCCGGTGCCGAGCGCTTTTACAAAGAGGCCGGGCTGCTGAAGTAGGCGCGCCGGCGATGCTCACCCGACAGGGCAGCGGCGCTGCCCTGTTTCATTTCTGAAGTCAGCGCCCCGATTTGCCCATGACCAGCCTCCCCCTCGACGACCGCGCCCTGCAGGCACTGGAGCAGAAGTTCGACCCCGAGATGCGCTTTCGGCCGCTGCTGGCGCCGGCGGTCACGGTGGTGGGCGCGCTGCTGATCGCGCTGTCGGCCTTCCACTACTACACCGCCGGCTTCGGCCTGCTGCAGGAGGTGACCCACCGCGGCGTGCACATGGCCTTCGTGCTGGGGCTGATCTTCCTGGTGTTCCCGCACCGTCGCGCGTTGCTGACGGCCTCGCCGCGGCACAGCCTGGCCAGCCCCGGCGGCGTGCCCTGGTTCGACTGGCTGCTGGCGCTGGGCATTGCCGCCGCAGTGCTCTACATCCCCTGGATCTTCGAGGACCTGGCTTTCCGGGTCGGCAACCCCGGCGCACTGGACGTGGCGATGGGTTCGATGCTGATCCTGCTGCTGCTCGAAGCCACCCGCCGCAGCATGGGCTGGCCGCTGCCGATCATCGCCATCGCCTTCATGGCCTATGCGATGGCCGGGCCAGTGTTCCCCGGGCTGCTCAAGCATGCCGGGGCCAGCTGGGCCCAGCTGGTCAACCACCAGTACCTCACCAGCCAGGGCATCTATGGCGTGGCGGTGGGGGTGGTGGCCACCTATGTCTTCCACTTCGTGTTGTTCGGCGTGCTGGCCACGCGCATCGGGCTGGGCCAGTTGTTTCTGGATGTGGCGTCCAGCATCGCCGGGCGCTATGCCGGCGGGCCGGCCAAGGTCAGCGTGTTCGGCTCGGCGATGTTCGGCATGCTGTCGGGCTCGTCAGTGGCCAATGCGGTGACGGTGGGCTCGCTCACCATCCCCGCGATGATCCGGGTGGGCTACCGGCGCGAGTTTGCTGCCGCCGTGGAGGCAGCGTCTTCCACCGGCGGCCAGATCACGCCGCCGGTGCTGGGCGCGGCCGCCTTCCTGATGATCGAGTTCCTGGCCCTGCCCTACCAGACCATCATCGTGGCGGCCACCATCCCGGCCTTCATGCACTTCTTCGGCGTGTTCATGCAGGTGCACTTCGAGGCCAAGCGCTTCGGCCTGCGCGGCCTGACCGAGGCCGAGATGCCGCGGCTGCGCGAATCGTTCCGTGAGCGCTGGCCCACGCTGATCCCCTTGTTCCTGCTGATCTTCATCCTGGTCAGCGGCCGCACGCCCTACCTGGCGGCCTTCTGCGGCATCAGCTCCTGCGCCATCGTCGGCCTGAGCACCCGCACCACCGGCAACCGCCCAGCCAACTGGGCCCTGCTGGCGGGGCTGCATGCGGTGCTGGGCGTGATCGTGTTCGGCGGCCTGCAATCCGAGGGCGCCAAGGTGGCGGTGTTCGCGGTGGGGGTGCTGATCGCGGTGGCGGCGATCCGCGTCGGCCACATCCGCGGCCGGATGGCGCCGGCGGCGCTGGTCGAGGCCTTCGAGACCGGCGCCAAGTACGCGCTGGCGGTGGGCGCCGCGGCGGCCACGGTGGGCATCGTGATCGGCGTGGTCACGCTCACCGGGGTGGGCTTCAAGCTCAGCACCGTCATCACCGGTGCGGCCAACGCGATGGCCGGCGGCGTGGGCGCCTGGCTGCCGGCCGCGCTGGTCGACCCGCGCACGCTGGCGCTGACGGTGGCGCTGGTGATGACCGGCCTGGTCTGCATCCTGCTGGGCTGCGGCATCCCCACCACCGCCAACTACATCATCATGGTCACGGTGGCCGCGCCCACCCTGGTGCTGATGGGGGTGGAGCCGCTGGTGGCGCATTTCTTCGTCTTTTATTACGGGGTGCTGGCCGACATCACCCCGCCGGTGGCGCTGGCGGCCTATGCGGCGGCCGGCATGGCTGGCAGCGACCCCTTCAAGACCGGCAACACGGCCTTCCGGCTGGGCCTGGCCAAGGCCCTGGTGCCTTTCGTCTTCGTCTTCTCGCCCTCGTTGCTGCTGGTGGCCAGGGGTTTCACCTGGTATGACTTCAGCGTCACCTTCATCGGCTGCGTGCTGGGCATCACGCTGCTGGCAGCGGCGCTGTCGCGCTACCTGCTGGTGGAGATGCGGCGCTGGGAACAGGCGCTTTGTGGCTTGGCTGCGGTGATGCTGGTGGCGCCCGGGCTGATCAGCGGCCTGCTGGGCCTGGCGGTGGCCACCCCGATGCTGTTGACGCAGTGGGCGCGCTGGCGCCTGCTCAGGCCCGCGGCCGCAAGCCGGAACTCAAACCCAAACGGCTGACATCCAGGCCCTCCACATCGATGGCCGGCGCCTGGCCCAGCAGCTGGTCGGCCAGCACCCGCGCCGAACCGCAGGCCAGGGCCCAGCCGCTGGAGCCATGGCCCAGGTTCAGCCAGACCCCGGGCAGGCCGCTGGCGCCCAGCACCGGCGGGCCGTCGGGCAGCATCGGCCGCGCGCCCTTCCAGGCCTGTACCTGGGCCCGCTGGGCGCAGCCCGGGTACCAGTCGTCCAGCACCTTGTGCAGGGTGTGGATCGCACCCTCGCTGTGGCGGCCCAGGCTGCCGCCCAGCTCGGCGCTGCCGGCCACCCGCACGCGCTGGCCCAGGCGGCTGATCGCCACCTTGTACTTCTCGTCCATCACGGCCGAAGCCGGGCCCAGGTGGGGGTGGCTTTCCAACAGGCGCAATGGCGCGGTGATCGAGTAGCCATGCACCGGCGCCAGCGGCAGGTGCAGGCCCAGTGGGCGCAGCAGCGCTGCCGAGCCCATCGCGGCACAGACCACCAGCGCATCGAAAGGGCTTGTCTCGGCGCGGCCGGGAGCGCTGCTGTCGGCGTGGCGCACGGCCGGCTTGTCGCCAGCCTGCAGGGCCAGCACGCTGCGCTGGAATTGAAACACCGCGCCCAGGCATTGGGCCTCGGCACGCAGCAGGTGGGCAAACTGACGGCAGTTGCCCACCTCATCGTCGGGCAGATGCACCGCCGCGAGCAGCGCGGTCTCGGGATTCAGGCCCGGTTCGAGGGTGCGCGCCCGGGCGCCGTCGACCAGGTGAAACTTCACGCCCAGTTCCGCCAACAGCCCCAGGCTGCCCCGGGCCCCGGCCAGGTCACGCGCCGATCGCAGCAGCACCAGATAACCGCGTGATTGCTCGTGCGCCAGGCCCAGTTCCTGGCCCAGTTGTGACAGGCGCTGCTGGCTGTAGCAGGCCAGGCGGTAAAGGCGCTGGCGGTTGGCCGCATGCACCGGGGCCCGGCAGGCGCGCCACCAGCGCCACATCCAGCCCCATTGGCCGCGCGCCATCGGCCGCGCCAGGCGCACCGGCGCATGCCGGCTCAGCAAGTAGCGCAAGACCTTGGACGGCATGCCCGGCGCGGCCCAGGGGGTGACATAGCCGGGTGCCACCACGCCGGCATTGGCGAAGCTGGTTTCTTCGGCCACGCTGGCACGGCGCTCGAACACCGTCACTGCATGCCCGTCTCGGGCCAGCTCATAGGCTGTGGTGACGCCGACGATGCCGGCGCCGATGACCGCGACCCGCACGCTCAGCGGCCCCCGCTGCCAGGCAGGTCTGCAGGGGCTTGTAGCTGCGCCTCGATGGCCAGCGCGACGCCCAGCACCGCTGCGTCGGCCATCGCCGGGCCCCAGACCATCAGCCCGACCGGCATCTGGGCCGGCCCGTGGCAAGGCAGGGACAACGCGCAGCCGTCCAGCATGTTCACCGCCGACGGGTTGCGCAAGAGCAGGCCATTGATGGCAAAAAAGCCCTTGTCACTGGCCAGCAAGGGGCCCAGCGCCGGCGCCACCATGGGCACGGTGGGCGACAGCAGCGCGTCGTAGCCCGCCACCTCGGCCTCGACCCGGGCGATCCAGTCGCTGCGTGCCTGCAGCAGGTCCAGGTAGTCGGCAGCGCTGATACCTTCGCCGCGGCGGATGCGTTGCAGTACCCGGGGGTCGTAGTCCGCCTGGCGCTGGGCCAGGCGGTGGCGGTGCCAGGCCCAGCTCTCGGCGGCGGTGAAGCCACCCAGGGACTGCAGATGGGCCAGTTCGCCGAGCGGCGCCAGGGGCAGTTCGTCTATCCGGGCACCGGCGCGGCGCAGGCTGGCCAGGGTTTGCTCAAAGGCGCGCGCCACGTCGGTGTCCAGGCCGTCGAGCATCACGGTCTGCGGCACCGCCAGGCGCAAGGCCCGCAGCGGCTGGCGCAGGGGCCGCACCGGCGCGCCGGCCAACACGCTGTGCAGCAGCACCGCATCGCGCACGCTCAAGGTCACGGCGCAGGCCGTGTCCAGGGTGGTCGACAGGGGCACGGCGCCGGCCAGGGGTGTCAGGCGCTGGGTGTTCTTGAAACCCACCAGGCCCATCAGGGCGGCGGGAATGCGGATGGAGCCGCCCGTGTCCGACCCCAACGCGGCCCAGGCCGCACCGGTGGCCACCGACACCGCGCCGCCCGAGGTGCTGCCGCCCGGCGCGCGCGGGGTCGGGTTCAATGCCGCCGTCACCGGGTTCACCGGGGTGCCGTGGTGCGGGTTGATGCCCACGCCGGAATAGGCGAACTCGCTCAGATTGGTGTGCCCCGTGAGTGCCGCGCCGGCCGCCCGCAGGCGCGCCACCGCGACCGCGTCAGCCAGGGCAGGGCGGGCATCGGCCATGGACCTGGACCCGGCCGTGGTGGGATGGCCCGCCACATCGAACAGATCCTTGACCGACAGCGCCAGCCCCGCCAGCGGGGGCAGGGGCGAGCCGGCCTGGCGCGCGGCGTCGACGGCCTGGGCCATGGCCAGCGCCTGGGCATCGAAGCGGCGCAGGTAGACATGGGCGCAGGCCGGGCTGTCGGCAATCTGCGTGGCCAGGCGCAGCAGTTCTACCGCGCTGTGCTGGCCGCTGTGTATGGCTTGCACCGCAGCGCTCAAGTCATTGGCTGCGGGCCCTGCACCCCCGGTGTTGGCGGCGCCGGATGCTATAATCTTTGGGTTTATCTGGATGTCCATGGCGCCGGGAGTGGTCACGTGTGATCACACTTGGGGCAAGGACGGCAGATGAATCAAACCGCGAACCGGCTGCCGCAAGGTGTCGGGCGGGCTTAGGGTGATGGCGTGCTGCGGCAGCGCCCGATCACTGCAAATCCCACCCGATTCGCGCCGGATTCTAGACCCAACCTTCGGAGAAACTCCATGTCAGTGACCATGCGTGAAATGCTGGAAGCGGGCGTCCATTTCGGACATCAAACCCGTTTCTGGAACCCCAAGATGGCCCCGTTCATCTACGGCCATCGCAACAAGATTCACATCATCAACCTCGAGAAGACGCTGCCCAAGTTCGAGGAGGCGATGAAGTTCGCGCGCTCGCTCAGCGGCAAGCGCGGCACCATCCTGATGGTGGGTACCAAGCGCCAGGCGCGCGAGGTGATCGCCTCCGAAGCGCGCCGCGCCGGCATGCCCTTCGTCGACCAGCGCTGGCTCGGCGGCATGTTGACCAACTTCAAGACGGTCAAGGGTTCGCTGAAGAAGCTCAAGGACATGCAGGCCACCAAGGAAGGCGGCATGGAGCAGCTGAGCAAGAAAGAAGGCCTGATGTTCGAGCGCGAGTTGACCAAACTCGAAAAGGACATCGGCGGCATCCAGGACATGAATGCCCTGCCTGATGCGCTCTTCGTGATCGACGTCGGCTACCACAAGATCGCGGTGGCCGAGGCCATCAAGCTGGGCATCCCGATCATCGGCGTGGTCGACACCAACCACTCGCCCATCGGCATCGATTACGTGATCCCCGGCAATGACGACTCGGCCAAGGCCGTGGCCTTGTATGCCAAGGCGGTGGCCGATGCCGTGCTGGACGGCAAGAACAATGCCGTTACCGACGTGGTCGCGGCGGTGCAGGGCAACGACGAGTTCGTCGAGGTCAACGAGGACGCTTGAGGTCGGCTCTCGCCTGGGCCCCAGGCGGGCCTTCGGCGAGCCTGCAACAGGGGCTGTTGAGCCCCTTTTTCATGACACCGGCCCCCGAATGGCGCCCCGCGCGGGTGCCCCGTTTCACAGGGATGCAGGCTGCATCCCGCAGCAATGGAGTTTGAATATGGCAGCGATCACTGCAAGCATGGTGGGCGAACTGCGCGCCAAGACCGACGCACCGATGATGGAGTGCAAGAAGGCCCTGACCGAGGCCGATGGCGACATGGGCCGCGCTGAAGAAATCCTGCGGGTCAAGCTGGGCAACAAGGCCGGCAAGGCAGCCTCGCGCATCACCGCCGAGGGCGTGGTGGCCATCACCATGGCTGCCGGCACCGGCGCGATGATCGAGATCAACTGCGAGACCGATTTCGTCTCCAAGAACGATTCTTTCCTGGCCTTCACCCAGCACTGCGTGGCGCTGGTGGCCAGCAGCAACCCGGCGGACGTGGCGGCCTTGTCGGCCTTGCCGCTGTCGCAGGAAGGCTTCGGCCCGACCGTCGAGGACGTGCGCAAGGGCCTGATCGGCAAGATCGGCGAGAACGTGGCGATCCGCCGCTTCAAGCGCTTTGCCGGCCAGGGCAAGCTGGCCAGCTATCTGCACGGCACGCGCATCGGCGTGGTGGTCGAGTTCACCGGTGACGATGTGGCCGGCAAGGACGTGGCCATGCATGTGGCGGCCATGAAGCCGGTGTCGGTGTCCTCGGCCGATGTGCCGGCCGAGCTGGTGGCCAAAGAGCGCCGCATCGCCGCCGAGAAGGCCGCCGAAGATGCCAGCGCGGCGGTGGCTGCGGGCAAGCCGGTGCAGTCGCCCGAGATCGTGGCCAAGCGGGTCGAGGGCTCGGTGCAGAAGTACCTGAAAGAGGTCTCGCTGTTCAACCAGCCCTTTGTCAAGAACGACAAGCAGACGGTCGAGCAGATGCTCAAGGCCGCCAACACCCAGGTGGCGGCCTTCACCATGTTCGTGGTGGGCGAGGGCATCGAGAAGAAGGTCGACGATTTCGCCGCCGAAGTCGCCGCCCAGGTGGCCGCCGCCAAGGGCGCCTGAGACCCCGCGACGCCGGGGCACGCGCCCTGGCAGGCCGGGTTTGGACGACAAGCTGCCCGGGCCGGCCACAAACAGGTGCCGGGCGGGGCGGGCCCGCCAGGCGGCGCCGCTTAAACTCATGCCCTTGCCACCAGGAGCCTTCTGCATGCCCGCTTACAAGCGCATTCTTCTCAAGCTGTCGGGTGAGGCCTTGATGGGCGATGACGCCTATGGCATCAACCGCGGCACCATCGTGCGCATGGTGCGCGAGGTGCAGGAGGTGACCGCGCTGGGCTGCGAGGTGGCGGTGGTGATCGGCGGGGGCAACATCTTCCGGGGTGTGGCCGGCGGCTCGGTGGGCATGGACCGCGCCACCGCCGACTACATGGGCATGCTGGCCACCGTGATGAACGCGCTGGCCCTGGCCGACACCATGCGCCTGGAAGGCCTGACCGCGCGGGTGATGTCGGCGATTGCGATCGAGCAGGTGGTCGAGAGCTATGTGCGCCCCAAGGCCCTGCAATACCTGGAGGAAGGCAAGGTGGTGATCTTCGCCGCGGGTACCGGCAACCCCTTCTTCACCACTGACACTGCCGCCGCGCTGCGCGGCGCCGAGATCGGCGCAGAAATCGTGCTCAAGGCCACCAAGGTGGACGGGGTCTACACCGCCGACCCCAAGAAAGACCCGAGCGCGACGCGCTATGCCCGGGTCAGCTTCGATGAAGCCATTTCCAAGAATCTGCAGGTGCTGGACGCCACCGCCTTTGCGCTGTGCCGCGACCAGAAGTTGCCGATCAAGGTGTTCTCGATCTTCAAGCCCGGTGCGCTCAAGCGCGTGGTCATGGGCGAGGACGAGGGCACCCTGGTTCACGTCTGAACCGCGCCCCTCCCTCCTGACCTGTCGAGAAGCACCATGACCATTGCCGACATCAAGTTGACCGCCGAGACCAAGATGGCCAAGTCCATCGAAGCGTTCAAGGGTGAAATCCAGAAGATCCGCACCGGCCGGGCCCATCCGGGCATCCTCGACCAGGTTCATGTCGACTATTACGGCTCGATGCTGCCGATCAGCCAGGTGGCCAATGTGTCCTTGCAGGATGCCCGCACCATCACCGTGCAGCCCTGGGAGAAGGGCATGGCCGCCAAGATCGAGAAGGCCATCCGCGAAAGCGAACTGGGCCTGAACCCGGCCTCGCAAGGCGACCTGATCCGGGTGCCGATGCCGGCCCTCACCGAAGAGCGACGCCGCGACCTGACCAAGGTGGTACGCCATGCGGGCGAAGATTGCAAGATCGCGGTGCGCAACCTGCGCCGCGAGGCCAACGAGCACCTGAAGAAACTGCTCAAGGACAAACTGGTGGCCGAGGACGAAGAGCGCCGCGCCCAGGACGAGGTGCAGAAACTGACCGACCGCGTCATCGGCGAGGTGGACCGCCTGGTGCAGGGCAAGGAAGCCGAGATCCTGCAGGTTTGAACCCCGCCCCTTGCCGCCCAACGCCCTGCCTGCGATGACGACCGATCGTTCTGTGCCCCGCCATGTGGCCGTGGTGATGGACGGCAACGGCCGTTGGGCCAAGAAGCGTTACCTGCCCCGCTTTTTCGGCCACAAGGCCGGCGTCGACACCCTGGTCAAGCTGATCAATACCTGTGCCGACCGCGGCATCGAATTTCTGACGGTGTTCGCGTTCTCGTCCGAGAACTGGAAGCGGCCCGAGGACGAGGTCTCCGGGCTGATGGGCCTGGTGCTGGTGGCGGTGACCAAATACCTGGCCAAGATGGCCAAGGACGGGGTCAAGATCGTGATCGTGGGCGACCGCGATGCGGTGTCCGAGCGCTTGCGCGCCGCCTGGGCCGAGGCCGAAAGCGCGACCCAGCACAACACCCGCATCACCTTGTCGGTGGCCTTCAACTACGGCGGTCGCTGGGACGTGGTGCAGGCCTGCCGCAAGGCCGTGGTCTCTGGCCTGGCGGCCGAGCAGATCACCGAACAGGCGCTGTCCGGCTTCATGGCGATGCGCCATGCGCCCGACCCCGACCTGTTCATCCGCACCGGCGGCGAAGTGCGCATCAGCAACTTCCTGCTGTGGCAGGTGGCCTATTCCGAACTGGTGTTCACCGATTGCCTGTGGCCTGACTTTGACGCGGCGGCGCTGGATGCAGCCCTGGCCGACTATGCCGGCCGCGAGCGCCGATTTGGCGCCGTGCCAGCGGCGGCGCTTGAAGCCGCCCCGGGCTGAACCGAGATGCTGCGCCAGCGCGTGATCACTGCCGTGGTACTGCTGGCGCTGCTGCTGCCGGCCCTGTTTGCCCGCAGCAGCTTGCCCTTTGCCGTGCTCACGCTGGTGTTGATCAGCGCCGCCGGCTGGGAATGGGCCCGGCTCAACGGCTTGCGCTCACCCGCGCTGGCGCTGGCCAGTGGCCTGTTGCTGGCCTTGCTTTGCGCGCTCAGCCTGCAGCAGCTGACCCAGGTCGGCCGGGTGGCCACGCTTTGGTGGGGCGGGCTGGCCCTGTGGCTGCTGGGTGGCGCGCTGGCGCTGCGGCGCGGGCCAGCGGGTTGGCCTGGCCTGCCGCTGGGGCTGCGCTGGGCGCTCGGCCTGGCCGGGCTGTGGCTGGCCTGGCTGGCGCTGGCGCAGGCGCGCACCATCGGCATCAACTTTCTGCTGTCGGTGATGTGCGTGGTGTGGGCGGCGGACATCGCCGCCTATTTCACCGGACGGGCCCTGGGCCGCCGCAAGCTGGCCCCCACCATCAGCCCCGGCAAGAGCTGGGAAGGCGTCTACGGTGGGGTGGTGGGCGTGGTGCTGCTGGCCCTGGCCTGGTTGTGGCTGGAAGCGCGCAGCAGCCTGGATTCGCCCAGCCTGTTCCTGCTGATCCAGCAGCGCCAGGGCTGGGTCGGCTTGTTCCTGGCCTTGCTGCTGCTGGCCGGTCTGAGCGTGCTGGGTGATCTGTTCGAGTCCCTGGTCAAGCGCGCGGCCGGTGCCAAAGACTCCAGCGCGCTGCTGCCAGGCCATGGCGGTGTGCTGGACCGGGTGGATGCGCTGCTGCCGGTATTGCCCGCAGCGCTGGCCCTGATCAGCCTGTGATGCATCCGTCGCCCAGCAGCCCCATGGTTCAACGCGTCTGCATCCTGGGCGCCACCGGGTCGGTGGGATCGAGCACGCTTGACGTGATGGCCCTGCATCCCGAGCGCTACCAGGTGTTTGCGCTGACCGCCCACCAGCGCATCGCTGAACTGGCCTTGTTGTGCCGCCGCTGGCAACCGCGCTTTGCGGTGGTGGCGGATGCCGAGCAGGCCCGCGCGCTGGGTGCCGATCTGTCGGGGGCCGGCCTGCGCACCGAGGTGCTGCACGGCGAGCAGGCGCTGTGCGACATGGCCTCGCACCCGGATGCCGACAGCGTGATGGCCGCCATCGTCGGCGCGGCGGGTCTGCGGCCCTGCATCGCCGCCGCGTTGGCGGGCAAGCGCCTGATGTTGGCCAACAAGGAGGCGCTGGTGGTGGGCGGGCGTCTGTTCATGGACGCAGTGCGTCAGGGCGGCGCCCTGTTGCTGCCCATCGACAGCGAGCATTCCGCCATCTTCCAGTGCCTGCCCGAAGACCGGTCCACCTGGCCTGAGCGCATCGCCCATATCGTGCTCACCGCGTCGGGCGGGCCCTTCCGCACGCGCGCTCTGGCCACTCTGGCGCAGGTCACGCCCGACGAGGCCTGCGCCCATCCCAATTGGGTGATGGGCCGCAAGATCTCGGTCGATTCGGCCACGATGATGAACAAGGCACTCGAGGTGATCGAGGCCCGCTGGTTGTTCGACCTGGCGCCCGAGCAGATCCGCGTGGTCCTGCACCCGCAGAGCATCATCCATTCGATGGTGGTCTGCCGTGACCACAGTGTGCTGGCGCAACTGGGCACGCCCGACATGAAGGTGCCGATCAGCGTGGGCCTGGCCTGGCCCGGGCGCGAGGCCTCAGGCGCCGAGGCGCTCGATTTTCTGGCGCTCAAGGCTTTGACATTCGAGCCCGCCGACGACACCCGCTTTCCAGGCCTGGGCCTGGCCTACCAGGCCTTGCGTGGCGCCGAGGGCAGCACCACGGTGCTGAATGCGGCCAACGAGGTGGCAGTGGCCGCCTTTCTGGCCGGCCGGCTGCGCTTTACCGACATCCACCGCATCAATGCGCAGTGCGTGGCCGGGGTGCTGCCTGGCGCCGCCGACGCGGCCAGCCTGGACGATCTGCTGGCGCTCGATGCGCGCGCCCGCCTGTTTGCTGAAACCGCTGTGTTGGAGCGTGCACGATGATCACCACGGTGCTGGCATTCATTCTGACCTTGGCGGTGCTGATCATCGTCCATGAGTATGGACACTACCGGGTGGCGGTGGCCTGTGGGGTCAAGGTCTTGCGTTTCTCGATCGGCTTCGGGCGCGTCATCTGGCGCTACCAGAAGTCGCCGGCGCATACCGAATTCGTGCTGTCGGCGCTGCCGCTGGGCGGCTATGTGCGCATGCTGGACGAACGCGAGGGGCCAGTGGCGCCGGCCGAGCTGGACCAGGCCTTCAACCGCAAGCCCCTGCTGCAACGCGCCGCTGTGGTGGCTGCCGGGCCGGCGGCCAATCTGCTGCTGGCCGTGTTGCTGTATGCGGCTGCGCATTGGATCGGGGTCGAGGAGCCCAAGGCGGTCCTGAACGCGCCCCTGGCTGGCAGCCTGGCCGAGCGCGCTGGCCTGCGCGCCGGCGACTGGGTGCAGCAATGGCAGGACAACGAGGGCCAATGGGTGCCGGTGCGTTCGCTCAGCGATTTGCGCTGGCAGATGACCCGGCATCTGCTGGACGGCCAGGCCCTGACCTTGCAGCTCAGTGACGCCCAGGGGCGCGGCCCGCGCCAGGTGCGGCTGGGGCTGGACGAGCTGGGCGTGCAGGAGATGGACGCCTCGGTGGCCAAGCGCATCGGGCTGGGCGGTGCCTTCAGTGAGCCGGTGCTGGGGGAGGTCAAGGCCGCCGGCCCGGCCGCGCTGGCCGGCCTGCGCAGCGGCGACCGGGTGCTCAAGGTGGATGGTCTGGGCATCAGCGATGCACAGGCGCTGCGCGAGCGCATACGCGCGGCCGTGCGCGATGGCAAGGCGGTGGCCATGGCCTGGCAGGTCGAGCGCGGAGACCGCCTGCTCGAAGTCGTGATCACGCCGCGTATGGTGCGCGAGGCTGACCGCTCGGTCGGGCGCATCGATGCCTTTGTCGGCAAGCCACCGGCACTGGTCAAGGTGCAGCTCGGGGCGCTGGAGGGCCTGACCCAGGGTGCCGCGCGCACCTGGGATGTCTCGGCCCTGACGGTGCGCATGCTGGGCCGGATGTTGGTGGGGCAGGCGTCCTTGCGCAACCTCAGCGGTCCGCTGACGATTGCCGATGTGGCCGGCCAATCGGTGCAGCAGGGCATGGCCTATTACCTGGGCTTTCTGGCCTTGGTGAGCGTCAGCCTGGGGGTGCTGAACCTGCTGCCGCTGCCCATCCTCGACGGTGGGCACCTGATGTATTATCTTTTCGAGGGGCTGACCGGCCGCCCGGTCTCCGATCTGTGGCTCGCGCGCTTGCAGCGCGGTGGCATCGCAGTCTTGCTGCTGATGATGTCGGTAGCCCTCTTCAACGACGTCGCCCGCCTGCTGGGCCAGCACTGAATTCACTGATGCCCCCCTTCTCCGCTGTCCGATTTGATCGCCCGGCCGTGGCCGTGGTCGCCCTGGCTGCCGCACTCGCGGTGCCAGCCGCACATGCCGTCGAACCCTTTGTATTGCAGGACATCCGGGTCGAGGGGCTGCAACGCACCGATCCCGGCACGGTCTTTGCGGCCGTGCCCTTCCGCGTAGGCGACACCTACACTGACGAAAAGGCTGCCGCTGCGTTGCGCGCCTTGTTCGGCACCGGGTTGTTCAAGGATGTGCGCATCGAGATCGACGGCAGCGTGGTGGTGGTGGTGGTCGAGGAACGCCCGGTCATCGAGACGGTCACCTTTGTCGGCCTGAAGGAGTTCGACAAAGACACCCTGGTCAAGTCGCTGAAGGATGCCGGCATTGGCGAAGGCCTGCCCTTCGACCGTGCGCTGGTCGACCGTGCCGAGCAGGAGATCAAGCGCCAGTACCTGTCGCGCAGCCTGTACGGCGCCGAGGTGGTGACCACCATCACGCCGACCGAGCGCAATCGGGTCAATGTCAGCTTCACGATGAGCGAGGGCGATGCGGCCAAGATCCGCGAGATCCGCATCGTCGGCGCCAAGGTCTTCTCGGAAAGCACGCTCACCGGCCTGATGGACCTGACCACCAGCGGCTGGCTGACCTGGTACACCAAGAATGATCGCTATTCGCGGTCCAAGCTGAATGCCGACCTGGATACCCTGCGGGCCTACTACCTGAACCGCGGCTACCTCGAGTTCAACATTGAATCGGCCCAGGTCACGATCTCGCCGGACAAGCAGGACATCTCGATCACCTTGACCATCAAGGAAGGCCAGCCCTACACCGTCACCGCGGTGCGCCTGGTGGGCGACTACCTGGGCAAAGAAGACGAGTACAAGCAGCTCATCGGCATCAAGCCCGGCGAGCCTTACCGGGCTGCCGCGGTCACGGCCACCACCAAGGCCTTCACCGACCGCTTCGGCACCTATGGCTATGCCTTCGCGCGGGTCGATGCGCGCACCGAGGTCGACCGCGAAACCGGCCAGGTTGCCATCGTGCTGGCGGCCGAGCCACAGCGGCGGGTGTATGTGCGCAAGATCGAGGTGGGTGGCAACACCCGCACCCGCGACGAAGTGGTGCGCCGCGAGTTCCGCCAGCTCGAGTCCTCCTGGTATGACGGTGAACGCATCAAGCTGTCGCGCGAGCGGGTGGATCGGCTGGGCTATTTCAAGGACGTGAACGTCGAGACCAACGAGGTGCCCGGCACCGCCGACCAGGTCGATCTGGCGGTGGCGGTGACCGAGAAGCCCACCGGCAACCTGTCGCTGGGTCTGAGCTTTTCCAGCGCCGACCGGCTGGCGCTGTCTGCCTCGGTGCGCCAGGACAATGTGTTTGGGTCGGGCAACTACCTGGGCTTCGAGGTCAACACCAGCCGGCTGTCGCGCAGCCTGGTTTTTTCCACGGTCGACCCCTACTTCACGGTGGACGGCATTTCGCGCGCCATTGATCTGTACTACCGCACCTCACGGCCCTACAACAGCCTGGGCGACCAGTACCAGATCACCAATCCGGGCGGCGCGATCCGTTTTGGCGTGCCCTTCTCCGAGTACGACACGGTCTTCTTCGGCATCGGTGTGGAGCAGACCAATATCGGCACCTCCACCGGCATCCCGAACCAGTATTTCGACTACCGCTTCCGTTACGGGCCGGTGTCCACCGCGGTGCCCCTGACCCTGGGCTGGTCACGCGACCAGCGCGACAGCGCGATCTCACCCACCGCCGGCCGCTACCAGCGCGCCAATGTCGAATGGAGCGTGGCGGGTGATGTGCGCTTCCTGCGCACCAATCTGCAATACCAGCAGTTCTTCCCGATCTGGAACAAGATCACCCTGGGCCTGAACGGCGAAGTCGGCTGGGGTGCCGGGCAGGGCGGCCGGCCTTACCCGGTGTTCAAGAACTTCTATGGCGGCGGCCTGGGTTCGGTGCGGGTGTTCGAGCAGAACTCGCTCGGCGTGATTGACCCCACCGGCGCCTATGTGGGCGGGGCCAAGAAGATCAACCTCAATGCCGAGCTCTACTTGCCGGTGCCGGGTACCGGCAATGACAAATCGCTGCGTATCTTTGCGTTTGCCGATGCCGGCAATGTGTGGCGCGACGGCGAGCCGATCACCGCTGCCAGCCTGCGCTCGTCGGCCGGCCTGGGGCTGTCCTGGATCTCACCGGTCGGGCCCTTGAAGATGAGTTGGGGTTCGCCGCTGAAGAAGCTGCCGACGGATAGAATTCAACGTTTCCAATTCCAGATCGGGACCGCGTTCTGATGATCAAGACGACATTCACTGCGGTGGCCGATGTGCGCCGCAGCGCGGCTGGCAAGGCAGCGGGGGCATTGCTGGCCTTGGCCACCTTGGTCACGGCTGCTGCGCAAGCGCAGGAACTCAAGATTGGCTATGTCAACAGCGAGCGTGTACTGCGCGAGGCCGTGCCTGCCAAAGCGGCGCTGGCCCGCATGGAGGCCGATTTCAGCAAGCGCGACAAAGACCTCAACGACCAGGCCGCCAAGCTTAAAGGGGCTGCTGACAAGCTCGAAAAGGACGCGCCCACGCTGCCCGAGGCCGAGCGAAACCGCCGCCAGCGCGACCTGGTGGAACAAGACCGCGACCTGCAGCGCAAGCGCAGGGAGTTCCAGGAAGACCTGAACCAGCGCCGCAACGAGGAGACCGCCGGCATCGTCGAGCGTGCCAACCGCGTGATCAAGCAGATCTTCGAAGGCGAGAAATACGACCTGATCCTGCAGGACGTGGTGTTTGCCAGCGCCAAGGTTGACATCACCGAAAAGGTGATCAAGGCCCTCAACGCCGCGCCTGCCGGCAAATAGGCGAGCGCCCGCCATGCCGCTCCGGCCGGTGCGGTTGGCTGATCTGGTCGCCGCCCTGGAAGGGGTGGTGGCCGGTGAGTTGTGCGGCGACGGCGATCTGCCCATCGCCCGCCTGGCGCCGCTTGAATCCGCCGACGCCAGCAGCCTGAGCTTCATGGCCAACCCGCGTTACGCGGCCCAGCTGGGCAGCACTGCGGCAGCCTGCGTGATCGTGGCGCCAGACCTGCGCGAGCTGGCTTGCGCCCGCGGCGCGGCCATCGTCACGCCCGACCCTTACCTGTATTTTGCGCGGCTCAGCCAATGGTGGGCGGCGCGCCAGCGGCGCGCGCCGGCCGCCGGCGTGCACCCCAGTGCGGTGATCGAGCCCGGCGCCTTGCTGCATGCCAGCGCGTCTGTCGGCCCGCTCTGCTATGTCGGCGCGGGCGCACAGGTGGGCGCTGGTGCCGTGATCGGCAGCCATGGCCATATCGGTGCCGATGCCCGGGTCGGCGCCGGTGCGCGCCTGGCCGCGCGGGTCACCTTGGGCGAGGCCTGCGTCTTGGGCCAGCGCGCCATCGTTCATTCGGGCGTGGTGATTGGTGCCGACGGCTTCGGCTTCGCGCCCGACGGCCGGGGCGACGCCGCGCAGTGGATCAAGATCGAGCAGCTGGGCGCGGTATGCATAGGCGACGATGTCGAGATCGGTGCCAACACCTGCATCGACCGGGGCGCGCTGGCCGACACGGTGATCGACGAGGGCGTCAAGCTCGACAACCTGATCCAGGTCGGCCACAACGTGCGCATCGGCGCGCACAGCGCGATGGCCGGCTGCGTCGGCATCGCCGGCTCGGCCAAGATCGGCCGGCACTGCACCGCCGGGGGCGGCGCGATCATCCTGGGCCATCTCGAGCTGGTCGACCATGTGCACATCACGGCCGCTACCGTGGTGACGCGCTCCATCCTCAAGCCGGGGCAGTACAGCGGCCTGTTTCCCTTCGATGACAATGCCAGCTGGGAAAAGAACGCCGCCACGCTGCGCCAGCTCTACAGCCTGCGCGAGCGCCTGCGCGCGCTGGAGAAGAAACAACCATGACCGCCCCTGTGCTCGACATCCACCGCATCCTCAAGCTGCTGCCGCACCGCTACCCCATCCTGCTGGTGGACCGGGTGATCGAGTTCGAGAAGGACAAGCGCATCAAGGCGCTGAAGAACGTCACCATCAACGAGCCCTACTTCATGGGCCACTTTCCGCACCGGCCGGTGATGCCGGGGGTGTTGATGCTCGAGGCCCTGGCCCAGACCGCTGCGCTGCTGTCCTTCGAGTCGATGGGCGAGCTGCCCGACGAGAACACGGTGGTGTACTTCGTCGGCATCGACGCGGCGCGCTTCAAGCGGGTGGTCGAACCCGGTGATCAGCTGATCCTGGATGTCACGCTCGAGCGTGCCAAGGCCGGCATCTACAAGTACAAGACCCGGGCCAGCGTGAACGGTGAGACCGCTGCCGAGGCCGAGTTGATGTGCACGATGCGCAAGGTCGCCTGAATTCCGGAGCCCTGGGCATGAGCCAAATCCACACCACCGCGCTGGTCGACAGCCAGGCCGAACTGGCCGCCGATGTGGTCGTCGGCCCCTATGCCGTGATCGGGCCGCAGGTGGTCATCGGCCAGGGCAGCCGCATCGGCGCGCATTGCGTGGTCGAAGGCCACACCACCATCGGCCGTGACAACCGCGTCTTCCAGTTCGCCAGCATCGGCGCCGCGCCGCAGGACAAGAAGTACGCCGGCGAGCCCACGCGCCTGCGCATCGGCGACGGCAATACCATACGCGAGTTCGTCACCATCAACACTGGCACGCTGCAGGACGGTGGCCTCACCGCCGTGGGCGACGACAACTGGATCATGGCCTATGTGCACATCGCGCACGATTGCCAGGTGGGCAGCCACACCATCATTGCCAACGCCACCCAGCTCGGTGGCCATGTGCACCTGGGTGACTGGGCGTTTCTGGGCGGCCTGTCGGGGGTGCACCAGTTCGTGCGCGTCGGCGCCCACGCGATGACCGGTTTTCAAACCCGCCTGTCGCAGGACCTGCCGCCTTATGTCACTGCGGCTGGCAACCCCGCCGGTGCTACCGGCATCAACGCCGAAGGCCTGCGCCGCCGCGGCTTCACACCCGAGCGCATCGCCCAGGTCAAGCAGATGCACAAGCTGCTCTACCGCCAGGGCCTCACGCTGGCCGCCGGCATCAGCGCCATCGAGGCGCTGCGGGGCCGGCTGGATGGCAGCGAAGCCGACATCGCGCTGATGCTCGACTTTTTGGCGCTGGCCGAGCGCGGCATCGTGCGCTGACCTTGCGATGACCATTGAATCGCTGCGGCTGGGCTTGGTCGCCGGCGAAGCCTCCGGTGACCTGTTGGGTGGCCTGCTGCTGCAAGGCTTGCACCAGCGCTGGCCGGGCCTGCAGACGGCCGGCATCGGCGGCCCGAAGATGGCCGCCCAGGGCTTGGCGGCCTGGTGGCCGCACGAGCGCCTGTCGGTGTTCGGCTATGTCGATGCGCTGGCGCGCCTGCCCGAATTGCTGCGCATCCGCCGCCAACTGGGCGACCGGCTGTTGCGCGAAAGGCCGGCGGCCTTCATCGGCATCGACGCGCCCGATTTCAATTTCGGCCTGGAGACCCGGCTCAAGCAGGCCGGGCTCAAGACCATTCACTTCGTCTGCCCGTCGATCTGGGCCTGGCGGCGCGAGCGGGTGCACAAGCTGGCAGCTGCGGCCGACCATGTGCTGTGCCTGTTCCCCTTCGAGCCGGCGCTGCTGCAGGCCCAGGGCATCGCCGCCACCTTTGTCGGCCACCCGATCGCCGATGCCATCGCGCTGGAGCCGCCGCGTGCTGCGGCGCGTGTCGCGCTGGGTCTGGCCGATGACGATTGCGTGGTGGCCTTGCTGCCGGGCAGCCGGCGCAGCGAGATCCTGCACCTGGCGCCGCGCCTGCTGGCCGCGGCCGCGCTGATGCAGCGCCAGCGCCCGGGCCTGCGCTTCATCATGCCGGTGGTGCCCGGTCTGCGGCCGCTGCTCGAGCCCCTGGTGGCCCGGCATGCCGGCGCGACGGCGCTCACCTTGCTGGACGGTCAGTCGCATGCGGCGCTGGCGGCCTGCGATGTGACGCTGGTGGCCAGCGGCACCGCCACGCTGGAGGCGGCACTGTTCAAGCGGCCGATGGTCATCACCTACCATGTGGCCTGGTTGAACTGGCAGCGCATGCAGCGCATGGGCTACCAGCCCTGGGTCGGTCTGCCCAACATCCTCAGCCAGTCTTTTGTCGTGCCCGAACTGATCCAGGACGCCGCCACCCCTGAGGCACTGGCCCGCGAGGGCCTGGCTTGGCTGGCCGATGCCCGCCGTGTGGCCGCGCTGCAGCGGCGCTTTCTCGATCTCCACCTTCAACTGCGCCAGGGCACGGCGCAAAGGGCCAGCGATGCCATTGCGCAAGTCCTCCAGTTGGCGTGAACAGCTGGGCCTGCATTGGTCAGGAAAGGGCCTGATGGCCGGCGTCGACGAGGCCGGCCGCGGCCCGCTGGCCGGCCCGGTGGTGGCCGCCGCCGTGATCCTCGACGAGCTCAAGCCCATCCTCGGTCTGGCGGATTCCAAGGCGCTGACCGAACGCCGGCGCGAGCGCCTGTTCGACGAGATCCGCGCCAAGGCCCTGGCCTGCTGCATCGCCCAGGCCAGCGTCGAAGAGATCGACCGCCTGAACATCCTGCAGGCCACGCTGCTGGCGATGCAGCGCGCGGTGGCCGGCCTGCGCCTGCTGCCCAAGCAGGTGCTGGTCGACGGCAACCGGCTGCCGCTGCTCAAGATGTCGGCCGTGGCCATTGTCAAGGGCGATGTCAAGGTGCCGGCGATCTCGGCGGCGTCCATCCTGGCCAAGGTGCACCGGGACCGGCTTTGCCTGGACCTGCACACGGCCTACCCGGACTATGGTTTTGCCAGGCACAAGGGCTACCCGACGGCCGAGCACCTGGCCGCGCTGCAGGCCCATGGCGCCTGCCTGGCCCACCGCCGCAGCTATGCGCCGGTGCGCGCGGTGCTGGACGCCGGCGTGGCGGCGGGCTGATGGCCGCGACGGTCAGCGTCAGCTCGCGTGACAACCCGCTGCTGGTGACGCTGCGCAAGCTGTCGCGCGACCCGGCCGCCTACCGCAAGCTGGGCGCGGTGTGGCTGGAGGGCGAACACCTGGCGTCGGCGCTGCGCCAGCGTGGCCTGAAGCCGACGCAGGCCGTGGTCGCCGACAGCGCCTGGCAGCAGCCGGCCCTGCGCGACCTGGCCGGCTGGGCCGACCGCGTGGTGCGGGTGCCCGACGCATTGTTCGACGGCCTGAGTGTGCTGGGCTCGCCGGCCCGCATCGCTTATGTGATCAACCTGCCGCCGGCGCTGGCAGTGCAGGCCCGGATGGCCACGGTGGTGCTGGACCGGGTGCAGGACGCCGGCAATGTCGGCAGCATCCTGCGCAGTGCTGCGGCATTGGGCGTGGGCCAGGTGCTGGCACTGCAGGGCACCGCGGCACTCTGGTCGCCCAAGGTGCTGCGCGCCGGTATGGGCGCGCATTTCGGCCTGCGCCTGGTCGAGGGCTTGCTGGTGGCCGACCTGGCAGCGCTGCAGTTGCCCCTGGTGGGCACGGCGCTGGACACCGACCAGTTGCTTGGCCAGGCCGCGCTGCCCAACCCCTGTGCCTGGGTGCTGGGCCATGAGGGGCAAGGCATCTCGGCGGCGGTGCGCGCACAGTGCGCCCGGGTGCTGCGCATCCCGCAACCGGGTGGCGAGGAATCGCTCAACGTCGCCGCAGCAGCGGCCATCTGCCTGTATGAGTCGCAGCGCCAGCATGGCGCGCCGGCGGCCGAGGTTCAGTAGATCAGCCGGTCGGGCCGGATATCGCGCAGGATGGTGGTGGCGATTTCCTCGATCGACTTGTGGGTAGAGCTCAGCCAGGCCACGCTGTTGCGCCGCATCATCGACTCGGCCTCGCGCACTTCGTAGCGGCAGTTTTCGAGCGCGGCGTATTTGCTGCCGGGGCGGCGCTCATTACGGATCTGGGCCAGGCGCTCGGGGTCTATGGTCAAGCCGAAGCACTTGGCCAGGTAGGGCATCAGCGCCGGCGGCAGGCGATGGCGCTCGAAGTCTTCAGGGATCAGCGGGTAGTTGGCCGCCTTGATGCCATGCTGCATCGCCAGGTACAGGCTGGTGGGTGTCTTGCCGCTGCGGCTGACGCCCAGCAGGATCACATCGGCGCTGGCCAGGTTGCGCGCCGACTGGCCGTCATCATGGGCCAGCGAGAAATTGATCGCCTCGATGCGCTCGTTGTATTCACTGCTCTTGGCCGCGTCGGAGAAGCGGCCGACCCGGTGGTTGCTCTTGACCTCGAACTCCAGCTCGAGCGGCTCGACAAAGGCCTTGAACATGTCCAGCACCAGGCCGGCGCAGTCGCTGGTGGTCAGCACCTGGCGCACCTCGTCATTGACCAGGGTAATGAAGACGATGGGCCGCTTGCCCTCGGCCGCGGCCACCTGGTTGATCTCGCCCACCACGGTCAGGGCCTTGTCCACCGTGTCGATGAAGGGGCGGCGGACATGGCGCGGCTTGGCCGGAAACTGCGCCAGGATCGAGTTGCCGAAGGTCTCGGCGGTGATGCCGGTGCCGTCCGAGACGAAGAACACGCTGCGATTGGGCATGGGGGGCGGCACCAGGGCCGGTGATCACAAGTTGTTGGTCGATGATAGGGGCAAGGTCCGTAGAATCAGCGGTTCAGCGCCTGTGATGCGCTCTGCCACACCCCGCCACCCCAGACCGCCATGGCCCCCTCCTGCTGCCGCTCCGAGCCGCCCAGCACCCGAGTGGATAGGCCTTGCGCCCAGCTTCTGGGGCCGCGCCTGCCGGCCTGCGCGAGGCGCCGGCCAGTACCGATTTCCCACCATCACGGAGCTTTCCCATGTCATCCACCCCTGTGGCGGCCGCCCTGGCCATCCCCTTTGAACACCTGAGAATGACCGACGTCGAGGTGGTGGGCGGCAAGAACGCCAGCCTCGGCGAGATGATCAGCCAGCTTGCCGCCAGCGGCGTGCGGGTGCCGGGTGGCTTTGCCACCACCGCCCATGCCTACCGCCAGTTCTTGCACCACGGCGGGCTCACCGACAAGATCAACGCCCGGCTCGACGCGCTCGACACCGATGATGTCAAGGCCCTGGCTGAAGCCGGCGCGCAGATCCGCGGCTGGGTCATAGACGCACCCTTCCCGCCCGATTTCGAGGCCGCCGTGCGGGCCTCATTTGTCACCCTGACCGCCGATCATCCCGGGGCCAGCTTTGCGGTGCGCTCCTCCGCCACCGCCGAAGACCTGCCGGACGCGTCTTTTGCCGGCCAGCAGGAGACCTTTCTGAATGTGCATGGCATCGACGATGTGCTGCACAAGATGAAGGAGGTCTTCGCCTCGCTCTACAACGACCGCGCCATCAGCTACCGGGTGCACAAGGGCTTTGCCCATGCCGACGTGGCCTTGTCGGCCGGCGTGCAGCGCATGGTGCGCTCTGACCTGGGCTCGGCCGGCGTGATGTTCACCATCGACACCGAATCGGGCTTCGAGGACGTGGTCTTCATCACCGCCAGCTATGGCCTGGGCGAGACCGTGGTGCAGGGCGCTGTCAACCCGGACGAGTTCTATGTGCACAAGCCGGCGCTGCGGGCCGGCAAACTGGCGGTGATCCGGCGCAACCTAGGGTCCAAGCTGATCCGCATGGAATTCACGCCCAGCGACGAGCGCCAGGCCACCGGCCGGCTGGTGCGCACCGTCGACACCCCGCCCGAGCAGCGCAACCGCTATGCGCTGAACGACGCCGATGTGACCGAGCTGGCGCGCTACGCCCTGATCATCGAAAAGCATTACGGCCGCCCCATGGACATCGAATGGGGCAAGGACGGCGAGGACGGCAAGCTCTACATCCTGCAGGCCCGGCCAGAGACCGTGAAGAGCCAGTCAGGCAACCAGGTCGAGCACCGTTACAAGCTCAAGGGCGACCCGCTGCGGCGCAGCGCGGTGCTGGCCGAAGGCCGCGCCATCGGCCAGCGCATCGGCACCGGGCCGGTGCGGCTGATCAGCCACATCGCCGAGATGGACCGGGTGCTGCCGGGCGATGTGCTGGTCACCGACATGACCGACCCCAACTGGGAGCCGGTGATGAAGCGCGCCTCGGCCATCGTCACCAACCGGGGCGGCCGCACCTGCCACGCGGCCATCATCGCCCGAGAACTGGGCATCCCGGCGGTGGTGGGCTGTGGCGACGCCACCGAGAAGCTGGTGGACGGTGCGCTGGTCACCGTGGTCTGCAGCGAAGGCGACACCGGCACCATCTATGACGGCCTGCTCGAGACCGAGATCACCGAGTCGCAGCGCGGCGAGATGCCGTATTGCCCGGTCAAGATCATGATGAACGTGGGCAACCCCACGCTGGCTTTCGACTTTGCCCAGATCCCCAATTCGGGCGTCGGCCTGGCGCGGCTGGAGTTCATCATCAACACCAATATCGGGGTGCATCCCAAGGCCATCCTCGACTATCCCAACATCGACCCCGACCTGAAGAAGGCGGTCGAATCCGTGGCCCGTGGCCATGCGTCGCCACGCGCCTTCTATGTCGACAAGCTGGCCGAGGGCGTGGCCACGATCGCCGCCGCCTTCTGGCCCAAGCCGGTGATCGTGCGCCTGTCCGACTTCAAGTCGAACGAGTACCGCAAGCTCATCGGTGGCTCACGCTACGAGCCCGACGAAGAAAACCCGATGCTGGGTTTCCGCGGTGCGTCGCGCTACATCAGTGGCGAGTTTGCCGACGCCTTCGGCATGGAATGCGAGGCCCTGAAGCGGGTGCGCAATGACATGGGCCTGAGCAATGTCGAGATCATGGTGCCCTTTGTGCGCACCGTGCGCCAGGCCGAGCGGGTGAATGCGATGCTGGCCGAGCGCGGCCTGGCGCGTGGCCAGAACGGCCTGCGCCTGATCATGATGTGCGAGGTGCCCAGCAATGCCATCCTGGCCGATCAGTTCTTGGCGCACTTTGACGGCATGTCGATAGGCTCGAACGACCTGACCCAGCTCACCTTGGGTCTGGACCGCGATTCCGGCCTGGCGCAGCTGGCCGAGGATTTCGACGAACGCGACCCGGCGGTCAAAGCCTTGATCAGCCGGGCGATTGCCGCCTGCCGCGCCACCGGCAAGTACATCGGCATCTGCGGCCAGGGCCCCAGCGACCACCCGGATTTTGCCGACTGGCTGGCAGCCGAGGGCATCGTCTCGATCTCCTTGAACCCCGATTCGGTGGTCGAGACCTGGATCAGGCTGGCGGCGCGCTGAAGCCCAGGCCCAAGCCGCCCGCGCATGGCCCTGCCGCCGCTCAGCCACGCCGAGATCAGCCGGCGCTTTGCGCACCAGCTGCACTGGCGTTATGCGCTGTTCACGCTGGGCGTGGTGCTGTTCGTGGGCGCGCTGGCGCTGCTGGAGCGCAATGGCTGGCCGCGCAACTGGATAGGCGGCAGTTTTCTGATCGCCACAGTGCTGGTCTATGCCGGCATCGGCCTGATGAGCCGCACCACCGACGAGAGCGAGTACTACGTGGCGGGCCGGCGCGTGCCGGCGGTCTACAACGGCATGGCCACGGCGGCCGACTGGATGTCGGCAGCGTCCTTCATCGGCACCGCCGGTGTGCTTTACCTGCAGGGCTTCGACGGGCTGGCCTATGTGCTGGGCTGGACCGGGGGCTACTGCCTGGTGGCGGTGCTGCTGGCACCCTATCTGCGCCGCTTCGGCAAGTTCACCATTCCCGATTTTCTGGGCGCCCGTTACGGCGGCAATGCCACCCGCCTGATCGCGGTGGCCGCCACCGTGCTGGTGTCCTTCGTCTATGTGGTGGTCCAGGTCTACGGGGTGGGCCTGGTCACATCGCACCTCACCGGTTTCAGCTTCGAAATCGGCATCTTCGTTGGCCTGGGCGGGGTGCTGGTCTGCTCCTTCCTGGGTGGCATGCGGGCTGTCACCTGGACCCAGGTCGCGCAGTACATCGTGCTGATCATTGCCTATACCGTGCCGGTGGTGTGGCTCAGCATGCACCAGACCGGCACCTGGCTGCCAGTGTTCAGCTACCACCAGCAGTTGGCGGTGGTCAGCCAGCGCGAGGCCCAGTTGCTGGTCGACCCGGCCGAATTGCAGGTGCGCAAACTGCTGGCCGAACGTGCCGACGAGGCGGCCCGCAAGTTGGCCGATGTGCCGGCGGCGATGGCCAGCGACCGCGATGCGCTGGCGCGCGAGATCGAGCGCATGCGCGGCGACAATGCGCCGCTGGCGCGCATCCAGCAGGCCGAGCGCAGGCTGGAGCGGCTGCCCGCCAACGACGCCGATGCCCGGGTGGCCTACCAGCGCAATCACGACCTGGCCCGGGCCCAGTCACTGCCGCTGGCCGGCCTGGCGCCGCAGGCGGGCAACAGCGCATCGGCCGCAGGCAGCAGTGCGCGGGTCAATTTCCTGGCGCTGGTGTTCTGCCTGATGCTGGGCACCGCAGCCATGCCGCATGTGCTGACCCGCTACTACACCACGCCGTCGGTGGCGGAGGCGCGGCGATCGGTGGGCTGGTCGCTGTTCTTCATCGTGCTGCTCTATATCAGCGCGCCGGCGCTGGCGGTGATGGTCAAGTACCAGGTTTTCACTGAGCTGGTCGGTACCTCTTTCGGCAGCCTGCCGGATTGGATTCGCCGCTGGAGCAAGCTGGATTCGTCACTGGTGTCGGTGCAGGACATCAATGGCGACGGCTTGCTGCAGTTTGCCGAGCTGCGGCTCGGCGGCGACATGATCGTGCTGGCCGCGCCTGAACTGGGCGGCCTGCCCCTGGTGGTGACCTACCTGGTGGCGGCGGGCGGGCTGGCGGCGGCCCTTTCTACCGCCGATGGCCTGTTGCTGACCATCTCGAATGCCTTGTCGCACGATTTCATCTTCCGCATCGTCAACCTGCGCGCGTCGGCCATCAAGCGGGTGATGGTCAGCAAGATGATGGTGCTGGTCACGGCGGTGCTGGCGGCCTGGGTGGCGTCACTGCGGGTGGCCAACATCCTGCCCTTTGTCGCGGCGGCCTTCTCATTGGCGGCTGCCACGTTTTTTCCGGCCTTGGTATTCGGCATCTTCTGGCGCCGTGCCAACCGGGCCGGCGCGGTAGCGGGCATGCTTGCCGGGGCCGGCCTGTGCCTGTGGTACATGGCCCGTAACCTGCCCGGGCCGCGGGCCTGGCTGGGGCTAGGCGAGGCCGGCGCCGACCTGCGCTGGTTCGGCGTCGACCCGGTTTCGGCCGGCGTCTTTGGCGTGCCGCTGGGCTGCCTTGCGCTGGTGCTGGTGAGCCTGCTGACCGCACCGCCTCAGGCCACCGAGATGGCGATGGTGGACGCGCTGCGGCGCCCCAAACCCCTGCCCGACCCGGACTGAGGCGCCGCTCGCTGCTCAGCAGGCTATAATCGCGGGCTTTCCCTTTGCTGCACCGGTGACCTGACGCGCATTCATTTGCAAACCGGGCAGCTTCCGATCCCCGGAACCCACAAGGAGTGTCCATGCGTCATTACGAGATCGTGCTCTTGATCCACCCGGATCAGAGCGAACAGGTGCCAGCCATGCTGGACCGCTACAAAGCCATCGTCACCACGGCCAACGGCAAGGTGCACCGGGTCGAAGACTGGGGCCGGCGCCAACTGGCCTACCAGATCCAGAAACTGGGCAAGGCGCACTATGTGTGCCTGAATGTCGAGTGCACCAAGGAAACCTTGGCCGAGATCGAGACCGGCTTCAAGTTCAACGATGCGGTGCTGCGCCACCTCACCGTGTCCAAGGACAAGGCCGAGACCAACCCGTCCGTGATGATGAAGTCGGTTGAGCGCGAAGAATCGCGCAAGTCGGCCCAACAGGAGACCGCCGCCTGATTGAAACCTCTGCCGTGCCCGAGCCGCCGGCGCAGATGAACCGATTGGTGCTGTCTGCCCAGCTGCTGGAACGGGGTGCGATGCGCTACACGCCGGCGGGTTTGCCAGCGCTTGACTGCAGGCTGCAACACGAGTCGACAGTCACCGAAGATGGCCAGCCCCGCAAGGTCTCGCTCGAGATCAAGGCGATGGCCATCGGCGCGATGTCACGGCCCCTGGGGGCTTTGACCTTGGGGCAGTCGGGCTTGTTTGCCGGTTTCCTGGCCACCACCCGCAACGGTCGCGGCATGTTGTTTCACATCACTGAGCTGGCCCCCGGAGCGTTCGCGCTTCCGTCAAGCGATCCAACACCGGCCCCTGCGGGGCCGAACAAATTCTGAAAGAGGTACACCATGCCCCCGCCCAGAGGTAAAGGTAAGTTTTCCAAAGACCGCAAGCCCAAGCGCAATACCCAATCGCTGCTGTTCAAGCGCAAGCGCTTCTGCCGCTTCACGGTGGCCAATGTGGTCGAGATCGACTACAAGGATGTCGACGTGCTGCGCGATTTCATCGGCGAGAACGGCAAGATCACCCCCGCCCGCCTGACCGGCACGCGCGCCTTCTACCAGCGCCAGCTGACCACCGCCATCAAGCGCGCGCGCTTCCTGGCCCTGGTGCCCTACAGCGACCAGCATCGCGTCTGAAGGAGTTCTGCCATGCAAATCATCCTGCTAGAAAAAGTCGCCAACCTGGGCAACCTGGGCGATGTGGTCAAGGTCAAGGACGGCTTCGCTCGCAATTTCCTGATCCCGTCCAAGCAAGCCCGTCGCGCCACCGAATCGGCCATCAAGGAATTCGAAGGCCGTCGCGCCGAGCTTGAAAAGGTCGCCAACGACAAGCTGGCCGCGGCCCAGGCCGTGGGCGAGAAACTCAGCGGCAAGACCGTGGCCATCGCCCAGAAGGCGGGCGTGGATGGCCGCCTGTTCGGGTCGGTGACCAATGCCGACATCGCCGATGGCCTGAAGAAGCTGGGCTTCGACATCGCCAAGGCCCAGGTTCGCCTGCCCAATGGCCCGCTCAAGACGGTGGGCGAGCACATCGTCTCGGTGGCCGCGCACACCGACGTGGTTGTCGACGTGACGGTCAAGGTCTCGCCCGAGGCAGACTGAGCCCGGCGCTGGCACCCCGGTGCCTTCCGCAAAGCGGCCTCCGGGCCGCTTTTTCGTGTGCGCCGTGCTTGCCCCGGGGTGGCCAGGCTTGTCCCGCGATGTCCCCCGGCCGTCCCCCGGATTTCCACAGGCTTGCCCACAGGCCGGCACGGGCCGCCCCCGTATGATCCCGGCACCCCCTTGCTAGATCGATCGCCGCCGCCGATGTCTGCCGTTTTCCGCCCTGCCCAGCCCGCCACGCCCGTCGATGATGAGGTCGCCCGGCTGCGCGTGCCGCCGCACTCGGTCGAGGCCGAGCAGAGCGTGCTGGGCGGCCTGCTGATCGACAATATGGCTTGGGACCGGGCTGGCGACCAGGTCAGCGACAGCGACTTCTACCGATTCGAGCACCGCGAGATCTTCGGCGCCATTGCCGCGCTGATCAACGGCAGCAAGCCGGCCGACGTGATCACGGTCTTCGAACAGCTGCAGAGCAATGGCAAGGCCGAGGCCTGCGGCGGCCTGGCCTACCTCAATGCGCTGGCGCAAAGCGTGCCCAGCGCAGCCAACCTGCGGCGCTATGCCGAGATCGTGCGCGAGCGCGCCATCCTGCGCAAGCTGATCTCGGCCAGCGACGAGATCGCCACCAATGCCTTCAACCCGCAGGGCCGCCCGGTCAGCCAGATCCTGGACGAGGCCGAGGGCAAGATCTTCAAGATCGGCGAGGAGGGCTCGCGCAACAAGCAGGGCTTCATCGGCATCGACAAGCTGACCATGCAGCTGATCGACCGGGTGACCGAGCTGGCCGAGAACGGCGCCGAAGAGGTGACCGGCGTGCGCACCGGCTTCTTCGACATGGACCGCATGACCGCCGGCCTGCAGAAGGGCGACCTGATCATCCTGGCGGCGCGCCCGTCGATGGGCAAGACCGCCTTCGCGCTGAACATCGCCGAGGCGGTGGCCGTCAATGAAGAACTGCCGGTGCTGGTGTTCTCGATGGAAATGGGGGCGTCGCAGCTGGCCTTGCGCATGATCGGCTCGCTCGGCCGCATCGACCAGTCCGGCCTGCGCACCGGCCGCCTGCGCGACGACGAGTGGACCCGCTTGACCGAGGCGGCCGAGCGCCTGGGCAAGGCCCAGCTCTACATCGACGAGAGCCCGGCGCTGAACCCGGCCGAGTTGCGCGCCCGTTCGCGCCGCATGGCACGCCAGTTTGGCGGCACCCTGGGCCTGATCGTGGTCGACTACCTGCAGCTGATGAGCGGCACCGGCAAGAGCGACGGCGAGAACCGCGCCACCGAGATCAGCGAGATCTCGCGCGGCCTGAAGGCCCTGGCCAAAGAGCTGCAATGCCCGGTGATTGCGCTGTCGCAGCTCAACCGGTCGGTCGAAACCCGCACCGACAAGCGGCCGATGATGAGCGACCTGCGCGAATCCGGCGCCATCGAGCAGGACGCCGACGTGATCATGTTCATCTACCGCGACGATTACTACAACAAGGAAAGCAAGGAGCCGGGCGTGGCCGAGATCATCATCGGCAAGCAGCGCAATGGCCCGGTGGGCACCATCAAACTGACCTTCCTCAAGCCCTTGACCAAGTTCGACAACCTGGCGCCGGGCAGCGTGGGCAGCGGCGAGTACTGACGGCCCTGGCCGCCCGCCCCGCCACCCAGCTTGGCATGATTCCCGGTCGGGCCAAGCCGGAGCGATGGCATGATTGGAATGGCGCCAGCCCCACCGTTTTGCCTGGGGGCTGAACGCGACCGCCCGCCGCCATGGATTTGTCCGATCCCCTGCTTGCCCGCCGCATCCTTGAAGCCGCGCCCGTTATCGCCCTGGTGCTTGACACGCAGGGCCGCATCGAATTCATCAACCCCTTTGGCGAGCGGCTGCTCGGCGTCAGCCTGGACGCGTTGCGCGGGCTGGATTGGTTCGACGCGCTGTTGCCACCTGACGAGCGCGCAGTGGTGCGGGCCCGGTTCTCGGCCAGGGTCACCGGCAACAGCGGCAGCAGCACGATCAATGCGGTGCTGACCCGCAGCGGCGAGCGGCGCTGGATCGACTGGGCCAGCCGCCGCCTGGAGCGGCCCGACGGCAGCATCAGCGGTGTGCTCGCGATAGGCAACGATGTCACCGAACGGCGGGCCGCCGAAGCCGCATTGCGCGAGCGCGAACAGGGCTACCGCGAGCTTTTCGACGCCAATCCGCATCCGATGTGGGTCTATGACCGTTCGACGTTGCGCTTTCTGGCGGTCAATGACGCAGCGCTAGCCCGTTATGGCTACAGCCGCGAGCAGTTTCTGGCCATGACCATCGCTGACATCCGGCCGGCCGAAGACCTGCAGCGCTTGAATGACAAGCTGCGCCAGGCCCTTGCCGGTTACGAACAGGCCGGGGTCTGGCGCCACCGCTTCCGGGACGGCCGCCTGGCCTCGGTCGAGATCAGCGCGCATGACCTGGCCTTCGAGGGCCGCGCCGCGCGCCTGGTATTGGCCAATGACATCACCGCGCGCCTGGCCGTGGAGCGTGACAGCCAGGCCCTGATGTTGCAGATCCACCAGGCCCATGCCGACGCGGTGGCCGCCGGCGCGTTGCTGCGCGATGTGCTGTCCCGGGTGGACGATGGGTTCGTGGCACTCGATCTCGACTGGCGCTACAGCTATGTCAACCAGCGCGCCGCGCGGCTGATGGGCCAGGAAGGGCCCGAGCACCTGCTGCGGCGCCGGATCTGGGACGATGACGCTGCCAGCCTCAGCCCGGGCCTGCGCCCGGCTTGTGAAGAGGCCTTGCGCACCCAGCAGGCGGTGGTGCTGGAGCAGCACCATCCGCTGTGGGGCCGCTGGTACGAGAGCCGCATCTATCCGTCGACCAACGGCCTGTCGGTCTACTTCACCGATGTCACGCTGCGCAAGCAGGCCGACGCCGCCTTGGCCCAGCAGCGCGAGTTGCTGGAGCAAAGGGTGCAGGAACGCACCGTCGAGCTGGTTGCGGCACGCGATGAGGCCGAGCGCGCCAACCGCGCCAAGAGCCAGTTCCTTTCGCGCATGAGCCACGAGCTGCGCACGCCTATGAACGCCATCCTGGGCTTTGGTCAGCTGATGGGCATGGACCGCAGCGTGGCGGACAAGCACCGCAAATATGTGCAGGAGATGCTGCGCGCCGGCCGCCACCTGCTGGCGCTGATCAATGAGGTGCTTGACCTGGCGCGCATCGAATCGGGCCAGTTGTCCCTGTCGCCAGAGCCCCTGGTGCTGACCGACCTGGTAGGCGAATGCCTGCGCATGACCGCCCCGATGGCCGAGGCCCGGGGCGTGCAGTTCGATGTCTATGGTCTGGATGGGCAGGTGCTGCGCGCCGACCGCACGCGCCTGCGCCAGGTACTGCTTAACTTGCTGACCAATGCGGTGAAGTACAACCATCCCCAGGGCAGGGTGCTGGTGGAGGCGGCCGCGCTGCCGGGCGACTGGGTGCGCCTGGCCATCACCGATACCGGCCCGGGCATTGCTGCCGATCGCTTGCACGAGTTGTTCCAGCCCTTTCAGCGCCTGGGCGCCGAATTCAGCGAGGTCGAGGGCAGCGGCATCGGCATGACCATTGCGCGCCAGCTGGTCGAATTGATGGGCGGGCGCATAGGGGTCGACGGCCGGCCTGGCGCGGGTGCGCGCTTCTGGATCGAATTGCCGGCGGCGCATCTGGCAGACTCCCCCTCCCCCCGCGCCGCTGCCCAGCTGGTTGACCTGCCCAGTGCCGCACCGCTGGCGCCCTTGAGCGTGCTATATGTCGAGGACAACCCGGCCAACCTGCGCCTGGTGCAACTGATCGTCGAGCGTCATCCGCGCATCCGCATGTTGTCGGCCATGTCGGCACGCCCGGCGCTGGCCTTGGCGCGGCGCGAGCAGCCCGATCTGATCCTGCTCGACATCCACCTGCCCGACATCGATGGCTTTGCGCTGCTGGCGCAATTGCAGGCGGACCCGACCACCCGCCCGATCCCGGTGATCGCGCTGACCGCCCATGCGATGCCCGACGATGAACGGCGCGCACGCGCCGCCGGTTTTCGCGATTTTTTGGCCAAACCGCTGGACGTTGACCGGCTGGACGCTGTGCTGGACGCGCTGGGTCGCCCGACCAAGCCGGCCTGATGCTGGGCCGGGTGGCCCGGGCCGGCACCGGGTCTCGGTTCAGGGGGGGTGGGCGCAGGCGGCTCGACAGCCGACCAAAGGCTGTATATATTCACAGCATGTCTATCCCGCGCCCACGCCTTGCCCCCGTTGCCGTGCCGATGTTGCCGCCGCCCACGCTCAAGGGTCGGGGTACGGCCTGGTCTTTGCCGCACCGGTTCAGCGTCGATCAACGCCAGGCCTATGACGATGGTTGGGGCAGCCTGGCGCAAAGCGTCACCGAGACCGCCCTGCCGCCGGCCACCCAGTTGCTGGAGGAGCGGGTCAAGACCATCCTGACCGGCAATGATTCGCCCGACATCGGTTTCGACCTGTCGATCAACCCCTACCGGGGCTGCGAGCATGGCTGCATCTACTGTTATGCCCGGCCCACCCACAGCTACTTGAACCTGTCGCCGGGGCTGGATTTCGAGACCCGCATCGTGGCCAAGGTCAATGCTGCGCAGCGCCTGCGCGAGGCGCTGTCGGCGGCCAACTACTCGCCGATGCTGCTCAATATCGGGTCGGTCACCGATGCCTACCAGCCGGCCGAGCGCAAGCTGGGGCTCACGCGCTCGATCATCGAGGTGCTGGACGAGTTCAAGCACCCCTTCTCATTGATCACCAAGTCCAGCGGGGTCGAGCGCGACATCGACCTGATCGCGCCGATGGCCCGGCGCCGGCTGGCGGCGGTGTATGTGTCGATCACCACGCTCGACCCGGCGCTGGCGCGGGTGATGGAACCGCGCGCCGCGGCGCCCGAGCGGCGCCTGCGCACCATCGAGACCCTGGCCAAGGCCGGTATTCCGGTGGGGGTAAGCGTCTCGCCGGTGATCCCCTTCCTGAACGAGCCTGAGCTTGAACGCATCCTGGAAGCGGCCCGCGACGCCGGCGCCACCTCGGCCTTCAGCATCGTGATCCGCCTGCCCTGGGAGGTGAATCCGCTGTTCCAGCAATGGCTGGATCAGCATTTCCCCGAGCGCGCGGCCCGGGTGATGGCCCGCATCCGCGAGATGCGCGGCGGTGCCGACAACAGCAGCAAGTTCGGTGAGCGCATGACGGGCAGCGGCGTCTGGGCCCAATTGCTGCGCCAGCGCTTCCACAAGGCCTGCGCCCGCCTGGGCCTGCAGCGGGCCCGGGTGGAACTCGATCTGGGCCAGTTTCGCCGTGCCGAGCGCAGCCCGCCGGTGCCGGCGCAGGGCAATCTGTTCTGAGCTAGGAGCCTGTCGGGCTTTAGGTCGGTCCTGCGTTGAAGCTGAAAAAGGGCTCACCCTAGGCGCGAAGCACAGCCATGCTGGCGGCGTGGCGCGCATTCGCAACGACGGCTCAGCCCATGTTCAGCTTCAACCCGAAGGGCCGGGGCGATTTTCGGTGCCATCCGTCGTTGCCGGCTCGTTGTGGGGGGCAATCCCACGCCTCAGCGACGCCTAGGAGCCTGTCGGACTTGGGGCGTCGAAGCGAAATTTGGCCTCAGCGAGGACAGTTTTTGCCGGGTTTGCAGGCCCATAGCCAAATCTATGGGACAAAAAGCCGGTGAAAAATGGACCGCTGCGGCCAAATTGCAGCCGGCGCTCCCCAAGCCCGACAGGCTCCTAGGCTGGCATCGAAACTCGCCCCGGCGCAGGCCCGACCCAAAGCCCGACAGGCTCCGAGTGACGGCCGGCAGCGCCGGCATGAACCCGGCCCCTGCCCCGAGGTCCGGCATGCGCACAATTGCTGCATCGCAACATTTTTTTGCACAGCATGGCCGCAACAGAGCGGAGGCGTGTATGCTGCAGTGCAGCAAATCACTGAAATACTGTTCCTGGAGCCCAAGATGTTGCAAATCAGCGCGGCTGCGCGGTCCGATGAGGGCCGCTGTGCTGCCCGGCCTGCGCTGCGGCAGGCGTGCCGCCGACCGCTGGCCCGACCGCCCAGGACGGGCAGATGACGCTGCGCAGCCCGTCCATGCGCCCCGCAGCGCTGCAACGGCCGGTCAGTGACGGCTGGCTGGGTACCCGCGAGTTGCCTGGCTACCGGGCCGGCAATGTGGTGGCCCGGCTGGCCGATCTGCCGGCGGTCGACCCCGACCATCTCTATTTCAACTTGCTGTTGCTGGATGCCGAAGGGCAGTTGCAAGACCACCATTCCGGCCCTTGCCTGTCGATGGACCGGCGGTACTCGGTCGATGAGCGTTCGCGCTATGTGCGGGTGGTGGCCGAACTGATGCGGCATGCGCCCAGCGACGACCGGGGCCTGTCGGCGATCGGACAGGCACTCCATTTCGTGCGCGACCGTGGCATCCAGGGCGACCGCCTGCTGCTGGCCGCACAGTTGGTCGACGAGGCCTGCAGCGAGGACGCCGTGGTGGTCAACCTCGCGCACATGCTGACGCTGTCACTGGGCGAAGACGAAGCGACGCGCGAACTGGCTTCGGTGCTTCAGCAAATGGCGGCGGCCGCAACCCCGCCCATGCGCGCCCACGGAATTCAACCGGTCACCGCTGCGTCCGCCGCGGTGACCGGCGCAGTGCCGGACAAGCCCGGGCTGCAGGCCCAGGTGCGTTGCGTGGTGCGCTGGGTAGGCAAGGCCCAGGCACGGCGGTTTCTGCGCGACCGAATCGGACTGGCCCTGGTGCCCACGCCCGACCTGCTGGGCGTCTGAACCTGGGTGAACGGCCTGGGCCCTGCGTCCAGCCGGGGTGTCGGATGGACGCGCGCAGGCAGGCCAGGAAAGCGTGCATGCCTGCCGGTTGACAGGCATCCATGCCCACCACCGTGCTGGGCGCGGGCCGGCACCGCTGGCTTACTTGAAAAGGTCCTTGACCCGGTCGGTCCAGCTCTTGGCGTTGGGCGAGTGCTTCTCGCCGCCCTTCTTGAGCGACTCGTCAAACTCCTTCAGCAGCTTGCGCTGGTGCTCGGTGAGTTTGACCGGCGTCTCCACCGACACATGGGCATACAGATCGCCCGGATAGCTGCTGCGCAGGCCCTTGATGCCCTTGCCGCGCAGGCGGAAGGTCTTGCCATGCTGGGTGCCCTCGGGCAACTCGATCTCGGCATTGCCGGCCAGCGTGGGCACCTCGATGCTGCCGCCCAGCGCCACGGTGGAGAAAGACACTGGCACCGTGCAGTGCAGGTCGTCGCCGTCGCGCTCGAAGATGTCGTGGTCCTTGATGCGGATCTCGATGTAGAGATCACCGGCCGGGCCGCCGTTGGTGCCGGGCTCGCCATTGCCGGCCGAACGGATGCGCATGCCCTCGTTGATGCCGGCCGGGATCTTGACCTCCAGCGTCTTCTGGCGCTTCAATTTGCCCGCGCCGTTGCAGGCGGTGCATGGCTCGGCGATGATCTTGCCGCTGCCCCGGCAATTGGGGCAGCCCTGCTGGATGCTGAAGAAGCCCTGGCGCATGTGCACCGTGCCGGCGCCATTGCAGGTGGTGCAGGTCTTGGCGCTGTTGCCGGGCTTGGCGCCCGAGCCATGGCAGGTGTCGCAGCTGTCCCAGCTGGGGATGCGGATCTGCGCGTCCTTGCCGCGCGCGGCCTCTTCCAGTGATATCTCCATCGCATAGCTCAGGTCGGCGCCGCGGTAGACCTGCTGGCCACCGGCACCGCGCCGGCCGCCGCCGTTGAAGATGTCGCCAAAGATGTCGCCAAAGGCCTCGGCGAAACCGCCCATGCCCTCGGCGCCGGGGCCGCCCCGGCCCATGCCGGAATTCGGGTCCACGCCGGCGTGGCCGTACTGGTCGTAGGCGGCACGCTTTTGCGGGTCGGAGAGCATCTCGTAGGCCTGCTTGGCCTCCTTGAACTTCTCTTCGGATTTCTTGGCGTCGTCGCCCTCACCCTGGTTGCGGTCAGGGTGGTGCTTCATGGCCAGCTTGCGGTAGGCCTTCTTGATGTCGTCGTCGGTGGCGTTCTTGGGCACACCGAGGATGTCGTAAAAATCGCGCTTGGCCATGGAGAGATCTCAAACGTTGGAAACGAAACCGCCGCGTTGAGGAGCCGGGCGTTGCCCGACTCCTCCAACGCGGCGCGATATCACGGCCGGCACAGGGCCAGGCCGGGATATCCCCGGATCACTTCTTGACTTCCTTGAACTCGGCGTCCACCACGTTGTCATCGGCCGGCTTGGATGCACCGGCGTCGGCCTTGGGCGCCTCGCCACCGGGCGCCGCGCCCGGGCCGGCCGCAGCCGCCTGCTCGGCATACATCTTCTCGCCCAGCTTTTGGCTGGCGGTCATCAGGGCTTCGGACTTGGCGTCGATGTCGGCCTTGTCCTCGCCCTTGATGGCTTCTTCGGCGGCCTTGAGCGCGGCCTCGATCTTCTCTTTCTCGCCGGCGTCGAGCTTGTCGCCGTACTCAGTCAGGCTCTTCTTGACCGAGTGGATCATGCCGTCGGCCTGGTTGCGGGCCTGCACCAGTTCCACCTTCTTGGCGTCTTCGGCGGCATTCGCCTCGGCGTCCTTGACCATCTTCTCGATCTCGGCCTCGCTCAGGCCCGAGTTGGCCTTGATGGTGATCTTGTTTTCCTTGCCGGTGGCTTTGTCCTTGGCGCCCACGTGCAGGATGCCGTTGGCGTCGATGTCGAAGGTCACCTCGATCTGCGGCAGGCCGCGCGGTGACGGCGGGATGCCTTCGAGGTTGAACTCGCCCAGGCTCTTGTTGCCCGAGGCCAGTTCGCGCTCGCCCTGGTAGACCTTGATGGTCACGGCCGGCTGGTTGTCATCGGCGGTGGAGAAGGTCTGCGCAAACTTGGTCGGGATGGTGGTGTTCTTCTTGATCATCTTGGTCATCACACCGCCCAGGGTCTCGATGCCCAGGCTCAGCGGGGTGACATCGAGCAGCAGCACGTCCTTGCGCTCGCCGCCCAGCACCTGGCCCTGGATCGCGGCACCCACGGCCACGGCCTCGTCGGGGTTGACATCCTTGCGCGGCTCCTTGCCGAAGAACTCCTTGACCTTCTCCTGCACCTTGGGCATGCGGCTCATGCCGCCCACCAGGATGATGTCGTCGATCTCGCTGACCTTGATGCCGGCGTCCTTGACGGCGATCCGGCAAGGCTCCATCGTGCGCTCGATCAGCTCGTCGACCAGACTTTCCAGCTTGGCGCGGGTGAGCTTGATGTTCAGGTGCCGGGGGCCTGAGGCATCGGCCGTCACGTAGGGCAGGTTGATGTCGGTCTGGGTGTTGCTCGACAGCTCGATCTTGGCCTTTTCAGCGGCCTCTTTCAGGCGTTGCAGCGCCAGCACGTCCTTGGTCAGGTCGACGCCCTGTTCCTTCTTGAACTCAGTGACGATGTAGTCGATCAGGCGCTGGTCGAAGTCTTCGCCGCCCAGGAAGGTGTCGCCGTTGGTCGACAGCACCTCGAACTGCTTTTCACCGTCCACGTCGGCGATCTCGATGATCGAGATGTCGAAGGTGCCGCCGCCCAGGTCGAAGACCGCGATCTTGCGGTCGCCCTTGCCATGCTTGTCCAAGCCGAAGGCCAGGGCCGCAGCGGTGGGCTCGTTGATGATGCGCTTGACATCCAGGCCGGCAATGCGGCCGGCGTCCTTGGTGGCCTGGCGCTGGCTGTCATTGAAGTAGGCCGGCACCGTGATCACGGCTTCGGTCACTTCCTCGCCCAGGTAGTCCTCGGCGGTCTTCTTCATCTTGCGCAGCACTTCGGCCGAGACCTGCGGCGGCGCGATCTTCTTGCCGCGCACTTCGACCCAAGCGTCGCCGTTGTCGGCCGCAGCGATGGTGTAGGGCATCAGGCCGATGTCCTTCTGCACCTCTTTCTCGGTGAACTTGCGTCCGATCAGGCGCTTGACCGCATACAGCGTGTTGCGCGGGTTGGTGACAGCCTGACGCTTGGCCGACGCACCGACCAGCACCTCGCCGTCCTCTTGGTACGCAATGATCGACGGCGTGGTGCGCGCACCCTCGCTGTTCTCGATCACCTTGGTGGTGTTGCCTTCCATGATCGCCACGCACGAATTGGTGGTGCCGAGGTCGATGCCGATGATCTTGCCCATGGTGTGTTGCTCCTGTAGGGGGGAATTGCTGGGTTCTGAATTGCGGGCCAGTCCGGCACTTTCAAGTGCGTTTTTGGCGAGGACGGCCTGCGAACGGATGCGGGGTGGGGTGCCGCCGGGGGCCGGGCCTACTTGGGCGCGGCCACCGTGACCAGCGCCGGGCGCAGCACCCGGTCGGCGATCAGGTAGCCCTTTTGCAGCACTGCCACCACGGTGTTGGCGTCCTGCTCGGCCGGCACCATGCTGATGGCCTGGTGCTGGTGCGGATCGAACTTGGTGCCGGCGGGTGGGTTGATGGCCATCACCTTGTTGCGCTCCAGCGCCACCACCA
>JANNZD010000280.1:0-8705 GCA_031410435.1 Betaproteobacteria bacterium | reverse complement strand
CGCAGCCCTGCGCCGAGGCCGCGCGCCGGCAGCGCCGGCTGCGCGCTGGCCGCGCCGCGCCCGGCCGCCGGCATTGCGCCACACCCCACGCCGGCTGGCCCAGAACTGGCCGGATTGCGCCGTCCGGCCCTGCCTCAAGTCCCGGCCAAGGGCACCGATAAAACCTCCATCGAGACCGAACAACCGACCCAGAGACGCCCATGTTCAGCCCTTCGCATTCTTCCGCCCCCCGCAACCAGCAATTTGCCGGCACCTACCATGCCGTCGGGGTGCAAACCATGGTGGCCTGCGCCACCCCCCATGGCCTGGTGGCCCTGTTGTTCGACGGCTTCGTCGCCGCCGTCAACAAGGCCAAGGGCGCGCTGCGAGCGGGTGATGTGGCCGCCAAGTGCCAGGCTGTCGGTCAAGCGGTTCGCATCATCGACGAGGGCCTGAAATCGGCGCTCGACGCGCGCGGCGGCGGCAAGCTGGCGCTCGACCTGTCAGACCTGTACGCCTACATCTGCATGCGCCTGACCCAGGCCAACCGGCACAACGACGAAGCCGCGCTGGACGAATGCCTGGCCCTGATGGCACCGCTGCGCGAAGCCTGGCATGCGATCGGCGTGCAAGTCGACCGCACGGCGACCAACTGATGCGCCCACTCGCCCCGCTGCAGTCCGACACCATGAACAACAGCCTACTCAGCTACTACGAAGCCATTGAAAAGGCCAGCGCCGACATGCTCGACGCCGCCCGCTCAGGCAACTGGGACCATGTGATCAAGCTCGAAGGGGCCTGCGTGCTGCTGATCAGCCAGCTCAAGAACGCGGCCCGCGGCAATGGCTTGAGCAACGAGGAATCCCAGCTCAAGTCGCGCATCATGAAACGGGTGCTGGTCAATGACGCCGAGATCCGCAACCTGGCCGAACCCTGGCTTGACGATCTGGACCAGATGATGGCCGGCAAGCCCAAGACCCTGCACTGAGCGCGGCGTTGACTGCCGGGCAGCCGCCCGCCCCAGCGCCCTCCTGCTGCCCCTTTTATTTGTGAAGCCCGCACCATGGCCCAGTTCGAAGCGCGATCCCCTGCCCAGCCGCCGCGCCACGAAGCCGCCGCCAGCGGCCAGGACCCGCATGCCCTGTTCCGCTGCGAGCATCCGCGCGATGTGCTGGCCCTGCTGCGGCGGCTGCGTGACAACGCGGTGCCGGTAACCCTGTCAGGGCCGGGCGGCACACACCTGAACACCACCGTCTGGACCGTGGACGACGCGCACCAGCGCCTGGCGCTGGACGTGGAGTCGGGCGACAGCCAGCTGGCCAGCCTGGTCGAGGTCAACGAAGCCACGGCGGTGGCTTACCTGGACGCCATCAAGCTGCAATTCGACCTGCAGGACATGGTGCTGGTGCGCGGCACCCGGGCTACCGCGCTGCAATGTGATCTGCCGACCTGCCTCTACCGCTTCCAGCGCCGCGGCAGCTACCGGGTGCGCACCCTGGACCGCAACGCGCCCACCGCCCATCTGCGCCACCCCGGCATGCCCGACATGCCGCTGGCGCTGCGCATCCTGGATCTGAGCATCGGCGGCTGTGCGCTGCTGCTGCCCGAGGACGTGCCGCCGCTGCCGCTGGGCATGGTGTTGCACCAGGTCGGCCTGGCCCTGGACGCCGAATCGCGCACCCCGGTGGGCCTGCGCCTGCAACATGCCAGCTCGATCAGCCATCACCATCGAGGCCTGCGCGTGGGCTGCGAGTTCCTGCCGCTCGACCCGCTGGCCCAACGCAACCTGCAACGCTATATCGACCAGACCCAGAAGCGCCGACGTCTGCTGTCGCTGGACTGAGCCTCGGATGCGCAGGCCTCCGCCGGCCGCCGCACCGGCCACCGCAGCGGCGAAAGCTTCGGCAGCGGCCGGCTTCACCCTGATCGAGCTGATGATCGCGCTGGCCGTGCTGGCGGTGCTGGGCGCGATGGCCGGGCCCAGCCTGTGGTCGCAGGTCTCGCGCCAGCGCCTGCAATCGGCAGCACATGAACTGCAGGCCGATGTATCCCTGGCCAAGCTGTCCTCGGCCCGGCAGGGCCTGCCGGTGCATCTGCGCTTCCACAGCGGGTCGGACTGGTGCTACCTGCTCACCACCGGTCCGGGTGGCGAATGCCAGCATGCGGTGGTCGACCCTGCCCGGGGCGTGATCAAGGTGAGCCGTGCCGCCGACCACCCCGGCATTGCCCTGAGCGAGGCGCTGGACATCACGGTGGACGCCGCCCAGCCCGGCCTGCTGCCCGAAGCCACCCGCCCGGGCCAGGCCGTGTTCAGCACCGGTGACGGCCTGCAGCTGCGGGTGCGGGTCGGGGTGCAATTGCGCGCCAGCCTGTGCAGCGCGGGCCCGCCCATCCCGGGCACCCCGGCCTGCGCCGCCGAGGCGCCGCTGGCGCCCGGCTGACTCGCGCAGGGCGCGGCAGCCTGACGGGCCGGCCGCGGCCGCCGTCACACCTGCATGTTCATGATGTCGCTGTAGGCCTGCACCAGGCGGTTGCGCACGGTCAGCGCCGCGGTGAAGCCGATCTGCGACTTGTTCATCGCGATCATGGTCTGCTCCAGGCTCACGGTCGGGTTGTCCAGCTGCAATTCCTGCTGCAGGTGCTGGGCCTCCAGCTGGCTGGCGCTGACCTGTTGCAGAGCCTGCGCCATCGCGGTGCTGAAGCTGCCCTGCACCGCTGCGGGCGGCGCGCCCACCGGGTGACCGTCGGTGCGCAGGCCGGCACGGGCCACGGCCTGGGCAAAGTCGAAGGGCTTGAGCTCGAGTTTCATGGCGGGTGCCTGGATGGACGGCCGGTGGCCAACTGCACGCGCCGGCGTCGGGTGACAGGCGGCCTGCTGCGCACTGTAGGCGCCCCCCTCGGCCGCAATGGTGCGAACTGAAACCCGAAATGCGGGCTGTTTGCGCCATGCGCCGGCCAGGCAGCGCCCAACAATGACCGTCATGCCGGGGGCTGCAGCTCACCTCTGGCGCCCTGTCGCCAACCCTTGCCCATGGACGCCGCCGTCACCCCACTCACCCCCGCCAACGAGGCTGCCCTGCTGGCCGAAGCCACGCCGGACGCCCCCGACGCATCGGCCAGGCCGGGCGGCCCGCTGGCGCGCCTGCAGGCCCTGCCGCAGCGCAAGAAGTGGCTGCTGGGTGCCGGCACCGCCGGCCTGCTGGCCATGCTGGTGGTGTTGGCCCTGTGGACCCGCCAGGTGCCGATGGTGCAACTGTTCAGCCACAGCCTGCCCGAGAGCGAGGCCGGCGCGGTGGTTGACCAGCTCAACAAGATGGGCGAGGGCTACGAGCTCAGCCCGCTGGGCCAGCGCATCATGGTGCCGGCCGCCCGCGTCAATGAGCTGCGCATGCGCCTGGCCACGCTGGGCCTGCCCAAGTCCGCGCCCAGCGGCTACGAACTCTTCGACAAGCAGAACTTCGGCCAGTCGCAGCTGCAGGAGCGCACCAATCTGCAACGCGCGCTGGGCAGCCGGCTGGAGCAGCAGATCGCCACCATCAGCACCGTGCAATCGGTCAAGGTGATGGTGGCGCTGCCACACCAGAACGGCTTCTACCGTGAGCAGGAAAAGCCTTCCGCCTCGGTCGCGCTCACCCTGGCGCCCGGCCGCACGCTCGAGCGCGGCCAGATCGCCGGCATCGTGCACATGACGGCGATGTCGGTGCCCGGCCTGGCGCCCGGCGGTGTGACCATCACCGACCAGGACGGCAACTGGCTGACCCAGCCCGAGGGCGACGGCCGCAGCGACCTGACCGCCCAGCAGCGCGCCCAGCTGCGCGAGACCGAGGCGCGCCTGCTCAAGCGGGTCAACGAGATCCTGGAGCCCGCGCTCGGCCCCGACAACCTGCGCGCCACCGTCACCGCCGAACTGGACTTCAACCAGAAGGAATCCACCACCGAGGCCTACGGCCCCAACCAGGGCGCCGAGCGGGCGGCCATCCGCAGCCAGCGCAGCCTGGACGCGACCGGCAGCAACACCCCGCAGCCCACCGGCGTGCCCGGTGCGGCCACCAACCAGCCCACCGCAGCGCCGGCCGCGCCCATCACCGGCGCGTCGGCACCGCTGCAGCCGGCCCAGACCGGCCTGAGCGGCACCGGCGCGCGCCGCGAAAACCAGATCAACTACGAGGTCGACAAGCGGGTGGAAATGCTGCGCAATGCGGTGGGCACCATCAAGCGGGTGAACGTGGCGGTGGTGGTCAACCACCGCAGCAGCACCGACGCCAAGGGCAAGCCCAGCAGCGCCGCCCTGCCGCCCGAGGAGATCGACAAGCTCACCGCCCTGGTGCAGGAGGCGGTGGGCTACAACAAGGAGCGCGGCGATTCGGTCAAGGTCATCAGTGTGCCCTTCCGCGACATCAAGCCCGAGCCCGAGGTGCTGCCGCTGTGGAAGCAGCCCTGGCTGCTGGAACTGGTCAAGGCCGGCGGTGTGCCCGCCGCGCTGACCCTGGTGGCGCTGATGCTGCTGTTCGGCGTGGTGCGCCCGGCCCTGGCGCCCGAGAAGGTGGACCCGCCACCGGCGCCGCCCGCAGCCGGCCTGGACGCGGTGGTGGGCGGCCCCGAGGCCCTGCCCGGGGGCAGCGCCGAGGACGGCCTGGACGCGAACGGCGAGCCCCTGGCCCTGCCCGCGCCGGACATGGACAAGCAGTTGGCGCAGGCCCGCGCGCTGGCCCGCAGCAACCCGCTGGCCGCCGCCACCATCCTGCGCTCCTGGTTCATCGACCCCGAGGCCTGAGCGGCCTCCCACCCCTCACACCGAGCGCAAGCCGCCATGGACGAACAAGGCCTGGAAGACGCCGCCATCCTGTTGATGTCCATCGGCGAGGAAGAAGCCGCCGAGATATTCAAGCAGCTCGGCCCCAAGGAGGTGCAAAAGCTGGGCGAAACCATCGCCCGCCTGCGCAACGTCTCGCGTGACCGGCTGGGCGGGGTGCTGAACAAGTTCTGCGAGGTCGCCAACGAGCACCACTCGCTGGTGGACAACAACGACGAGTTCGTGCGCTCGGTGCTGCTCAAGGCCCTGGGCGAGGACAAGGCCAATCTGCTGATCGACCGCATCCTGCAGGGCGCCGATGTGACCGGCATCGAGGGCCTGAAGTGGATGGATGCGGGCTCGGTGGCCGAACTGCTGCGCAACGAGCACCCGCAGATCGTGGCCGCGATCCTGGTGCACCTGGAGGTGGACCAGGCCTCGGCGGTGCTCAAGCTGATGGGCGACCGCCAGCGCAATGAGGTGCTGGTGCGCATCGCCACCCTGGACGGCATCCAGCCCGCTGCGCTGCGCGACCTGAACGACGTGATGAGCCATGTGCTGGCCGCCGGCGATTCGGTGCGCAAGGCCTCGCTGGGCGGTGTCAAACCGGCGGCCGAGCTGATCAACCTGCTGGGCAGTGCGCTCGAGACCAGCGTGCTGGATTTCGTGCGCGAGAGCGATGCTGACTTGGCCCAGAAGCTGATGGACAACATGTTCGGCTTCGACGACCTGATCAAGCTCGACGACAAGGGCGTCCAGGCGGTGCTCAAGGAAGTGCAGAGCGAATCCCTGGTGCTGGCCCTGAAGGGCGCCACGCCGGAGATGCGCGAGAAGGTGTTCCGCAACATGTCGAGCCGCGCCGCCGAGACGCTGAAGGAAGACCTGGACGGCCGTGGCCCGGTGCGGGTGGCCGATGTCGAGGCCGAGCAGAAGGAAATGATCAAGATCGTCCGCCGCCTGGTGGACGAGGGCACCATCATGTTGGCCAGCGGAGGCGCCGATGAATTCCTCTAGACACGCGAGCGCCGCGCGGCCGGTGCCGCTGGCGCCGCCGGCGCCCGGCAGCACCGCCTACACCCGCTTCATCCCGCGCGAGGAGCTGCGCAGCTTTGCCGCCTGGCGGCCTGGCAGCTTTGGCGACGTGCAAGACCTGGCGCCCGCGCCCTGGGCGCCACCGGCCAGCGCGATGGCACCGGCGCGCCGGGCCAAGGACCCGCGCCAAGGCGATATGCAGGCGGGCCTGGCCGGCTTGCCGGACACAGCGCTCGCAGCCGCCCGCGCACCCCTGACCCAGCCCCAGCCCCCAGCGGATCCGGGGCTGCCGGCGGCTGCCCCGGACCCAGCCCCGGCCCAGGCCGAACCCGCGGTGGCCCTGCCGACGCTGGAGGAGCTGCATGCCGAGATGCAGGCCGAGATGCAGCAGCAGGTGGCCGCCGCGCGCACCCAGGGCTACCAGGATGGCTACCGCGATGGCCTGGTGGCGCTGGAGAGCTTCAAGCAGAGCTTTGCCAGCCAGGTCAGCAGCCAGGTGGCCCAGGTGGTGCATGCGCTGGACACCGAACTGGGCCAGCTGGAGCAGCAGATGGCCGCCAGCCTGGCCCGGGTCGCCACCGAGCTGGCCCGCCAGGTGGTGCGCAGCGAACTCAGCGTTCGCCCCGCGCTGGTCGCCCAGGTGGCGCGCGAGGCGGTCAATGCGGTGCTGGCCAGTGCCCGGCAGATCCATGTGCTGGTGCACCCTGACGACCATGCCCTGGTGGCCGCCGGCTGCGAGGACGCCCTGCTGGCACGCGGCGCACGCCTGCTGGCCCAGGCCAACATCGCCCGCGGCGGCTGCCGGGTGGAATCCGACGCCGGCACGGTAGACGCCCGGGTGGCAGCGCGCTGGACCCAGGCCACCCATGCGCTGGGCACCGGTGTGGCCTGGGACGACGAGCCGGCCGGCGAGGGCCGGCCCGGGGGCGATGCATGAGCGCGCCGGGCCGCTCCCAAGCGCGAATCCCGGCATGCGCAGCATGCAGGGTAGTCCAGTGAGCGCGCCGGGCCGCTGCCAAGCGCGAATTCCGCAGCGCGCAGCGCGGCGGCTTGTCCAGTGAGCGTTGATGCGGCGGGCGCTGCCCACGAGGCGGCCATCCAGCGCCGGGTGGACGCGCGCTGCCTGCAGCACCAGCTGACCTGGATGCGCCGCAGCGCCGTGGCCCTGCCGGTGGACCTGCTGTGGGCCGGGCTGGCCTACAGCGCCCAGGTGCCGGCCTGGGCCTGGCTGCCCTGGTTGCTGCTGCGCCTGGGCCTGCATGGGGCCATCGTCAGGCAGGCCGGGCGCTGGGCGCCGCTGGTCGAGCAGGACCCGCGCCGCGGTCTGCGCCTGGCGCGCCGACTGATGGCGCTGTACGGCTTGATGCATGCCACGCTGATGCCGTTTTTCTACTTCGGCACTGACGACATCACCAAGCTCTTGGCCATGGCGCTGTCTGCCAGTTACTTTGGCGGCGTGGTGGTGTCGGCCTCGGGCCAGCAGGCCAGCTTCTGGCGCATGGTGTTGCCGGGCTACGCGGTTTACGTGGCGGGCTGGCTGCAACGCGGCGGCCTGCTGGGCTGGGCGATGGTGGGGCTGCTGCTGCATTCCGTGCCGCTGATCGTGCTGTCGGTGCGGCAGCAGCGCCAGTCCTGGGAGGCGTTGGTGCGCCTGGCCGACGACCGCGAACGGCTGGCCGCTGCGTTGGCCGTCGAGCGCGACCGGGCGCAAGCCGCAGCCGATGCCCGCAGCCGCTTCTTTGCCGCCGCCAGCCATGACCTGCGCCAGCCGCTGCACGCCTTGGCCATCAATGCGACGACGCTGTCGCTGCTGGCCGGCCGGGCCGATGACCCGCGGCTGCGCGAGCTGAGCCAGGCCATCGGTCGCGCGCTGGTGCAGAGCCAGGGCCTGCTGGACGCGCTGCTCGACATCTCTCGCCTGGACGCTGGCGCGGTGCGCCTGCAGCCGGCTGACCTTGACCTGGCCGCCTTGCTGCGCCAGTTGCATGCCGAGTTCGCCTGCCTGGCGGCCGAGCGCGGGCTGGGCTTCACGCTGGCCCTGCCCGATGCCCCCGCCTGGGCCCGCACCGACCAAGACCTGCTGCAGCGGCTGCTGCGCAACTTGCTGGACAACGCCTTCAAGTTCACCAGCGAAGGCCAGGTGAGCCTGGCGCTGGACCGCCTGCCCGGCGGTGTTGGCGGCGGCCCGGCCGAGTTGCGCCTGCAGGTGACTGATACCGGCTGCGGCATCGCCGAGGCCGACCGCGAGCGCGTGTTCGAGGAGTTCTTCCAGGTCGGCAACCCGGCGCGCGACCGCAACCGCGGCCTGGGCCTGGGGCTGGCCATCGTCCAGCGCAGCGCCCGGCTGCTGGGCCTGGCGGTCAGCCTGCAGGCCGGGCCAGGCGGGCGCGGCAGCGTGTTTGGCCTGCGGCTGCCGGCGCTGGACGGTCCAGTGCCGGGCGCGCCGGGCCGCCCGGCCGCCCCGGAAAAACCCGTCGACCTGCCCTTGCCCGCGCAATGCGTGCTGCTGGTTGACGACGAGGCCGACATCCTGCGGGCGCTCTCGGGCCTGCTGCAGGCCCTGGGCTGGCGCACCCACAGCGCCGCCGACGCCGACGCCGCGCTGGCACTGGCGGCCGACCCCTCGCTGCCACTCAGCGCCGCCGTGGTCGACCAACGCCTGCCCCAGGGCGACGGCATCGGTCTGGTGGGCCGGCTGCGCGCGCTGCGGCCCGGGCTGCCGGCGTTGATCGTCACCGGCGACATCGAAGTGCAGTGGCAGGTGCGCCGCCACGGCCTGTGCGTGCTGCACAAACCGCTGGACGGCAGCACGCTGGCCGCGGCCATCCAGGCCGAGGTGGCCGCCGCCATCCGCTGGCAGCAGCGACTGGATGACTTTCAAACCCCTGACGGAGCAACCCCC
>JANNZD010000279.1:0-21744 GCA_031410435.1 Betaproteobacteria bacterium | reverse complement strand
GCGATGCGCCAGGCCACCTCGCCGCCCAGGGAATTGCCGGCCACCACGAAGCGCGGCACCGCCAGCTTGTCCAGCAGGTCCAGCACGAAGCGGGCGTAGTTCTCGCCGGTGTAGGCCTGGCCGGCATAGTGACCAGCGAAGGGGCCGGTCAGGCCGAAGGCTGGCAGGTCCAGGCTGATCACCCGGCGCTGGTCGCGCAGCACCTTGACCCAGCCCTCCCAGGTATGCAGGCTGGCCGAGGTGCCGTGCAGCAGCACGACCGGCGCGGGGTCGGACTTCGGCCCTTCGTCGCGGTAATGCACCAGCTGGCCCTGCAGGTCGAGAAACTCCGACGGCGGTGGTGCCCAGCGGGCCACCAGGGTCTCCACCGGCCGGTCGGGCGCGCGCACCAGCGGAATGGCCAGCGCGCTGAGCAGCAACAGCACGCCAGCGATGCGGATCAAGACGCCGCTCATGCCCTTGCCCCGGGCGCCAGGCCGGTGTCGAGCCCGGCCCGTTCGTCGAACACGAAGCACTGGCCCTGCCAGCCCGGCGCCCGGCCCTGGGTGTCCTCGAAGTATTTCAGGATGCCGCCCTCCAATTGGTAGCTGTGGTCCAAGCCCAGGCCCTGCATCAGCAGCGCGGCCTTCTCGCAGCGGATGCCGCCGGTGCAGTAGCTGACCACGCTATGGCCGGCCAATTCGTCGCGGCGGGCCGCCAGCGCGGCCGGGAAATCACTGAACTTCTGCAGCCGCCAGTCCACCGCGCCTTTGAAGCCGCCCGCGTCCACCTCGAAGCCATTGCGGGTGTCCAACAGCTTGATGGGCCGGCCGCTGTCGTCATGGCCCTGCTCAATCCAGCGCGCCAGGGTCGCGGCGGCCACCGCCGGCGCCCGGCCGGCGGCCGGCCGCAGCGCAGGCTGGTTCATGCGGATGATTTCGGCCTTGACCTTGACCTTCAGGCGCAGGAAGGGCACCTCGGCGCTCCAGCTGGGCTTGACCGCCAGGTCAGCAAACCGGGTATCGCTGCGCAGCCCGTCCAGCCAGGCCGCCACACCGGCGGGGCTGCCGGCCAGGCACAGGTTGATGCCCTCGGGCGCCAGCAGCACCGTGCCCAACAGGCCCTGGTCGCTGGCGGCCTGCCACAGGCGCTGGCGCAGCGCGGGCAGGTCGTCCAGCGCCACGAAGCGGTAGCCGGCGATGTTGAGCACGGGCGGGGTCGGGGAGGGGTTCACCGGGCCGATTGTAAAAAGCCCCGCTCCCTACAATGCCGGCCATGCCTTTCGTCCACCTGCGCACCCACACCGAATACTCCGTTGTCGACGGCACATTGCGCATCGACGATGCCGCTGCGGCGGCGCGCGCCGATGCGCAGCCGGCCCTGGCGATCACCGATTTGTCCAACATCTTTGGCGCGGTCAAGTTCTACAAGGCCTGCCGGGGCAAGGGGGTGAAACCCCTGATCGGCGCCGACATCTTCGTCGAGCCCGACCCCGAGGGCTCGGGCAGCGCAGCGGCACAAGATCGGCAGGCCAGCCGCCTGCTGCTGCTGGTGCAGAACCGCCAGGGCTACCTCAACCTGTGCGAGCTGCTGGCGCGCGGCTGGGTCAAGAACCCGCAAAAGGCCCAGGCCTGGATCAAGTGGGATTGGCTGGCCGAGTTGGGCGAAGGCCTGATCGTGTTGTCGGGGGCCGATTTCGGCGCGGTCGGTGCGGCCTTGCTGGCCGGCGACGCCGAGCGCGCCCGGGCGGCGGCGCTGCGCTTGTCGGCGCTGTTCCCGGGCCGCTTCTACATCGAGCTGCAGCGTGCCGGCCTGCCCACCCACGAGGCCCATGTGCGCGCCGCGGTGCCGCTGGCGGCCAGCCTGGGCCTGCCGGTGGTGGCCACCCACCCGATCGAATTTGCCAGCCCGGATGATTTCGACGCCCATGAGGCCCGGGTCTGCGTGGCCGAGGGCGAGGCGCTGTCCAACCCCAAACGCATCAAGCGCTTCAGCCGCGAGCAGTATTTCAAGACCCAGGCGCAGATGCAGGCCCTGTTTGCCGACCTGCCCAGCGCGCTGGCCAACAGCCTGCAGATCGCCCGGCGCTGCAACCTGACCCTGGCGATGGGCAAGAACTACCTGCCCGATTTCCCCACGCCCCTGCAGGCCGACGGCCCGGACCAGGGCCAGCCCGTGCCGATGGGCGACTACTTCCGCCAGGTCAGCCATGCGGGCCTGGCCGACCGGCTGGCCCTGCTCTACCCCGACCCGGCCCTGCGCGACGCGCAGCGTGCGCGTTATGTCGAGCGGCTGGACTTCGAGATCCAGACCATCCTGAAGATGGGCTTCCCGGGCTACTTCCTGATCGTGGCCGACTTCATCGTCTGGGCCAAGACCCACGGCTGCCCGGTGGGGCCGGGCCGGGGCTCGGGTGCGGGCTCGCTGGTGGCCTATGCGATGAAGATCACCGACCTCGATCCGCTGCAGTACAACTTGCTGTTCGAGCGTTTCCTCAACCCCGAGCGGGTGTCGATGCCCGACTTCGACATCGATTTCTGCCAGGCCAACCGCGACCGGGTGATCGACTATGTCAAGGACAAATACGGCCGCGACGCGGTCGGCCAGATCGTCACCTTCGGCACCATGGCGGCCAAGGCCGCGCTGCGCGATGTGGGCCGGGTGCTGGGCATGGGCTATGGCCATGTGGACAGCATCGCCAAGCTGATCCCGGCGCCACCCGGCAAGACCGTGACGCTGGCGCGCGTGCCGCCCGGCCATGACCCCGACAAGGACCCCACCATCTACGCCCGGCGCGAGGCGCCCGAGCTGGAACAGCGCGAGGCCGCCGAGGAAGAGGTGGCCGAGCTGCTCAGCCTGGCCATGCGCCTGGAGGGCGTGGTGCGCAACATCGGCATGCATGCCGGCGGCGTGCTGATCGCGCCGGGCAAGATCACCGATTTCTGCCCGCTCTACCAGCAGCCGGGCAGCGACAGCGCGGTCAGCCAGTACGACAAGGACGATGTCGAGGCCATCGGCCTGGTCAAGTTCGACTTTCTCGGCCTGGCCACCCTGACCATCCTGGAGCTGGCCAAGGACTTCATCGTCGCGCGCCACCCGGGGCGCGAGCAGTTCAGCTTCGAGACCGTGCCGCTGGACGACCCGCGGGTCTACAAGCTGTTCTCCGACGGCCTGACCGAGAGCGTGTTCCAGTTCGAGTCGCGCGGCATGCAGGCCATGCTGAAGGAGGCCAAGCCGAGCCGGCTGGAGGACCTGATCGCGCTGAACGCGATGTTCCGGCCCGGCCCGATGGAAAACATCCCCAGCTTCTGCGCCCGCAAGAACGGCAAGGAGACCATCGACTACCCGCACCCGCTGCTGGATCTGGTGCTGGCCGAGACCTATGGCATCTTCGTCTACCAGGAGCAGGTGATGCAGGCCGCCCAGGTGCTGGGCGGCTACAGCCTGGGCGGTGCCGACCTGCTGCGCCGGGCGATGGGCAAGAAGAAGGCCGAGGAGATGGCCGAGCAGCGCCAGATCTTCCGCGCCGGCGCGGCCCTGAAGGGCATCACAAGTGAGACCGCCGACAAGGTCTTCGACCTGATGGAGAAGTTTGCCGGCTATGGCTTCAACAAGAGCCATGCCGCCGCCTACTCGCTGCTGGCCTACCACACGGCCTGGCTGAAGGTGCATTTCACGGCCGAGTTCTATGCCGCGAACATGAGCATCGAGATGGACGACACCGACAAGCTCAAGGCCTTGCTCAACGATGCCAAGCTGTTCGGCATCCGCTTCGATGCGCCCGATGTCAACCAGGGCACCCACCGCTTCGAGCCGATCGACAAGAAGCGGGTGCGCTACGGCCTGGGCGCGGTGAAGGGCAGCGGCCAGAGCGCGGTGGACGCCATCGTCGAGGCGCGCGAGGCCGGCGGCCCCTTCCACAGCTTCTTCGATTTCTGCGCCCGCATCGACCGCAAGCGGGTCAACAAGCGCGCGGTGGAGGCGCTGATCAAGGCCGGCGCCTTCGACAAGCTGCATGCCGACCGGGCCAGCCTGGTGGCCAGTGTCGGCCTGGGCTTCGACTTTGCCGACCACCAGGTGGTGAATGCCTCGCAAGGCGGGCTGTTCGACGACGGCGACCATGGCTCGTCCACGCAAGAGCCGGCACTGCAGCAAACCGAACCCTGGGGCGTGCGCGAGCGCCTGCTGCTGGAGAAGACGGCGGTGGGTTTCTACCTTTCGGACCATCTGTTCGACGAAAACGAGGCCGAAGTGCGGCGTTTTGCCAAGCGCCGTATCGCCGACCTGGTCGACAGCCGCGAGCCACAGCTGCTGGCCGGCATCGTCAGCGAACTGCGCTTTGTCAACGGCCAGCGCGGCCGAGTGGCGATCTTCAAGCTCGATGACGGCAGCGAGGTCATCGAGGCGGTGGCCAATGACGATCTGATCGAGGCCCACAAGGCGCTGCTGGTGGAAGACCATTTGCTGATCGTGCAGGGCAAGGTGCAGCCCGACCGCTTCTCGGGCGGCTTGCGCCTGAATGTGATGCAGGTCTGGGACTTGGCCGCCGCACGTGCGCGTTATGGCCGCTTCCTGGTAATGGCGCTGGCCGGAGAGCCGGCCAAGGCCGTGCCGTCGCTGGCCGAAATGGTCAAGACCTGGCCGGCGCGGCGTGCGCTGACCGAAGAAGGCGAGCTGTGCCAGGGCCTGGGCCTGCGCCTGCAGATCCAGCGTGAGACGGCTGTGGCCGAGCTGGATCTGGGCGATGCGGGCCGCTTCTGGCCCACCGACGAGGCGCTGGCGCGCTGCAAGGCCCTGGCCCAGGGTGGGCGGGCAGCGATCGTCTACGACTAGCCGGCGCCGCTGCCTGCGCGCACCGCAATCCCCCGCAGCTGATTTGAATGGAAGCCATGGACAACGACCTGGACGCACGCATCCGCTCGGGCCAGGCCCTGAGCGAATCGATGGGCAATTTCCACCTGATCGGCTGGGACCCGGCGCGCAAGACCGTGAAGGCCGGCTTCACGGTGCGGCGCGAGTATTGCCACACCAATGGCACGATCGCCCAGGGCGGCTTCATCACCGCCTGGCTGGACGCGGCAATGGCGCATGCGGTGATCCATGACACCGGGCATGCGCAGACCGTCTTCAGCCTGGAGATCAAGGTCAGCTTCTACGAGAAGGTGGGCCCGGGTGAAGGTTGGGTCGAGGGGCGGGTGGTGCGGCGCGGCAAGCGGGTGGCGTTTCTGCAGGCCGCGCTCTACAACCCTGCCGGCAAGTTGGCGGCCGAAGCCACCTCGACCGGTATCCTGGCGGATTTGTAGCGCGCAGCCAGGGCTGTGAACAGCGGCAGGCTTGGCGTACCGCATTGGGCTGGTTTTGCCCCCTTTTTGGTGTGATCGGGCATCCGCGCCAAGGCTAAAGTCGGCCGATGTATGAAACCCCCCTGACCGGACTGGTGCTCAGCGGCGGTGGGGCGCGTGCGGCCTACTAGGTGGGGGTGCTGCAGGCCATTGCCCAATTGCGCCGCGAGTCGGGCACCGACCTGCGGCGCAACCCCTTTGCGGTGATCTGCGGCACCTCGGCCGGCGCCATCAACTCGGCCGCGCTGGCCTGCCAGGCCGATGATTTCGACGCCGGCGTGGCCCAACTGGCGGCGGTGTGGCGCAACTTCCGGGCCGAGCAGGTCTACCGCGCTGATTCACTCGGCGTGATACGCAGCGGCGCGCAGTGGCTGACCATGCTGTCGGTGGGCTGGGCCCTGAACCGCTTCCGCAGGGCCAAGCCGCGCTCGCTGCTGAACAACCAGCCGCTGGGCGAGCTGCTGGCCGAGGCCGTGCCCCTGCAGCGCCTGCCGCAGCTGCTGGCGTCTCGCCACTTGCAGGCCCTGGCCATCACCGCGTCGGGCTATGGCAGCGGCGAGCATGTGACCTTCTACCAGTCGGCGGTGCCGATCACGCCCTGGACCCGATCACAGCGGGTGGCACTGGACACACAGCTGACCCAGCGCCACCTGCTGGCCTCGTCGGCCATCCCCTTCGTGTTTCCGGCGGCCGAACTGGACCGTGAGGGCCAGGCCGAATGGTTTGGCGATGGCTCGATGCGCCAGATGGCGCCGATCTCGCCGGCCATCCACCTGGGCGCGCAGCGGGTGCTGGTGATCGGCGCCGGCCGCATGCACGAGCCCACCGGCCGCGCCGCGCCCAACACCGGCTACCCCAGCATCGCGCAGATCGCCGGGCATGCGCTGTCGGGCATCTTTCTGGACGCGCTGACCGTGGACATCGAGCGCATGGAGCGGGTCAACCGCACGCTGGCGCTGTTGTCCGAAGCGCAGCGCCTGGCCACCAGCCTGCGCCCGGTGCAGGCGCTGGTGATCGCGCCCAGCCAGCGCCTGGATGACATCGCGGCGCAGCATATCGAAAGCCTGCCGCGCCCGGTGCGCGCCCTGCTGGGCGGCGTGGGCGTGAGCAGCCGCCTGGCCACGCAGGGCCCGCGCGGCGCGGCCCTGGCCAGCTACCTGCTGTTCGAGGCGCCCTATACCCAGGCCCTGATGGCCCTGGGCGAGGCTGACACCCTGGCCCGGCGCGATGCGGTGCTGGCCTTCTTTGGCTGGTGTCCGCCGCCGCAGCGCAACTGACGGCTGGGCGGCGGGTGTTGCTTCAGCCTGCGGGGTCGCTGGCGGCCGGCCCGGCCGTACGGCGTCCGCCCCGGGCCGCCGGCTTGGGCGTGGTGGCCGGCGCATGCCCAGCCGGGGTGGTGCCGGCCGGTGCGCGGCGTCTGCGCGGCTTGGCCGGTGCTGCTGCGGCGGCGTCGGCGTCGGCAGGCGCAGGTGGCGCGATCTGCGGCAGGACCGCGGCCTCCAGGGCTGCCAGGGCGTCGGCGGTGTAGACCGCCAGGCGCTGCAGGCTGGGCACCGAGGTGTGGCAACCGGTGAAGCCGAAGTTCATCGACCCGGCATAGCTCTGGCAGGTGATGTTCAGGGCCTGGCCGTGGGTGACGATGGACGCCGGGTAGGTGGCCAGCAACTCGGCGCCGCGGAAGTAGAGCGGTTTGTCCGGCCCCGGCACATTGCTGATGGTGATGTTGAACATCGGCCGGGTGCGCCCGCCCAGGCCGGTGAGCAGGGTGACGATGGTGGGCGCCATCAGCAGCATGGTGTATTGCTGCATGGCCTGGCGCGGCAGCGATTGCACATGCGCCTTGGCATGCTTGACCGAGGCCTTGATCGCGGCCAGGCGCTCGGCCGGGTCGGCGATGTCGGTGCCCAGGGTGGACACGATGAAGCTGATCGCATTGCCGCTGCCCTCGTCGTCCTTGGGGCGCACCGACACCGGGATGCCGGCGGTGAGCGATTTCTCGGGCAGGTCGTCGCGCTCCAGCAGAAAGCGGCGCAGCGCGTCGCCGCAGATCGCCAGCACCACATCGTTGAGCGTGCATTGCGCGGCCGCGGCCAGGCTGCGCATGCGTTCGAGCGAGAACTGCTGGGTGGCAAAGCGGCGCTTCTCGCGCACCCGGCCGTTCAGCGCCGAGCGCGGCGCGTCGAAGGGCAGGGCCAGGCCGTCACTGGGGTTGCCGATGCGCTTGACGATCTGGGCAAAGGCCCCCGCCAGCTGCGGCAGCGAGCTGGCCTGGGCGCCCAGCCCGGCCACCGCGGCGGCGGCAGCCTCGGCCACCGTGGGGGCCGGGCCCGACCGGCCAGGGCGCGCGGCGGGGCCCGGCTCGCTGGCCCAGAAGGGCGGCAGCCCCAGGCTCTTGGCCGGGTCGAAGGACATGCCGCGCTGCAGCAGCTTGACCCCGCTGACCCCGTCGATCAGCGAGTGGTGCATCTTGATGAACAGCGCAAAGCGCCCGCCGTCCAGGCCTTCGATCAGGGTGCATTCCCAGGGCGGGCGGGCCAGGTCCAGCGGCGTGCTGTGCAGCCGGCCCACCAGCTCGCCCAGCTCGCGCTCGCCGCCGGGCCAGGGCAGCGCGGCATGGCGCACATGGTGTTCGAGGTCGATGTCCTGGTCCTCGATCCAGACCGGCACCGGGTTCTTGTTGAAGGCGTACTTCAGGCGCCGGTTCCAGGGCGCCACCAGCTGGCGGTGGGTTCGAAACTCGTGCATCAGATCGCGCATGAACTCACGCGGCGCGCCTTCAGGCAGGCGGAACTGCAGCAAGCCGCCCACATGGTTGGGCGTGGCCCGCGATTCGGTCAGCAGCCAGGCCGAATCGAGCGGGTTCAGGCGCACCCCGCTCATGATGTCGCGGCCTCGCTGTCAGCCTGGGCCGGCGCCGGCTTGCGTGCCCGGGCGGCCTTCTTGGCAGCGGCCGGCTGGGTGGCTTCGGTCTGGGCTGCGGCCGGTTTGGTTGCCGCCGGTTTGGCAGCGGCCTTCCTGGTGGCTGCCGGTTTATCCCTTGCCGGTTTGACCACTGCCGGTTTGGCCTCTGCCGGTTTGGTCACTGCCGCTCGGGCCGCCACCTTGCTGGCGCGCGCCGGCTTGGCTGGTGCAGCCGCAGCCGGGGCCGCCCCCTCGGCGCTGGCCACGGCCTTGCTGGCGGCTCGCTTGCGCGCCGCGGGTGGCGCCGCGCGGGCGGCGGCCTTGGCGCTGCCGCCGCGCCAGGTCAGGCGGGCCTGCTTGGCCAGCTCCACCACCTTGGCGATGTCGGCATCGCTGTAGACCCCCTTCACGCCCGAGATGGCCGACAGCTTCATGCCGTGCTTCAGGCCCAGCTTGTAGATCTGCTTGACCTTCTCCCACTCGGTGTCGCGGCCGATGGTGAAGACCTCGAAGCGGCCTTCCAGCGCCAGCACGATGGTCTCGGCCAGGCAGGCATAGATCACATTCGGCGGCAGGCCGATGCTCTTCATGCCCTTGACCTGGGTGGGCAGCTCGATCTCGCCGGATTCGATCACCAGCACGTCCGGCCGCTTGGCCACTTCTTCGGGCGGCAGGTCGAGCGGGCGGGCCACGTCGGTGATCACGCAGCCGGGCTTGACCTTGGTGATGTCGAGAATCTTCTTGCCGGCGCCCGAGGTGCTGGTGACGATCATGTCCATATCGCCCAGCAGACCGTCGTAGTCGATCGAGCAGGTGACCTTGGCATCGGGCGTGTCGAGCAGGATCGAGGCCTTCAGCTCCTCCAGCTTCTTCAGGTCGCGCGCGGCGATCACCACCTCGTCGAAGGCCATCGCCATCAGGCGCGCGCTGACGCTGCCGATCGAGCCCGAGGCGCCGATCACCATGGTCTTGGCCTGGATGCGCTGGCCCTTGCCGGCAGGCTTGACCAGGCCCATGCGCTTCATCGCGTCGGCCGCGGCCCACAGCGCGCCCGAGGCCGAATAGCTGTTGCCGGTGGTGATGGGGATGCGCGAACGCCGCGCCACCGTGATGCCGGCATCGCCCACCACCTTGGTGAACGCGCCCAGGCCCATGATCTGCGCGCCCAGGCCCTCGGCGATGCGCGAGGCATGCAGCAGGCGCCGGTAGGTGAACTCGGGGCTGCGCGCCAGCATCTCCTTGGGCGTGCCGCCCACGGTGATCAGCCAGCCCTCGGCCTCGGCCCCGCAGGGCGAGATGATGTTCTCCATCTTGCAGTACACCATCGGCGGCATGTGCGCAGCCAGGGTCTCGACCTTGTCCATCACGAACTTGGGCGTGGCCTTGGGGATGGGGAAGCCCTTCTTGATGAACTCCTGGCTCAGCGGGTGGATCACGAAGGCGAAGCGGCGGATGTTGCGGAAGCTGCCGGTGGGGTGCAGCAGGCGCGGCTTGATGTCGAGCTCGTCCAGGATCTCGGAGAAGTCGTCGTCCGACACCTGCTCGGGCGGCTTGCCCAGCGCCGCCAGGATCATCGCCTCGATCACGTTCACGCCCACCACCCGGTCAAACAGTTTGGGCGAGACATCGATCACCAGATTGACCTTGCACTTGGTGAAGTAGGCCAGGCGCTCGTCGTCCACCGCCGAGGTGATCAGGGTCTTGCCGGCCAGGTTGGCGGCGCCGCCCACGGCCTTGAGCTCGGCAAAGGTGCCCACGATCACATGCGACTTGGCCACCTCGGCCGAGACCCGCTTGCGCTTGAAGCTGGCCAGCGAGGCCTCGAGCAGCTCGCCCGGCTTGCCGCTCAGCGCCCATTTGCTGCCCTTGGCGTAGAGCTCGAGTTGTTCGAGCGAGGTCAGCATCGCGGGCGCGCCGGTCTGGAACAGGGCGTCGGCAAAGCTCAGGTTGGGGGTGTAGTCCGACAGGGCCACCGCCATGTCGTAGTTGCGCATGCCCGACAGGAACAGCACCAGGTTGTTGTTGAAATAACTGCCCAGCGCATGCTGCACATGGCGCACCGCGCGCACCTGCAGCAGGCGGCGCAGGGTGGCGCCCGAGGTGGCCGGCACCCGGGTGACCACATTGAGCAGGCGCTGGGTCTCCTTGTTGACCACCGTGCGCAGGCCCACCTGGTAGTGGTCGCCGATCTCGCCCAGGCCCACCGCGTCCACCGTGGCCTGGGCCCGGCGCATCAACTCCCAGGCCTTGCCGGTGTCGTTGTCGGCGCCCAGGCGCTGCACGCCGAAGCGGTGGCCGAGAAAATCGGTCTCGAAGGCGAAATCCTGCTTTGATGAACCGAGGGTGACTGTGACGACTTTTTTCATGGGAGTCTCCGGGCTTGTGCGGGGGGCTTGTGCGGGGGCGTGATCAGACGGCGGCGGGCTTGCGGGCGCTCTTGCGCTGGCGGGTCTTGGCGGCGACCGGGGGGTCGGTGGCCGCTGGTTTGCGACGGGCTGGTGGCTTGGGCTGGGCCGCAGCGGGCGGCAGCACCTGGCGGATCAGATCCTCGCAAACTTGCTGGCTCATGTAGCGCGGCACCGGGTAGCCGGTGTGGGCCTCGTGGCAGGCAGCCTGGGCCAGCGCGGGGATGTCGGCCTCTTGCAGCGCCGCCAGGTACAGGGGGATGCCCAGGTCGCGGTTGAGCTGGTCCACCGCGTCGAGAAAGCGCTGGGCCAGCGCCGCCTCGGGCTCGTCGGCGCTGCCGACCTTGGCGGCCAGCGCCAGCCGGGCCAGCCGCGCGCTGATGGCCGGGGCCGAATAGCGCAGCACATGCGGCAGCATGATCGCGTTGGCCAGGCCATGGGCGGTGTGGTAACGCCCGCCAAACTGGTGGGCAATGGCATGCACATAGCCCACATTGGCGCGGGTGAAGGCCAGGCCGGCATAGGTGGAGGCCAGCGCCATTGACTCGCGCGCGCCCAGCTGCGCGCCGTCGCTGTAACAGGTGCGCAGGTTGGCGAAGATCATGCCCACCGCAGCCAGGGCCATGCCGTCGGAGTAGGGCGTGGACCAGTTGCCGACAAAGGCCTCCACCGCATGGGTCAGCGCGTCGATGCCGGTGGCGGCGGTCATGGCCGGCGGCAGGCCGGTCATCAGCGTGGGGTCGAGCGCGGCCATGCGCGGCACCAGGCGCGGGTCGACGATCACCACCTTGTCCTGGCGCTCGGGGTCGGCAATCACCGCCGCCACCGTCACCTCGCTGCCGGTACCGGCGGTGGTGGGCACGGCATAGATAGGCGCCGGGCTGTGGCGGCCCTTGAAGTAGCCGGCCAGGTCGCGCAGCGGCTTGGGGTTGGCGATGGCCATGGCGATGGCCTTGGCCGCGTCCATCGACGAGCCGCCGCCGAAGGCGATCAGCGCATCGCAGCCCTGCTCGCGGTAGAAATCGATGCCGCGCTCGATCAGCGGTATCGGCGCGTCGGGGGTGATCTCGTCGAACACCACCCAGTCCGCGCCGCCGGCAGTCAGCGCGTCGGTCATGGGCTTCATCAGGCCCAGGCGCGCGGTGAAGGCGCCGGTGACGATCAGGAGCTTGCGGTGGCCGAAGCCGGCGATCACCTCGCCCAGGCGGATGCTGGACCCGGCGCCCACCAGCAGCGTGGGCTGCGGGATGGGGATGAAGCGCGTGAGCAGGCCGGCGCCTTTCATCAATGCGCCCAGGCCCGCTGCGCGGGTGCTCTCAGGGATGAAGTCGAGGATCACGCCGGGTCTCCTGTGGATACGCGCAGCCTGCGCGCTGGAACGCCCCGGGTAGCCGGGGCCGCTGCGCGCGGCTGTTTTCAGTGCCGAGAGTATCTGACCCTGACGCCCGGCAGGGTGGAGGAGCACCCCTACAAAGCTTTACGCCCTTGTCCGACAACGCCAACGCGGCGCTCCACGTTCAATGCTCAAGGGCCACTTCCTGTGGGCCGACAGGAGACTGCGATATGCAAGCAAGAATCTGGATTTCAGTGGCGCTGGCGGGCTTGAGCGTGATGGCCGCGCCGGCCCGCGCCGCCGATGTCGGCGTTTCCATCGGCATCAGCCAACCCGGGGTCTATGGCCGGGTCGACATCGGCCGCTTTCCGCAGCCGCAGGTGATCGTGCAGCAGCCGGTGATCGTGCAGCAGCGTTACTACGCGCAGCCGATGCAGCCGGTATACATGTGGGTGCCGCCGGGCCACCAGAAGAAATGGAGCAAGCATTGCGGCCAGTACAACGCCTGCGGCGTGCCGGTGTACTTTGTGCAAGACAACTGGTACCGCGAGCAGGGGCCGGGCCGCCGCTGGGAGGAAGGCCGCCGCAACGACCGCGAGCAACATTGGGATGACCGCCATGACCGTGGCGACAAGCACCGCGGTGATGAAGGCGGCCATGGCAAGGGCCACGGCCGCGGGCGCGGCCACGACCGCGACTGAGCCAGGCCGGGCCGGGCTTCAGGCGGCGGCCATGCCGGCCGGGCTGGCGGTCTTGGCCAGCAGGCCCTCGCACAGCTTGAGGGCCGCAGCCACCACCTGGTCCATGTTGTAGTAGCGGTACTGGGCCAGCCGGCCGACGAAGCTCACCGCCGGCTCGGCCTCGGCCCAGGCGGCATAGCGCTGGTACAGCGCCTCGTTGTCGGCACGCGGGATCGGGTAGTAGGGCTCGCCCTCGGCCTGCGGGTATTCACGCACGATCGAGGTGCCGGTCGCCATCTGGCCGGTCAGATGCTTGAACTCGGTGATGCGGGTATAGGCATGGCGGTTCGGGTAGTTGACCGTGCCGCAGGGCTGGTAAAGCGCCACGCCGGCCAGGTGCTGGTGCTCGAAGCGCAGGCTGCGGTAGGGCAGGCGGCCCAGCGCATGGCCAAAATATTCATCGAGGGCGCCGGTGTAGATGGTGTGCTGCGCCAGGCCCAGGCCGCGCACCGCAGCATAGCCGGTGCCCAGTTGCACGCGGATGCCGGTGTGGGCCAGCAGGCGCTGGAACAACGCGCTGTAGCCCTCGGCCGGCATGCTTTGCCAACGGTCGGTGAAATAGCGGTCGTCGTCATTGCAGCGGGTGGGGATGCGGGCGGCCACGCCGGCCGACAGCTCGCTCAGGTCCAGCCCCCATTGCTTGCGGGTATAGCCGCGAAAGAACTTCTCGCACAGATCGCTGCCCACCGAGGCCAGCACCACATCCTCGCTGTTGCGCAGGCGCTCACGCGGCAGGCGCACCTGCGCCAGGAAGGCGGCGGCACCGGCCTCGTCGAGTTGCAGGCCGTAAAGGCGGTTGAGCGTAATGCGGTTGATTGGCAGCGGCAGCAACTGGCCATCCACCTCGGCCAGCACCCGGTGCGCATAGGGCCGCCAGCCGGTGAAGCGCGACAGGTACTGGAACACCCGCTCGCTGTTGGTGTGGAAGATGTGCGGCCCGTGCGGGTGGATGCGGATGCCCTGGGCGTCCAGCCGGTCAGCGGCATTGCCGCCGATGTGGTCGCGCTGGTCGATCAGCAGCACGCGGCGGCCGGCATCAGCCAACTGGCGGGCGCAGACCGCGCCGGCAAAACCGGCGCCCACGATCAGATGGTCGAAATCGGGCATGGTGCCCGAGTGTGGGTGGCGCGCCGGGCTGGCCATCCATGAAAAACGCCCCGCGTTGCGGGGCGTTTCTGCAGCCGGCCGGGTGGCCTGCTGCCGCTTACTTCTTGGCGGCGGACGCAGCGGCGTCGGCCTTGGCAGCCTTCTTGGCCTCGTCCTTCTTGGCCTTGGCGGCGTCCTTGTCGGCCTTGACCTTGGCGGCGGCTTCTTCCTTCTCGGCCTTGGCCTTGGCCTTGGCTTCGGCCTTGGTGTCGGCCTTGGACGCCGCGGCAGCGGCCGGCTTGGCATCGGCAGCCTTGGCCGCCGGGGTGGCCGGCATGGCCGGCGTGGCCGGCGTGGCCGGCATGGCAGCGGCAGCCTTGGCTGCCGGCTTGGCGGCCGGGGCGGCAGCGCCCTTGAAGCCCTGGCCGTTGACGGTCAGGCCTTCGGTCGAGAACTTGCTGGCGTTGGCATCGCCCACGCCCTTGACCCGCTCCACCAGATCGGGCCAGTCTTTGAAGTTGCCCTTCTTGCGCTCGTCCAGGATCTTGGTGGAGATGCCCGGGCCGATGCCCTTGATGGTTTCCAGGTCGGCCTGGCTGGCCTTGTTGACGTCCACGGCGGCGAAGGCGGTGGCGGCGATCAGGGTGAACAGGGCGGCGAGCAGGCGTTTGATCATGCAGAACTCCAGTGGGCTATTGGCAAGGTCGAGGGACAGGTTGACGCTTTGCGGTGGGTTTAGAGGCCATTCCGCGCTGTCAAGCAGGGGCATAACGCGGCATTCAAGCCCCCGGTTGACCTGGGCGCGATGGCACTCGTGGCTGCGCCGGCGCAGCCAGCCGCATTCAAGTGCCAGACTGTGCCCGACCCAGGCCCGCCCCAAGACCCATCCGACCGTCAGCGCCGGGCTTGAGGGCAGGCCGCTGGGTCTCATGGTTGCGCGCTGCGGCGCCAGCGCAGTGTTCAGGCCAGGCCGTCCACACCCACCGGGCTGGTGGGCCGGTCCAGCAGCGCCTGGGCGCGGCGGGCCACTTCGGCCAGCGCCGGCCAGCCGCCGGGGGCCTGCAGGCTCTGCACCCGTTGTACCTGGCGGCCCCAGGGTGCCCATTGCGCGGCGTCGGTCGGGCCCAACACGCTGAGCAGGGGAGCACCCACCGCTGCCGCGATATGCCCGGGCCCGGTGTCGTTGGCCACCACCAGGCGGGCACGCTGCAGCAGCGCAGCGTAGGTGCCCAGCGGCACATCGGGCAGCACCAGCGCCTGCGGAAAATCACGCCGCGCGGCCGGCTCTTCGCCCGGGCCAGGGCACAGCAGCACCGGCAGGCCCTGGGCCATCAAGCTGCGTGCCAGCGCCGGAAAACCCGGCCAGCTCTTGCTCTGGCCCTTCATCGTGCCGGTGGCAAAAGGGCACAGCAGGGCATAGTCGCCACGCACACCCCGGCCGGCCAGCAGGGCGTCGGCCTGGGCTGTGGCGGCGGGCGCCACGGCCAGGCCGATGTCGGCAGGCGGCGCGGCGTTGATCCCCAGATGCCGGCAGGCCAGTTGCCAGTAGCCCAGCAAGGCGTGGCCTTCGGTCGGCGGCGGCAGCGGCCGTGCCAGCAGCCCCCTTCGGTGGTCGGTGGCATAGCCGATTGCCCGCACACCGGCCAGCCGGCATTCCAGCGCGGCCGAGAACGAGGTGGCCAGCAGCAGCGCGTCGATGCCTTGCGGCGCCCGGTCCGCCGCCTGTGGGCGCAGCCCACGCCACAGCGCGACGCGTGGGCGCAGCCCGGCTGGCAGGCGGTGCACCGTCCAGCCATGGCCGGCCAGTAGCGATCCGGCCCAGCCTTTGCCCACCAGTTGCAGCGGTATACCCTGCGCAGCCAGCAACTGCAGCGCGGGCAGGCCCACCACCACATCGCCGATCCAGTTGTGCAGGCGAACGATCAAGGCGGGCCTGGTCATCGTCAACGCCGCCGCGGCGCCGGCAGCGCGTGCTGACCGGCGCTGTCGCCCAGCCACAGCTTGAGGTAGCGGTAGTAGGAGCCCTGGGCGTCCAGCAGTGCCAGCACCAGGCCCAGCCGGCCGTCCAGAAAACCCCGGCGCAGCGCGTAGCTGCGCACAAAGGCCCACAGGCCATGGCCCAGCGCCCGCCCCAGGCCGCCGCGGCGGCCCTGCGCGCGCAGATCGGCGGCGCGGCCACTGGAATAGCGGTTCATCTTGTCCAGCGCGTCCTGCAGGCTGGTGATGCTGTTGTGCAGCAGCCGCCCCGGCAACTGCGCGGTCGGTCCGTCGACCCGCAGGCGTTCATGCACGCTGTCGTCGGAAAAGCCTGCCCGGCCGCGCTGGAACAGCCGCGGCAGCAGATCGGGCGACCAACTGCCATGCTGCATCCACTGCCCACAGAAGGCTGACAGGCGGTTCAGCCGGTAGCACGCCGGTGCCCCCGCCAGCACGCCGCCCTCGGTCACCCGGCGCACCGCGGCGGCCAGCTCGTCATCCAGCCATTCGTCGGCGTCCAAGCTCAGCACCCAGGTGCCGCTGGCCGCGTCCAGCGCGCGTTGCTTCTGCCGGCCGAAGCCCGGCCAATCGACTGTGCCAATGACCTTTGCGCCCAGGCTGCGCGCCAGCTCGGCGGTGCCGTCGGTGCTGCCGGAATCGACCACGATCAGCTCGTCGGCAAAGCCCACCGAAGCCAGGCAGGTCGGCAGGCGCTGGGCCTCGTTGCGGGTAATCACGATCACCGACAGCCGGGGGGGTGAAGGGGCCGGCATCGTTGATCAGGCCCGCTGCAGCACCACGTCCAGCAGTGCCCGCGCAGAATGCTCGGCGCGCAGGCGGGCGGCGGCCTGGCGCGCCCGCGCCGCGAGCCGCGGGTAATCTGCCAAGACCTGCTCGATGGCCTGGATCAGGCCGGCAGCCGACAGGTCGGCGGTGGCCACGCCGGCGTCGAAGCGCTGCACCAGACCTGCCATCCAGGTGCCGGCGCTGACGATCACCGGCGCCCCGGCGGCCAGCGCATCGAGCGTGACGCCACTGACCCGGTGCTCAAAATCCAGCGCCCGGTAGGGCTGGATGGCCACCGCACCGGCATACAGCGCGTGGTAGGCCTCGGGGGCCATCACCGTGTCGTGCAAGGTCAGGCCGGCATGAGCCAGACCGCGCAGTCGATCGATCTGCCGCTGCAGCGCCGGATCGCGGTGGTGTCGGTCTTCGCTGGAGACCTGCACTGCGATCGGCCAGCGCAGGCCGCGCCGCTGCAGCTCGGCCACCAGATCGACGATCGCGGCAAAGCCCTTGTCCAGCCGGGCGCCACCGGCCACCAGCAAGTGCCGGAAGGGGGGCGGCGCCACGGCCAGGCTGGCGGCGTCGGCGGCGGCCAGCGGGTAAGGCACGCGGGTGGTCTTGAAGCCGCAGGACGCAAAAAAATCGGCGACCGCGGCTGTCGGCGCCAAGATTTCGATCTGCGGCTGGCGCCGGGCGATCGCCGCCAGCCGGCCTGCCTTGCCCGGTTTGTTGCCCAGCCAATGTACGAACAGGAACAAGCGCTGCGGCGCGATGCGGCCGCTGGCCGCCCAATCGGCCGTCACCAGATCGGCGGTGCCCGCAGTGGCAACCAGGATGGCGCCACGCTGGCGCAGCAGCCGGCGCATCAGCCACAGGCCTTGCAGCCGGCGCCAGCGGCGCTGAAAGTACGGTATCAAGCGTCCGGGCGCCTGCCAGATGCCGCCGGCACCTTGCCCGGCCCAGACCGTGACATCGCATTCGGGCGCCGCATCGACCAGTGAGCGCACCAGGCTGTGGCAATGGCCGGCCAGGCCGGTGAGCGTGGGCTCGAGGATGTGCAGCGGCGTGGGCATGGGCCAGCGGATTGTCCCATCGCGCCGTCAGCGCCTGGGCGCTGCGCGCAGGCGATCGACCCAGCCCAGCAACGCCTCGAGATGGGCTGCCACCGACAGGTCGTAGCGCAAGGCTGCCCGCAGATCGTGCGCCCGCGGCTGGCCGGCCCGCCAGCGCAGCAGCGCGCCGAACAGCGGTGTGCCGCATGGCACCGATTCCACCCCCACCAGGCCGAAGGGCTTGAAGCGCGAGGCCATCACGGTGCAATCGACGGCGCGGTGGGCGATCACCCCGCCCTCGCCCTGCAGGTGACGGCGCTCCAGCGCGATGCTCAAGCGGTCGCGCCAGCCGGCGGTCTTGGCTGTGGCGGCCAGGTCGCCCGGGTGGTGGGTGCCGCCGCAGATCGCGATGTCGGCGGTGGCGGTCTGGCTCAAGGCGATCAGCGGGTACCAGCCGCGCCGCGCCTTGGGCCGGCGCAGCCGGTGGTCGAACCAGTGGTCGCGCAGCGCGTCGCCCAGGCCCCAGGTGCGGATCAGCAGCGGGTTGACCCAGCCGTATTCGGGCATTTTGGGGTCGAAGCGGTGCGCCACCACGGTGGGCCGGATGCCACGCCGGTGCAGGCCGTCCACCAGGGTCAGCGAGTAGCGCTCTATGCCGCCGGAATGGCGCAGGCCGTGGTGGGAGAGGATGAGGTCGGGGGTCAGTGGGATACCTTGGGGCTGCGCCCTGCGGTACGAGCTGTTCTTCGGGTGGTCCGGGTGAAGAGCTCCATCGAGAAGCGGCAGTTTATCCTCGCGGTTTTCCAATCTTGGCAGCACCCATCGCATGATCCCGAGCGCCCAACAGATCGTCACGCTGCACAGCCAGTGCCTTGCCCGGCCCGATTGGCCGCTGTCCGATGCGCCGGTAGCCGCATTGGCCACCAATGGCGACAGCGCCGTCTGGCACTGGATCGCCACCAACCACCGCTGCAACAGCCTGCTGTGGGCCGAAGAAGACCTGGCCCGCCGCACCACCGTGGGTGCGGCCGAGATCGCCTCCAACAAGCGCGCGATCGACGGCTTCAACCAGGCCCGCAACGATGCCACCGAGCGGGTGGACGAGCTGCTGCTGGTGGCGTTGGGGCTGGTCGACGAGGCATCGGCGCGCACCGATGCGCCGCTGTCGACCGTGGCGCCGGATACCCGGCTCAACAGCGAAACCGCCGGCAGCATCGTCGATCGCATGTCGATCATGGCCTTGAAGGTGCATGCGATGCGCCAGCAAACCGAACGCGTCGATGTCGATGCCGCCCACGTCGAGGCCAGCCGCGTCAAGCTGGTACGCCTGCAGCAGCAGCGGGCCGATCTGGGCGATTGCCTGGATGCCTTGCTGGCCGACTCACGCGCCGGCCGGGCCTACTTCAAGGTCTACCGCCAGTTCAAGATGTACAACGACGCTCGATTCAACCCGGCGCTGGTGGCTGAGCTGGCGCAGCAGGCCCGGCCCAAAGCCTGATACGGCGTGCGTGTCCTGATCGTCAAGACCTCGTCGATGGGCGACGTGGTGCATGCGCTGCCGGTGCTCAGCGACATGCAGCGGGCCTTGCCCGGCCTGCAGGTGGACTGGTTGGTGGAGGCGTCATTCGCAGCCCTGCCGCGCCTGCACGGCGGCGTTGCCCGGGTGTTGCCCATGGCCTGGCGCAAATGGCGCAAATCGCTGGGCGATGCCGGGACGCGGGCCGCGATCGGGGCCTTGCGGGCCGAACTGCGAAGCCAGCCCTATGACCTGGTGCTGGACCTGCAGGGCTTGCTCAAGAGTGCGCTGTGGGGCCTGCAGGCACGCGGACCGCTGGCCGGCTATGGCTTTGGCAGCATCCGCGAGCCGCTGGCCGCGCTGTTCTACCGGCGCCGCGCCGCGGTGCCGCGCGGGCTGCAGGCGGTGGAACGCAACCGCCGTCTGGCCGCTGCCCATCTGGGTTATGCGATGCCGGCTTCGACGCCTGACTTCGGCATCCGGGCGCCCGCCGGCAGCTGGGCCGCGCCGCCGCGCAGTGCCGCCTTGATCGCCTGCGCCAGCCGGCCCGAGAAACTGTGGCCCGAGGACCGCTGGATCGCGGTGGGCCGCTGCCTGCAGGCCAGCGGGCTGACACCGGTGCTGGTCTGGGGCAGCGACGAAGAGCGCCAGCGCGCGGCCCGCATCGCCGCCGGCTGTGGTGGCGTGGTGCCGCCCTTTCTGAGCGTGGCCGACAGCGCAGCCGTGCTGGGCCAGGCGCGCCAGATCGTCGGCCTGGACACCGGTTTCTCCCACTTGGCGGCAGCCCTGGGCGTGCCCACCATCGGCATCTATTGCGATCACTCGCCCGGCCTGGCCGGCATGACCGGCACGGGGCCGGTCATCAGCCTGGGCGGCAAGGGCCAGGTGCCGGCGCTGGACCAGGTGCTGGCCGCCTTGCGACAACAGGGGCTGCAGCGCCCGGGCGACTAGCCCGACCGCCCGAACCACCCAGACCTCAGTTCGACTCTGCGGCGACCGAGACCGACTGGGTCAAGAAAATGGCCTGGCGTGCCTGGCCGGTTTCAACCGCCTGCTGCAACACGCTCACAAAGGCCGTCAGCAGCGCCATCGCGCAGCAGGCCGCCGTCACGGCCAGCCAGCGCTGGGACTGAAGGATGCGCTTGGTGTTGTCGGCGCTGGCGCGATGCAGTGTGGGGTATTGCATGGTGTGGCGTCCGTGAAAGTGGGGTGATGTGATGCTGCGCTGCGGGCGCACCAGGCCGCGTCGCACAAGCCCGCTTTGACTTGTAGGACGCCAGGCCCATCGCCTGTCGGCGCTCTGCCGACCCGGTCGGCCGCGACGCTGCAATGCCGTCACGGCGTCGTGGCTGTAGGCCAGCACCTACGGCCACAGGCGACTTGGGCTGATCCTGGGGGCGTCGGTCATGCCCCAAGCTGCTGGCCGATGCCCACTACTTCGAATTCGCCCTCGGCGCCACGACGCGGCCGCCCACTGCTTTGGACCGCCGGCGTGCTGGGCCTGCTGTTGCTGGGCGTTGCCGCCGCCGAGGTGGCCGGCTGGCCCTTTCTGCAGGGCCTGCTGCAGCAGCGTTTGCAGCAGACGCTGATGGCGCCGGTGACGCTGCAGGCGCCGTTCCGGTTGCATTTGCTGGTGCGCCCCGGGCTGGCCGTGGGCCGCATGCAGCTGGGTGCCCCGGCCGGCCTGGGCGTGGACCAACTGCTGGACGCCCAAGCCCTGCTGGTGCGCTGGCGCTGGCGCGATTTGCTGTGGCACCAGACCGCCACGCCCTGGCAGCTGCAGGAGTTGAGCGCCGAGCGGCTGGACCTGCAACTGGTCCGCCTGGCCGACGGCCGCAGCAGCTGGCCGGTCGGCCTGTGGTCTGGGCCTGCAGCCGACGCGGCGCCCGGGGTACGCAAATCCCTACCGGTGAGTGTGGCGCTGCTGCAGCTTGAGCGCGGCAACATCCTCTACCGCGACGCCCTGACCGACAGCGACATTCAAGTGCAGATCCAGGGCCGGCAGGCCCAGGGCGAGGCCGTCGCGGCCGGGCCGGTGCCGGGCGGGGCTGCGGCGCCTGCGCCGGCCGGCTTCACCGCCAGCGTGCAAGGCCGCTGGCGGCGCAGCCCGCTGCAGCTCAGCGCCAGTGCCGGGTCTGCCACCTCCTTGCTGGAAGGTGGCGTGCCGGGCCAGGCCGCCGTGCTGGTGCCGGTGACCCTGCAGGGCCGCATCGGCGCGGCAGATCTGAACTTCCACGGCGCGGCAGCCGACCTGCTGAGCGCGCGTGCCCTGCGCGGCAGCCTGCTGCTGCGCGGGCCCTCGCTGGCGGCGGTGGGCGACGCGGTGGGCGTCACGCTGCCGACGACACCGCCGTTCCGCCTGGTGGCGGCCTTGTCCCATGATGCGGGCCTGTGGACCTTGCTGACCAAGGAGGTGCAGGTCGGCGGCAGCCACCTGGAGGCCGACCTGCGCTTCGACACCAGGCCGGCGACGCCGCTGCTCACGGGCACCGTGGGCGGCCAGCTGTTGCGGCTGAAGGACCTGGGCCCGGCCATCGGCACCGCGGCCCCGGCCGATACGCCGGCGCTGCCCGGCGTGCTCGACGCCGCCAGCGACCCGGCCCAGCGCGCCGCGCCGGCCACGCCCG
>JANNZD010000278.1:0-6089 GCA_031410435.1 Betaproteobacteria bacterium | reverse complement strand
TCCTTGTGCTCGCCCAGGTATTTGGCCAGGGCCTTCAGGCGCTCGGCCCGGGCCTGGAAGTCCAGCGCCATCAGCGCCGGCACGCCCACCTGGCGCGCATGGTGAACGGCCTCTGCGAAGTCCAGCGCCTCGGCATGGGTGTGGAAGACGGTGCGGCCATTGACCGCGCTGCGCAGGGCCTGGGCCGGTTGCTGGCCGATCCAGCGGCCGCCGATGTAGCTTTGAAGGGTGGGCGTGGTCATGGGGTGGGTCGCTTGGGTTTCTGGGGGGTCTTGGCGGCAGGTCTGGGGGCCTGTCTGGCGGGAGGGGCCGGCAGCTGCACCGCCGGCAGGCCGCCCATGAACAGGTCGGCCACCATCGGCGCCAGCGCATGGTGGTCGACCGGGCCGTCGGGCCGCAGCCAGGTGAACATCCAGTTCACCATGCCGAACAGCAGCATGGTCATCGGCGTGGCCAGCGCGGCCTGGTGCAGTTCGGGGCGCAGTGCCGCCACCGCCTGGGCAAAGCCGGCCACCACTGCTCGCTCATGGCCCAGGATGCGATCACGGTCGGTGGCTTCGAGAAAGCGCACATCCTCGGTCAGCACCCGGTGCGCATCGCGCGCACCGGCATATTCCTCGACGATGCGGCGGATCAGCGTGCGCAGCCGTGGCTCGGGCGCCAGGCCCTGGGCCAGCACCTCGTCCACCAGTGCGCGCAGCTTGTCGACATGGCTCTCGGCAATGCTGACCAGCAGCGCGTATTTGTCGCGGTAGTAGTGGTAGAGCGTGGCCTTGGACAGCCCACAGGCCTCGGCCACCTGGTTCATCGACGTGCCGGGGTAGCCGCGCTGCGCAAACAGCGCGGCGGCATGGGCCAGGATCAGCTCACGCTGCTCGTCGTATCCCGCTGCGCGGCCGCGTGCCATCGGTGGGCGGCTCAGCGCTCGTCGAAGGACAGCACGACATGTGGCGTGATCGGGTGGGCCTGGCAGGTCAGCACGAAGCCTGCGGCCACCTCGGCCTTGTCGAGCGCGAAGTTGCGCTCCATCCGCACATCGCCCTCCACCACCTTGGCGCGGCAGGTGCCGCAGACACCCGAAGTGCAGGAGAAGGGCACCTCCAGCCCCGCCGCTGACGCCGCGTCCAGGATGCTGGGCTGCTCGCGCCGGAACTCGATCTCGCGGCGCAGGCCGTCGCGGATGATCACCACCTTGGCCACCTCGGCGTCGCCTGGCCGGGCCTCATGGATCACCGCACCCACCGCTTCAGCCGCGCCCGCAGCCGGGGCGGCCACGCCGAAGCGCTCGATGTGCACGCGGTCCTCGGGCACGCCGGCGGCCAGCAACGCGGCCTCGGCCTCGTCGTTCATCTGGAAGGGCCCGCAGATGTAGGCATGGGCGATGCCGGCCGCTGGCAGCACGCTGTGCAAGAAATCGCTGATCTTGTCGCGGTTCATCAACCCCATGTTCAAAGGTGAATCGGTCTGCTCGTCGCTGAACACATGCTGCAGCACCAGCCGGGTCATGTAGCGGTTCTTCAAGTCCTCCAGCTCTTCCTTGAACATCGTCGACTTCAGTGACCGGTTGCCGTAGAGCAGCGTGAAGCGGCTGTGCGGCTCGCGCGCCAGCACCGTCTTCATGATCGACAGGATGGGCGTGATGCCACTGCCGCCGGCAATGCCCAGATGGTGGCGGCGCGCAGCGGCGTCCAGCGGCACGAAGAAGCGGCCCTGCGGCGCCATCACGCTGATGCTGTCGCCCGGTTGCAGCGACTCATTGATCCAGTTGGAGAACACGCCGCCCTTGACCTTGCGCACGCCCACCCGCAACTCGCCATCGTCCACGCCGGCGCAGATCGAGTAGGACCGCCGCAGGTCGGCGCCGTCGATCGACTTGCGCAGCGTCAGGTACTGGCCCTGGGTGAAGCCGAAGGTGTCGCGCAACTCGGGCGGCACCTCGAAGCTGACGATCACCGCCTCGGCGGTGTCGGGCTCGATCGCGCGCACGCGCAGCGGGTGGAACAAGGGTGTGCTCATGGCTTGTCTCGGCGGACCATCAACGATGGCATCAGATGGGTTTGAAGTGCTCGAAAGGCTCGCGGCAGGCCAGGCAGCGGTACAGGCTCTTGCAAGCCGTGGCGCCAAAGGCCGACAGCTGCTCGGTGGCCGTGCTGTGGCAGCGCGGACAGGCGATGGCCGGGCCGGCGCCGCGCCGCACGAAGCGCATCGGCACCCCGTCACCCGGCAGCACCGGCCCGGGTGGCGCGATGCCATAGGCCTGCAGCTTGTCGCGGCCAGCGGCGCTGATCCAGTCGGTGGTCCAGGCCGGGGCGCGGCGCAGCGTGACGCGAGCGGCGCCCAGGCTGGCGGCAGCGATGGCCGCCAGGCAATCGGCCTCGATCACTTCGGTGGCCGGGCAGCCTGAATAGGTGGGCGTGAGCACCAGCTCCAGCCCGTCGTCATGCGCAATCACCTCGCGCACGATGCCCAGATCGCACACCGACAGCGCCGGCACCTCGGGGTCGAGCACGGTGTTCAGCACCGCCCAGGCCTGGGCCACGCGGGCGTCCTGGGCCAGGGCCGAACTCACCACACACCCCCGGGGAAGCTGCGCTGCAGCTGTTGCATCTCCGCCAAGATGAAGCCCATGTGCTCGCTGTGCACGCCGCGCTTGCCGCTGCTGCGGAAGGCGGTATCGGCCGGGATGGCCAAGGTGGCCTCGGCCAACACCTCGCCCACCTCGGCCAGCCATGGCCCCTTCAGCTCGGACCAGGCCGGGCCCAGGCCGCTGGCCACGGCGGCAGCGTCCACCGCATCGTCCTCGAACAACTCGGGCGTGTAGCGCCACAGTTCGGCCAGCGCGGCCTTGCAGCGGCGGCTGGATTCGGCCGTGCCGTCGCCCAGGCGCACCACCCAGTCGGCGGCATGCTGCTGGTGGTAGCGCGCCTCTTTTACGGCCTTGCCGGCGATGGCCGACAGCTCGGCATCGCTGCTTATGGTGGCCAGGCGCTGCCACAGCAATTTCAGCCAGGTGGACACCAGCAGGTTTCGCAGCACCGTGACTGCGAAGTCGCCCACCCTGGGGCCACCCGGCAGCTCCACCAAGGTGGGGTTGCGGTAGTCGCGCTCGTCGCGCAGAAAGGCCAGCTGGTCTTCGTCGTAGCCTTGGCTAAGCCCGGCATGGGTGAGCACCGCGCGGGCCTGGCCGATCAGGTCGAGGGCCATATTGGCCAGGGCGATGTCTTCTTCCAGCACCGGCGCATGGCCGGTCCACTCGCCCAGGCGCTGGCCCAGGATCAGGCAGCTGTCGCCCAGGCGCAGCAGGTATTGCAGGTTCAGATCTTTGACGTCGATGGGGATGGAGGCTTGCATGGTGGTTGCGGCCTCACATGTGGTCGACTTCAGTCGGCAATTTATAAAACGTCGGGTGCCGGTAGACCTTGTCCTCCATCGGGTCGAAGTACATGTCCTTGTCGGCCGGGTCGTTGGCCATGATCTGGTCTGACCGCACCACCCACACGCTGCAGCCCTCCTGCCGCCGGGTGTAGACATCGCGGGCCAGCTGGATCGCCATCTTGGGGTCGGCGGCATGCAGGCTGCCGCAATGCTTGTGGTCCAGGCCGGCGCGGGTACGCACAAAAACTTCGAACAGCGGCCACTCGGCTTGGGTGTTGGGGTCGGTCATGTCTGTCTCCGGTCAATCAGGCGGCTTGGGCTTGCGGGGCGTGCTTGGCAGCATGGGCCATGGCGGCCTCGCGCACCCAGGCGCCGTCGTTCCAGGCCTTGACGCGGGCGCCCAGGCGGTCGTGGTTGAGCGGTCCGTCACCGCCCACCACGCGCCAGAACTCGCTCCAGTCGATAGGGCCATGGTCATGGTGGCCGCGGGCCTCGTTCCACTTCAAATCGGGGTCGGGCAGGGTCACGCCCAGCACCCGGGCCTGGTCGACCGCCGCGTCGATGAACTTGGCGCGCAACTCGTCGTTGCTGATGCGCTTGATGCCCCAGCGCATGCTCTGGGCCGAATTCGGGCTCTGGTCGTCGGGCGGGCCGAACATCATGATCGACGGCCACCACCAGCGGTTCACCGCGTCCTGCACCATGGCCTGCTGCGCGGGCGTGCCCCGGGTCATCATCGTCAGCAGCGCGTCATAGCCTTGGCGCTGGTGAAAGCTTTCCTCGCGGCAGATGCGGATCATGGCCCGTGCATAGGGCGCAAAGCTGCAGCGGCAGATCGGCACCTGGTTCATGATGGCCGCGCCGTCCACCAGCCAGCCGATCACACCAATGTCGGCCCAGCTCAAGGTGGGGTAGTTGAAGATACTGCTGTACTTGGCGCGGCCGGTGTGCAGGCCGTCCAGCAGCTGGTCGCGGCTGGTGCCCAAGGTCTCGGCAGCAGCGTAGAGGTAGAGGCCATGGCCGCCCTCGTCCTGCACCTTGGCCAGCAGGATGGCCTTGCGCTTGAGGGTGGGCGCGCGGCCTATCCAGTTGCCCTCGGGCAGCATGCCCACGATCTCGCTGTGCGCATGCTGGCTGATCTGGCGGGTCAGCGTCTTGCGGTAGTTGTCGGGCATCCAGTCCTTGGCCTCGATGAAGTCGCCGGCGTCGATGCGGGCGTCGAAGCGCGCCTGCAGTGCCAGGTCCTCGGCCGAGCGCAGGGCCTTGGGACCGTCGCCGGCCTCCTTGCCCATCGTGTCCATCGCCTGGGTGTACATGGTGTGTGTCTCGCGAAGTGGGGTGAAGTGGATTCAGTGGCTGCGCTGGTCCAGCACGCGCCGGGCCTTGCCGGTAAGGGTGCGCTCGATGCTGTCGGGCGCCAGCACCTCGATGGCGGTGCTCACACCCACCAGGGTCTTGATGCGGTGCTGCAGCCAGTGAGTGATTTCGGCGATGTCGGCCGGGCTGGCCTGGGCGCCGGCAAGGTTCAGTTCGGTGCGCACCTTCAGCGTGTCGAGCGGGCCCTCGCGGCCCACCACCAGCTGATACTGGCCCGACAGGCGCGGATGCTGCAGCACGATCTCCTCGATCTGGGTCGGGAAGACATTGACGCCGCGAATGATCAGCATGTCGTCGCTGCGGCCGACGATCTTGCCCATGCGCCGGAAGCTGCGCGCGGTGGGCGGCAGCAATCGGGTCAGATCCCGGGTGCGGTAGCGGATGATGGGCAGCGCCTCCTTGGTCAGCGAGGTGAAGACCAGTTCGCCTTCGCTGCCATCGGGCAAGACAGCACCGCTGACCGGATCGATGATTTCGGGGTAGAAATGATCCTCCCAGATCACCGGGCCGTCCTTGGTTTCCACGCATTCGCTGGCCACGCCCGGGCCCATCACCTCGCTCAGGCCATAGATATCGACCGCGTCGATGGCAGCCGAGGTCTCGATCTCCCTGCGCATCGCTTCGGTCCAGGGCTCGGCGCCGAAGATGCCCACCTTGACCGACATCGCCGCCGGATCCAGGCCCTGGCGGCGGAACTCCTCGATGATCACCTGCATATAGCTGGGCGTGACCATGATGATGTCGGGCTGGAAATCGGTGATCAGCTGCACCTGCTTCTCGGTCTGGCCGCCGGACATCGGCACCACGGTGCAGCCCAGGCGCTCGGCGCCGTAATGCGCGCCCAGGCCACCGGTGAACAGGCCGTAGCCATAGGCCACATGCACCATGTCGCCGGCCCGACCGCCGGCCGCGCGGATGCTGCGCGCGGCCAGGTCGGCCCAGGTGGAGATGTCGTTCTTCGTGTAGCCCACCACCGTCGGCTTGCCCGTGGTGCCTGATGAGGCATGGATGCGCGAGACCTGCTCGCGCGGCACCGCGAACATCCCGAAGGGGTAGTTGGCGCGCAGGTCCTGCTTGGTGGTGAAGGGGAACTTGGCCAGATCGGCCAAGTCCTTCAGGTCGCCCGGCTGCACCCCGGCCGCATCGAAGGCGGCGCGGTAGTGCGCCACCTTGTCGTAGGCGCTGCAGTTGCAGCACGGTGATCTCGTCGCGGCTGGCGCTCTCGATAGGCTCGAGATCACCCGGGGCGGGATGGCGAGGGGGCATGGCTGTCTCCGTCGGAAGTCTGGTCGGGCCGGGCGGGGGTTGGGTCAGTCGACCGCCACCACCGGCTTGCC
>JANNZD010000277.1:0-1714 GCA_031410435.1 Betaproteobacteria bacterium | reverse complement strand
TGGCTGGCAGTAAAGCCGACGCCCCGCAAGCGGGGCGTCGTTGGGACATATAGGCCTGGCGCGGGGGGTGGGGGGGTTTGGCCCCCCCCCCGCCCTGCCGGCCTGGGCTTACTTGGCCTTGGTGACGGTCTTGCTGGCCTTGACGGCCATCTCGGTGGCGGTGGCAAAGTTCTTGCCCACCGTGTCAGCTGCCTGCTTGGCTTGGGCCTGGGCGGTGGCCAGGGCCGACTGGCCGGTGCTCAAGGCGTTCTTGAAGGCCGCCACGGCGCTCTCGCTGCCGGCCGGGGCATGCTTCATCGCGGCTTCGATATTGGCCACGGCCTGGGCTTGCACGTCGGCAAACTTGCCTTCGGCTGCTTTGCTCAGCGCGGCGCCGGTCTCGGTGACGATGCCGGCCACCGCACGACCGTAGGCAGCGGCCTTGTCGGCCATCGGCTGGGCCAGGGACGACATACCGGCCAGGTCTTGCGGCGCCTTGGCGGCAAAGCCGGCTTGCATCTGCTCGGCGGTGTCGGCCAGGGCCGACTTGGCGGTGGCCAGGTTCAGCTCAACCAGCTTCTCGAAGCCGGCCATCGCGGTGCTGGCCATGGTGTTCAGGTCGGCCACGGCGGTGGTGGCAGAGGCCAGGAATTGTTCAGCGGCTTGGTTCATGCAGTACTCCAGGGGGTTGGACTGCAAACCGTTGAACATGAGATGTTGCGGTGCAGCATGGCACTGATGGTAAACCCCGATGCCACGCAATGCAAGCAAAATTGTTGCAGCGCAGCATTTTTTGTGCGGGCAGCCCAGATGCAGTCCACACGCGGGGCGCCGGGCGGCGCTGGCCAAGCGCAGCCCGCCCGTTTGCGTGCCGGCTTTGGCATGTCGGCTTTCAGGCTTGCTGACAAAGTCAGCAACCAGCCCAAACCTGACTCAAGGATTGCCACGCGCAAGCAGGTCCTGGGCAAAGAAGGCATTCAGCGCCTGCCCCGCCGCTGCATCGGCAAAGCCATCAAACCGCCCCTGCTCGGCCAGTTGCCTTGCCGCGCGCAGCATGCCGCCCCAGGCTGCCCGTGCCATTGCGCCGCCCACGCTGACCCGGCGCACGCCCAGCTGGGCGATGTCGGCCATCGACAAATCGATCACGCTGCCCACCAGCAGGTTGACCGGCTTGGGTGCCACCGCAGCCACCACTGCGCGGATCTGCTCGGGCGTGCGGATGCCGGGGGCGTAGAGCACATCGGCGCCGGCGTTGGCATAGGCCTGCAGCCGAGCGATGGTCTCGTCCAGGTCGGACCGGCCGACCAGAAAGCATTCGGCGCGGCCCACCAGCAGGGTGTCGCCGCCGGCAAGATCGATGGCGCCTCGGGCCGCTTGCAGGCGCGCCACGGCCTCGTCGACCGTGAACAGCGGCCGGGCGGCATCGCCAGTGCTGTCTTCGATCGACAACCCGGCCACGCCGGTCTCGACCGCCAGCCGCACGCTCTCAGCCACACCTGCGGCGTCAACCCCAAATCCGCTTTCGAAATCGGCATTCACCGGCACGTCGGTGGCGGCAACCAACTCGGCCAGGTGGGCCAGCGCCATGTCGCGGGTGATGCCGTTGTCCGGGTGGCCTTGTGACCACGCAAAGCCCGAGCTGGTGCTGGCCAGCGCGGCGAAGCCCATGCCCTGCAGCATGCGGGCGCTGCCGATGTCCCAGGGGTTGGGGATCGCGAAGCAGCCGGCTTCGTGC
>JANNZD010000276.1:0-2283 GCA_031410435.1 Betaproteobacteria bacterium | reverse complement strand
CCGGTGGTGGCCACCCTGGGTGAGCTGACCGAAAGCGCGATGGTGCAGATCCTCACCGAACCGCGCAATGCGCTGGTCAAGCAGTACCAGAAGCTCTTCGGCATGGACGGGGTCGAGCTCGAAGTGCGGCCGTCGGCATTGACGGCCATCGCCCGCAAGGCGCTCAAGCGCAAGACCGGTGCCCGCGGCCTGCGCTCCATCATGGAGAACGCGTTGATCGACACGATGTTCGATCTGCCCACCATGGACGGTGTGGCCAAGGTGGTGATCGACGAGCACATCGTCGAAGAGGGCGCCAAGCCCCTGCTGGTGTACCGCGAGAAGAAAGCAAGCGCCTGAAAGCCAGGTCTGTTCGCCGGGTGCCCCATGGCCCGGTGCTGGCATCGTTGCGGGTCCCCGTCGCCCTTGCATTCCCCCGCTCAGGCCCCAACTCGGTCTGAGAAAGAGAGGTATCCCCATGTCTGGACATCCTGTTCTACCCGCTGACCCGATCACGCTGCCGCTGTTGCCGCTGCGCGACGTCGTCGTGTTTCCGCACATGGTCATCCCGCTGTTCGTCGGCCGTCCCAAGTCCATCAAGGCCCTCGAAGCCGCGATGGAAGCCGGCCGCCAGATCATGCTGGTGGCGCAGAAGGCCGCCGGCAAGGACGAGCCCAAGCCCGAGGACATGTTCGAGATCGGCTGTGTCTCCAGCATCCTGCAGATGCTCAAGCTGCCCGACGGCACCGTGAAGGTGCTGGTCGAAGGCGTGCAGCGCGCCGAGACCCGCGCCATCCACGAGACCGCCGAGCACTTCACCGCCGAGGTGGTGCCGGTGCAGCCCGCAGGCGAGCCCTCGCCCGAGGTCGAGGCCCTGCGCCGCGCGGTGACCCAGCAGTTCGACCAGTACGTCAAGCTCAACAAGAAGATCCCTCCCGAGATCCTGACCTCGATCGCCGGCATCGACGATCCGGGCCGCCTGGCCGACACCATCGCCGCCCACCTGCCGCTCAAGCTGGAAGCCAAGCAGTCGGTGCTGGACCTGTTCGTGGTGGCCAAGCGGCTCGAAAAGCTGCTCGAGCTGCTCGAGCACGAGGTCGACATCCTGCAGGTGGAAAAGCGCATCCGTGGCCGCGTCAAGCGCCAGATGGAGAAGAGCCAGCGCGAGTACTACCTGAACGAGCAGGTCAAGGCCATCCAGAAGGAACTGGGCGATGGTGAAGAGGGCGCCGATCTGGAGGAACTCGAAAAGAAGATCGAAGCCGCCAAGATGAGCAAGGAGGCCCGCAAGAAGGCCGACAGCGAGTTGAAGAAGCTCAAGCTGATGTCGCCGATGTCGGCCGAGGCCACGGTGGTGCGCAACTTCATCGACACCCTGGTGGGCCTGCCCTGGGCCAAGAAGAGCAAGGTCAAGCACGACCTGCCGCTGGCCGAGCAAGTGCTCAATGAAGACCACTACGGCCTGGACAAGGTCAAGGAACGCATCCTCGAGTACCTCGCGGTGCAGCAGCGGGTCGACAAGGTCAAGGCGCCCATCCTCTGCCTGGTGGGGCCCCCGGGCGTGGGCAAGACCTCGCTGGGGCAGAGCGTGGCGCGCGCCACTGGCCGCAAGTTCGTGCGCATGGCCCTGGGCGGCGTGCGCGACGAGGCCGAGATCCGTGGCCACCGCCGCACCTACATCGGCAGCATGCCGGGCAAGGTGCTGCAGAGCCTGACCAAGGTGGGCGTGCGCAACCCCTTGTTCCTGCTCGACGAGATCGACAAGCTGGGCATGGATTTCCGCGGCGACCCGTCATCGGCGCTGCTGGAGGTGCTCGACCCCGAGCAGAACCACACCTTCAGCGACCATTACGTCGAGGTCGATTTCGACCTGTCGGATGTGATGTTCATCGCCACCAGCAACTCGATGAACATTCCGCCGGCCCTGCTGGACCGGATGGAAGTGATCCGCCTGGCCGGCTATACCGAGGACGAGAAGGTCTCGATCGCCCAGCGTTACCTGGCGCCCAAGCAGGCCAAGAACAATGGCGTGCTGGACGAGGAGATGGAGATCACCGAAGCCGCCATCCGCGGCATCATCCGCTATTACACCCGCGAGGCCGGCGTGCGCTCGCTCGAACGTGAGATCAGCAAGATCTGCCGCAAGACCGTCAAGAGCATCCAGCTCAAGAAGGTCACCGGCAAGGTCATCGTCACCGAGGAGAATCTCAACGATTTCCTGGGCGTGCGCAAGTTCGACTATGGCCGCGCCGAGAAGAAGAACCAGGTGGGCCAGGTGGTGGGCCTGGCCTGGACCGAGGTCGG
>JANNZD010000275.1:0-3288 GCA_031410435.1 Betaproteobacteria bacterium | reverse complement strand
TCTTCTTCGATCATCACGCCGAAGTTGCGGGTGATGCGGCCGGTCGGGTCGCCGATCAGCGGGTAGCGCAGCTTGGCAATGGTCTCGGACGTGTCGTGCCAGGCCTTGTGGGTGAAGTGAGTGTCGGTGGACACACCGTAAATCTCCACGCCCAGGGCCTTGAAGGTGTCGTAGTGGTCGGCCAGGTCACCCAGCTCGGTGGGGCAGACGAAGGTGAAATCGGCCGGGTAGAAGAAGACCACCGACCAGTGGCCCTTGAGCGAGTCTTGCGTGACGGGCACGAACTTGCCCTGGTGGTAGGCGGTGGCGGCGAAGGGCTGGACTTGGGTGTTGATGAGGGACATGGTGGCTTACTTGGGGGATTGAAACGTTGCGATGTATGAACTGTATCGATTCCCGTAGATTGATAGGTTTTAAATGCTGCATCGCACAAATAGCGATTGCCAATCGCTGCTCGTGAATCGATCCGCTGGATCGCCCTGACGCCATGGGCCGGCGCATCCGCCCTGGCTGGACGGCTGCCCGGGGCTTGGGCAGACTGCGGGGATGCCATCTCCATCCGCGCCCATGCCGGGCATCAGCCTCGGCCGGGTCACCCCCATCCTGCGCATCTTCGACGAGGCGCTGGCGCGGGCCTGGTACCTCGATCACCTTGGCTTCGGCGTCGTCTTCGAGCACCGGTTCGCGCCGGGCCTGCCGCTGTACCTGGGCGTGGCGCGTGGGGCCTGCGCGTTGCACCTGTCCGAGCACCATGGCGATGCCAGCCCAGGCGCGTCGATGCGCATCGAGGTTGCCGATCTGGACGGCCTGCAGGCCGAGCTGGCCGCGCGGCCCTTTCGCCAACTGCCGCCGGCCACCATCGAGACCATGCCCTGGGGCCCGCGCGACATGCGCCTGACCGACCCCTTCGGCAACCGCCTGACCCTGACCAACGCGATCAGCCTCTGACGGCCGGCGCAATGCTGCGCCGGCGGGGTGCGCGGCCTGCGGGCCCTCACTCCGGCAGCAGGCCGATCTCCTGGGCGATGGCGGTCCATCGACCACTCTCGGCGCGCAGGAAGGCGCCCACCGCGTCCACCCCCATGCTGGCATCGACGAGGGGGCCGATGGTGCCGATGCGCTCGGCCACGTCTTTCTCGGCCAGCAGCGCGTTGATGTCGCGGTTGGCGCGGACGATGGCCGCAGCCGGCGTGCCGGTGGGCGCGACGACGGCAAACCAGCCCACCATGTCGAAGCCGGGCAGTTTTTCGGCCAGCGCCGGCACGCTGTCCCAGCCGGGCACGCGTTTGGGGGCCGTGGTGGCCAGCACCCGCAGCTTGCCCTGGCGCGCCAGCGCGGCGGTGGACGCCAGGTCGGCCACCATCGCCTGCACATGGCCGCCCATCAGGTCTTGCGTGCCCACGCCCACGCTGGCATAGGGCACCAGGTTGGCGCCGGCCTGGCTGCGGCTGTTCAACAGCCGGGCGATCATGCCGCTGAAGGTGCGCGGGCCCTCGTTGCCCAGGGTCAGCGTGCCGGGGGCGGCCTTGGACCGGGCGATCAGGTCGTCAAGGGTCTGGATCGGCGATTCGGCCTTGACCAGCACCGCAAACGGGCTGCGGGCGATGAAGGCCACCGGGATGAAATCCTTGGCCGGGTCGTAGGGCAAGGTCTTGAACAGCAGCGGGTTGGTCACCAGCGCTGCGGTAGTGGCGAAGTAGAAGGTCTGGCCGTCGGCTGCTGAGCGCGCCGCCGCCAGCGCGCCGATGGTGTTCTGGCCGCCGGGCTTGTTCTCGATCACCACCGCCTGGCCCCAGGTCTTGGCCAGCCGGTCGGCCAGGATGCGGGCCACGTTGTCCGGGCCCGAGCCGGGCGGCTGCGACAGCACCCATTTCACCGGCTTGTCGGGCCAGGCCTGGGCCCGCAGCAGGGGGCTGATGGCGCCCAGGCCGGTGGCGGCCAGGGCCAGCGTGAGATGGCGTCGTTGCATGGGGTACTCCGGTGGGCTCAGGCGACCAGCGCGGCGCGCTGCTCGGCCAGCAGGGTTGTCAGTTCGGCGGCATCGGCCGCCGTGCCATAGACATAGTGATCGGGCCGCAGCAGCGCGGCATGGCAGCCCTGGCGGGCCATCCAGTCAGCCACCACGCCCTCGGCCTCGGGCGTGGCGCCCAAGTCCAGCATGGCCAGGCCGGGGGCCGGCGGCAAGGGCAGTTGGCCATCGGCCACCAGGCGCCAGCCGCTGCCCAGCGCGGTATCCATCAGCCGGCCATCGGTCAGCCGGGGCTGCGGGAACAGCGTGCCGCGGCCGGGTGTGTCCTGCGCCGCCAGCAGGCCGGCCTCCAGCCTGGGCAGCACGTCCTGGCGCGGGGTGTCCTTGACCACGCCGTCGCACTCAGCCAGCAGGCGCGCATCGCGGGCCCTGGCCTTGGCCGCGTCGCGCTCGCAGATGATGGCGCCGGCGGCCTTGAGCCGGCCGGTGAGGCTGCGCACATGGCCGCCCCGCTCGGGGCCATAGCTGTCGAGCAGGCGCTCTGCGGCGGTGCCCTGCATGTCGCCGCGCAGCACGGCGGCCAGCTTCCAGCCCAGGTTGGCCACGTCGCGCACGCCCTGGCACATGCCCTGGCCCAGGAAGGGCGGCTGCATGTGGGCGGCGTCGCCAGCGATGAACACCCGCCCGGCCCGCCATTGCTGCGCCACCAGCGCATGGAAGCGGTAGCTGCTCTGGCGCCACAGCGTGCCCTCGTCCGGCGACAGCCAGCGCGACAGCAGTGCCCAGGTGCCCTCGGGCGTGGCCACCTGGTGCGGGTCTTCACCCTCTTTGAGCGAGATCTCCCAGCGCCGGTGATTGCCGGGGCCGATCACCATGGTGCAGGGCCGGTCGGGCTCGCAGTACTGCACGCTGGTCTTGGGCAGGCGGGCCAGGCCGCGCGCGTTGACATGCAGGTCTACCACCAGCCAGGGCTCGTCAAAGCCCAGGTCGTCCAGCGCGATGCCGGCCAGGCCGCGCACCGTGCTGCTGCCGCCGTCGCAACCTATCACCCAGGATGCGCGCACTTGACGGTCGGGCTCGCCCTCGGCCTGCAGCGTCAGTGTGGCGCCGTCGGCGTCCTGTGTCAGCGCGGTCAGCGTGGTGGCCAGGGCCACGGTCACATTCGGCAGCTGTGCCACTTTGTCGCGCAGCAGGCGCTCCACCGGCGGCTGGGTGAACACCAGCGACGGTGTGTAGCCCTGCGGGTAGGGCGGTGCCACCATGGTCATGCGGCGGATCAGCTGGCCGCTGGCTCCGAACCATTCGCTGGGCGTGAAGGG
>JANNZD010000274.1:0-2385 GCA_031410435.1 Betaproteobacteria bacterium | reverse complement strand
CTAGCAAATACCCTGATACAAGCTATATGTTTCATACGATATATTTTTGTCATCTTCTTTGACGCAAGCAGTCGCTGTGCCAACTCGCAAGACGCTGAACCCGCCCGCTGCTGAGCTGTTCCTGGTCAACCAGTTGTGTTTTGCGCTGTATTCAGCGTCGCTGGCCATGAGCAAGGCCTACCGCCCGCTGCTCGCGCCGCTGGGCCTGACCTATCCGCAATACGTGGTGATGCTGGCGTTGTGGCAACACCAATCGCTGACGGCCGGCGCATTGGCCGAGACCGTTGCGCTGGATGCCGGCACGCTGGTGCCGCTGGTGCGAAAGCTGGTCGTCAAGGGGCTGGTGCGGCGCCAGCGCAGCAGCCAGGACGACCGCTCGGTGATCTTGTCCTTGACCACTGCCGGCGCCGACTTGCAGCAGCAGGCCCATGCCGTGCACAAGCAGGCAGCACTCAACACGCAGTGCTCTGCCCAGCACCGCGAGGCGCTGACCACTGATCTCCAGGCGCTGCGAGCAGCGCTGCTAACGGCATGATCCCGGCCTACCGTGCCATGCCTGCCGGGGCGGGCAAGTTTCCGGTGATGCTGGCCGATTCGACCAAGGTACCGGTGCTGGGCCTTTACGCCGGTACCGACGCCTTTATGAAGCAAGAGACCATCGCCCCAGTTACGACAAGGCCGCCGCCGTCTACGCCCAAAAGCTGGCCGGCGACTGGTTCGAGAGGCACCGGGCCTGATAACCGGTCGCACATCCCCGCCACCCTCACCCCCCACCCCACCCTCACCCTCACCCTCACCCTCACCCTCACCCTGACAGGAGCCTCGTTCATGCAATATCTTCCTCACCCGACCAAGCCCGTTTTGTCTGTCCTGGCTGCGGCCGCAGCCCTGTGGCTGCAGCCTGCAAGCGCGCAAGTCGATCCCAGCCGCATGGTCAATGCCTTTGAGGCAGCCGGTGGCAAGTTCGACGGCTTCCGCCGATCCGGTGCCAAAGGCGTCTGCGCCACAGGCGAGTTCGTCGGCAGTGCAGAAGGCCGGGCCCTGTCGGTATCGTCTGCGTTCAGCGGCAAGACCGTGCCTGTGACGGTTCGGTTCTCGATGGGTGGTGGCAACCCCAAGGCGCCGGACAACGCCCGCAGCCAGCGCAATATGGCGCTCGAATTCGACCTGCCCGGCGGTGAGCGCTGGCAGATGGGCAACATCTCGGCACCGATCTTTGGCGCGGCCACACCCGAGCAGATGTTGGGGCGGCTTGAATCCCTGGCGCCAGACCCCGAGACCAAGAAGCCCAATCCCGACAAAGTGAAGGCCTTTGCCGACGCCAACCCCGAAGTGCTGATGCAGGCCAAGTACTTTGCCAACCAGCCGGTGCCCGCCAGTTTCAGCAAGGTGAACTACTGGGGGGTGCATGCCTTTGCGTTTGTGGATGCAGCCGGCAAGAAGCAGTTCGGCAAGTGGGTTTTCGAGCCTGTTGGCGGCACCCAGACCCTGACGGACGATGAGGCCAAGGCCAAGGGCACCGACTTCTTGTTCGATGACATTCGCCAGCGCGTGGCAGCCGGTGGTGTCGCTTTCGACTTCAATCTGCAATTGGCGCAAGCCGGCGACAAGATCGACAGCGCAGTGACACCCCTGCCCGACGACCGCAAGAAAGTGACGCTGGGCCGCCTTGTCGTCAAATCGGTTTCTGCCGACGCCACAGGCCCGTGCGTGGCCGTCAACTACAACCCGATGAACCTGCCCAAGGGTGTCGAGCCGTCCACCGACCCGATGCTGGCCGCCCGCGCTGCACCTTATGCAGTGTCGCTGGGCCGACGGCTGGTAGAGGGCGCCAAGCAGTGATGAGCGTTGCCTGTGCCGGCCGCCTATCCACAGCAGCTGGCACAGGTGGCGTGCAACCCCGTCTGTTGCGGACAGATCCGTTTTGGCGCGATGCTGGGGCATGTTCTCTGGGTTGATGTCATGAAAACCACCTACTTCGACGACGACGACACGCTGGTGATACGGCTGTCAGATAAACCGATTGCTCGAGAGGTCTCACAAGACTGGCATACGCATGTCAGCTATGCCGCCGATGGCACCCTGGTCGAAACGGTGATCCTGGACGCCAGCAAGATCGGCGCATGGCCCCTGTCGATCGAACACCGCCAAGCGGCTTGAACATCGATTCACGCACCGCCAGATACGACGGCAGGGATCGGCGCTTGGTTCTTGGCCGCTGAGCCGAGCGGTAAGCCCTGCCACTACCAGACGGTCTTGCAGGCAAACGCGGCCAGGGCTGCATCGCAGGTGAGCAAGGGCAAAGACTCCAGTTCGGCCTGGGCGGCCAGCATGCGGTCAAAGGGATCACGGTGCGCCACCGCGTAGGCGCCCGCCCGCAAGGTG
>JANNZD010000273.1:0-5781 GCA_031410435.1 Betaproteobacteria bacterium | reverse complement strand
TGCATGGCAGCCCGACTGCGGTGCAGCGCGTGATGGCCGCCCTGGGCCCGGCACTGGGCTTCACCGCCGATGCCCGCAATGCCGATGCCGGCGCCGGGCAGGTGCTGCGCCTGTCGGTGCTGCCCGGCGAGGTGGATCTGGTACTGTCGGGTGCCTTGCGCTGCGGCGGCGCGGCACTGGCCGAAGCGGCTTTCGCGGCCCTGCGCGGCCTGCTGCCGGACACCGACATCTACGTGCGCAATGCGGGCTGAGTGTCTGAGGCGGCACCGCCTGGCCGCCGCCCGCCCCGCTACATCACCGCACCGAGTTGCCAGGGCACGAATTCGTTCTGGCCATAGCCATGCTGTTCGCTCTTGGTGGCCCGCCCTGAGGCGGTGGCCAGGATCAGCTGGAAGATGCGCTCGCCCACCTGGTCCACCGTCTCGCTGCCGTCCACCACGCTGCCGCAGTTGATGTCCATGTCCTCTTCCTGGCGTTGCCACAACGCGCTGTTGGTGGCCAGTTTGAGCGAGGGGCTGGGCGCGCAGCCATAGGCCGAGCCGCGACCGGTGGTGAAGCAGATCAGGTTGGCGCCGGCGGCCACCTGGCCGGTGGCCGACACCGGGTCGTAGCCGGGTGAATCCATGTAGACGAAGCCCCGCGCGGTGATCGGCTGGGCGAACTCGTAGACATCGACCAGCCGGGTGGTGCCGCTCTTGGCGATGGCGCCCAGTGATTTCTCCAGGATGGTGGTCAGCCCGCCGGCCTTGTTGCCGGCCGACGGGTTGTTGTCCATCGACATCGCATTGCGCGCGGTGTAGGCCTCCCACCAGCGGATGCGCGCCAGCAGTTTCTCGGCCACCGCCGGGCTGGCGGCGCGGCGCGTCAGCAGGTGCTCGCCGCCATAGATCTCGGGGGTCTCGCTGAGGATGGCGGTGCCGCCATGGCGCACCAGCCGGTCAACCGCCGCACCCAGCGCCGGATTGGCACTGATGCCCGAGTAGCCGTCCGACCCGCCGCACTGCAGGCCCACCACCAGGTGGCAGGCCGGCACCGGCTGGCGCCGCACCGCATTGGCCTCGGGCAGCAGGCGCTCGATCTCGGCGATGCCGCGCTTGACGGTCTGCGCGGTGCCGCCGGTATCCTGGATGTTGAAGGCCACCAGCCGGGCGCCCTCCTGCAGGCCCTCCTGGGCGATCAGGCCCTGGATCTGGTTGGTCTCGCAGCCCAGGCCCACCACCAGCACCGCCGCGAAATTGGCATGCCGGGCATAGCCGCCCAGGGTGCGGCGCAGCACCTGCAGTTCCTCGCCATCGCTGGCGGTGGCGCAGCCCATGCCGTGGGTCAGCGCCACCACGCCGTCGACATTGGGGTAGGCCGCCAAGGCTTGCGGCCGGATATCGCGCCGGAAGTGGTCGGCAATCGCCCGGGCGGCGGTGGCCGAGCAGTTCACCGAGGTCAGCACGCCGATGTAGTTGCGCGTGGCCACCCGCCCGCCCGCAGTGCCCACCTGCGCCAGATCGCCCCGCACGATGCCCATGAAAGTGGCTGGCTCGGCCACATAGTCGGTGGCCAGGGCCCCGGCGCCCACCTCATGGCTGCGCGCAAAGTTGGCAAAGGCCAGGTTGTGGCTGTGCACATGCTGGCCCGGCCGGATGGCCTGCGTCGCATGGCCGATCACCTGGTTGTAGCGGCGCACCGCCTGCCCGGCGCCTATCGCCTCGGTGGCCAGCTTGTGCCCCGGCGGCACCATGCCGCTGACGAGCAGGCCGGCTTCTTCGACCAGGGCGGTGCCGCCCAGCAATTGGCGGCGCGCAATGACGACATTGTCGGCCGGGTGGATGCGAATCGTGGGCGTTGTCATCGGGCCTCCGTCAGGGGTTTTGCGCCCAAGCACCCCGGCCGGCCACCGCCCGCCGGCGGACTACAGCTTGCTGGCCTGCAGGCGCTTGGCCGTGGTGGCGTCGACCTGGTACTGCGCCTCGGCAGCGCGGCGCATCTCGAGCGCGGAATTGAGCGCCTCGGTGTAGCGCTCGGGGGTGTAGGTGTTCTGGTTGGCGATGTAGACGCTGCGGCGCAGCGGCTTGCCGCCAAAGCGCGGCAGGTTGACCGAGAAATGGCATTCCGGCACCGACCGCCCAGGCCGCTGGCGCAGGATCGGGCCGCTGATGCCCACCGGCAGGTCGTTCTGCTTGTTCGGGCTGGTGCCGCGCTGCAGCCCGGTGGGGGCGGGCAACTCGGCAATGCGCTGGCGCAGCGCCTCGACAGCCCGCTTGAGCGCCGGGCGGGGCCCGTTGCCGGTGCCTTGCCCGTCCGAGAAGAACAGGGTGGGTTGTCCGTAGCGCATCTGCCAGCCGTGGGTGCTGTGGGTATCGATGCGCTGGATATGTTCGGGTACGCGAATACGGGTGCCGTTGTGGATGGTGACGGTTCTGGTCTGCATGTTGAGGTGGCCTTCAAAGGGGTCCCCCCCCCGGAATCCTTGGGCAAACAGCCCCGAGAAATACTTGTTGTCATGAGCAACATGTCGCGTCTTGATCCCGCTAGCACCCGGCCGCTCATTCAGCCGTCTATCAGTGCCGGGTCCCACGCGTACACGGTCTGGTTTTGCTCGCCCAGGCCTTCGATGCTGAGTTTCATTTTATCGCCTGCTTTCAGAAATACTGATTCGGGTTTGTGACCCATTCCCACACCTGGGGGGGTTCCCGTGCTGATCAGATCCCCTGGATAGAGGGTGGTGAAGCGGCTGATATAGCTCACAAGCTGGGCGACACCGAAGACCATGGTGCGCGTGCTGCCGTTCTGATGGCGCTTGCCATTGACCTCCAGCCACATGCCGAGTTGCTGCGGGTCGGCCACCTCGTCGGCCGTCACCAGCCAGGGGCCGACCGGGCCGAAGGTGTCGCAGCCCTTGCCCTTGTCCCAGGTGCCGCCGCGCTCGAGCTGGTATTCGCGCTCCGACACGTCATTGACCACGCAATAACCCGCCACATGGCTCAGCGCATCCGCCTCGCTCACATAACGTGCGGTGCGGCCGATCACCACGCCCAGCTCCACCTCCCAGTCGCTCTTGACCGAGCCCTGGGGCAGCACCACCGGGTCGTTGCAGCCGATCACGGTGCAGGTGTGCTTGGTGAACAGCACCGGCTCGGCCGGCACCGCCATGCCGGACTCGGCCGCATGGTCGGCATAGTTCAAGCCGACACAGATGAACTTGCCCATGCCGCTCCAGGGTGGCGCCATGCGGCCGGGCCGGGCCACCAAGGGCAGACTGGCAGGGTCGAGGGCACGCAGCGGCGCCAGGCCCTCGGGGGTGAGCAGGTCGGCGCGCAGATCGCTGATCACGCCGCTCAGGTCTCGCAGCTGGCCCTGGGCATCGAGCAGGCCGGGTTTTTCCTGGCCCTTGGGGCCGTAGCGCAGAAGTTTCATCGGGTTTCTCCAGTGGGGGTGGGGCGGTCATGCCTTGGGGGTCAGGGTGGCTGTCAGATGGACCAGCCGCCGTCGATGACCTGGGTGGTGCCGGTGGTGAAGGCGCTCTCGTCGCTGGCCAGGTAGACCGCCAGCGCGGCGATCTCGGTGGTGCGGCCCAGCCGCCCCATCGGTTGGCGGGCCACGTAAGCGGCCTCGACCTGCTCCAGCGTCATCTGGCTGGCGCGGGCCTGGGTGCTGATGCGCTCGCGCAGGCTGGGCGACTCCACGGTGCCGGGGCAGATCGCATTGCAGCGCACGCCCCGGGTGACGAAGTCGGCCGCCACCGACTTGGTCAGGCCGATCACGGCAGCCTTGGTGGCGCCGTAGACAAAGCGGTTGGGCGCGCCCTTGATGCTGCCGACCACCGACGCCACATTGATGATGGACCCGCCCGTGCCGCCGTTCTCGGCCAGCATGCCGGGCAGGAAGGCGCGGATCAGGCGGAACTGCGACCGCACATTGAGGTTGAAGCCTGCCTCCCACTCGGCCTCGGTGCAATCCAGCAAGCTGCCGGCATGCACGAAGCCGGCGGCATTGACCAGCACATCGACCGGGCCGATCTCGGCCGCTGCGGCGCGGATCGCCTCGGCCTGGGTCACGTCCAGCACCCGGGCGCGGCAGCCGGTGGCCTCGGCCAGGCCGTGCAGCAGCGCCGCATTGATGTCGCTGGCGACGACCTGCGCGCCCTCGCGCACAAAGGCCTCGGCGATGGCGCGGCCGATGCCCTGGCCGGCGGCGGTGATGAAGGCTTTCTTGCCCTGCAGGCGGAGTGTCATGGGGTGGGGTCCTGTCAGTGGGGGGTGGGGGTGAGGGGGGTGCCGGCAAAGCGGTCATGCGACGCCTGAAGGTGCTGGTGCATGGCCTGGCGTGCCGCAGCCGGGTCGGCGCGGGCGATCGCATCGATCACCGCCTGGTGCTCGGCCAGCGCCAGGCGCCAGGTAGGGGGTGTCTCGACATGCTGGCCCAGTTGCTCGAACAGCGGGTTGTTGCGCTCGTCGAACAGCTCGGTCACGGTGCGCAGCAGCGGGCCGTTGCCGGCGGCCTCGGCCAGGCGCAGATGGAACAGGCGGTCGCCCAGGATTGGCGCCACGCCCCGGGCCACATCGCGGGCCATCGCGTCCAGCGCCTGACGCAGGCCCTGCACCGCCTGTGCGCCCATGCCCAGTGCGGCCTGGGCGGCCAGCTCGCCTTCCACCAGCTGGCGCGCGCGGATGATCTCGAAGGGGCCGAACACGCCCTCCAGGCGCGGCGCCTGGGCCCGGGTCTCGCGCGCGATGACCTCGATGCCCGAGCCCACGCGCACCGCCACCCAGCCCTGCACTTCCAGCGCGATCAGGGCCTCGCGCACCGACGGGCGCGACACCCCCAACTGGGCGGCCAGGTCGCGTTCGGCCGGCAGGCGCCCGCCCACCGGCCATTCGCCCGCCAGGATCAAGCCGCGCAGCTGGTCGGCAATCTGGCGGTACAGGCGGCGCGGCTCCAATGGCTGGATGGGCATGGGGGTTCGGTTGGGGCTGGCGCGGCTGCCCGGAGCGGCGCCGGCGAATGGGTCAAATGGTCAGGCCAATTTGGCCGGCCTGTGATGGTGACGGGCGGCGGCCGCCGGCAACACCCAGACAAACCCCAGGGCCGGCCTACCAGCGGCAGCCCTTGTCGCGCAGCGCATCTGCGGCCAGCGGGACCACGGCCGCCAGGCCCATGTCCTTGTAGGCCTTGCGGCAATCGGCCAGGGCGGCGGCCTCGATCTCCTGCGCCAGCTTGGACTTGATCTCGGGCGGGTGCGGCACCACCGACAACAGGCCCCGGCTGCCCTGGGCCGCGATCGGGCCGCCGCGCGGCCGCGCCAGGTCGAGGTTGAGGCGGGCCGCCGAAGCCGCCTGCGAGGGCGCGGTGGCCCGGTCGCGCCCGACCCGCGGGCCGGCGTCAGGCGCACCCGCCACCTGGCGCGCGCCAGACGGCGTGGCCGCCGGCGCCGCCACTGCGCCTGCGCCTGCGCCCGGGCCGGGCGGGCTGGCCGGGGCGGGGGCCGGCGTTGCCGAATCGGCGTTGGCAAGGGCCGGTCCAACGCCAGGCGGCTGCACGGGGACAGGCGCCGCAGCCGGCGCCGCCACCGCGAAGCTGGGCGGGGCCGGCCGGTCCGGCACCGTGGCTGGCAGGTCACGGCCGGCGGCGGCGGCCAGGGGTGGCGGCGCTTCGCGCGGCCCGAGATCGCGCGGCGCGGCCGCCGGCTGGGCCGTGAACTCGATGGCGGCGAGGAGCGGCAGCAGTCGGTGCTGGCCGGACTGGCGGCGCTGGATGATCGCGCCGGGCTGGTGCTGGTGCACGATGCGG
>JANNZD010000272.1:0-2670 GCA_031410435.1 Betaproteobacteria bacterium | reverse complement strand
GCAGGTCGCGCGCCAGCTTGGACCAGGCCGCGGGGCTGGTCTGCGCCAGCGCCGGCGGGGCGATCAGCGTGGTGCCGATCAAGCCCAGGCCGAGGGCGGCTGCAGTGCCCAGGCGCAGCAGGCTGCGGCGGGTCCATCGGGTCAGGGTGAGGTACTTCATCGATGTGTCCTTTTGTTGGAAGGGTTCTGCTCATCCACCCCTTGATCCAGGGATTGACAAGTGGCGATTTCTGGATGTGCAAATGATGCGTGGCCTAGCCGTCTTGCGCACAGGGCAAGCCGCAGAAGTGCGCGCTATTGCCGGTGTTATTTCGCAGTTGCCAGACGCTGAAAGATGCAAGGCGCAACGCTGCTTGATCGTTGTCGCCATGGGCGCCAAGAACTTGAGCCAGGGGGCAAGGAACCACCGGTTGACGCCGCCGGCCGGCGCGGGCTGCGCCGTCCCAGGCCCCGGGCAGGGCCGGCAGCAGGCAGCGCCTCAGGGCTCGCCCAGCAGGCTTGAATCGTTGGCCGACGCCACACCGGTCTGGCCGGATTCACTCAGCACCACGCCTTCGCTGAGCACCACGCCCTCGCTGAGCACCACGCCCTCGCTCAGCACCACGCCCTCGCTCAGCACCACGCCTTCGCTCAGCACCACGCCTTCGCTGAGCACGACGCCTTCGCTGAGCACCACGCCGTTGGCCAGCACCAGGCCGCTGCCGGCGGCCAGCCACCCGGCCAGGGTGGCGCTGGGGGTGAAGGCGCCGGCCAGCCCCAGCGCGGAGCTGCTGCCCAGCAGGTTGGTGGCGCGCACCACGCCGGGGCTCAGCAGGGCCTGGTTGGCGGCGGCTGACGGCAGGATGGCTCTGACAAAGGTGTTGGCCGGCACGCCGCTGGCGGCCGGCCAGTAGGACACGGCATGGCGCAGGACCTTGTCACGCACCCACACCAGGCGGTGGTCCCACACCGGCTGGTAGGTGGTGAACAAGGCATTGCCGCTGACGATCTGGTTACCGCCGACATAGGCGATGCGGCCCCAGTCGAAACGCTGGCCGTTCAGCGTCGAGCTGGAGGCCGGCATCGATTTGCCGGTGGCCAGCAGGCTGGCCCCGGGCAACAGGGTGCCGGCCTCGATGGCAGGCCTGATGTCGCTGCGCAGGGCCTTGGCAAGCTGGGTCGCGCCGTCGACATTCAGCAGCCCGGCGCCTTGTTGCAGCAGGTTGGCCCCGGCCAGGGGCTGGGCCGAGTACTGCAGCATGGCCTTGATCAGCGGCGGCGTCAGCCCCGGGTTGGCCTGCAGCATCAAGGCCACCGTGCCCGCCACGGCCGGTGCGGCAATCGAGGTGCCGCTCAGGTTCATCAACGCCACCTTGCCGTTCTGGGCTGTGCCGCCGTAGGGCGAGGACAGCACGCTGTAGGACTTGCCCAGGTAGTTCCAAGAGCCACCGGCGCCGGCCTTGTCGGTGGCCAGCGCGCCAGCGATTTTGTTGCCCGGCGCGACCAGGTCGGGCTTGAGCAGGTTGTCCACCCGCCGCACACCGGTGGGGTCGATGAAGGCGCCGCGGGTCGGGCCGGCGGAACTGAAGCGGCTGACGCTGTCGTCGCCGCGCGCTGCACTGCCCTGGGTATTGGCCGAGCCGACCGTGATCACCGACGGTTCGTGGCCCGGTGAGCCGATGCTGCCGTAGCGCGGTGCGCCGTTGCCGGCCTGGCCGAAGTTGCCGGCCGCCACCACCACCGTGATGCCCGCCGCCACCGCACTGCGCGCCGCGCGCGCCAGCGGGTCGGTCTGCCAGGTCTCGGTCGAGTCGGCCGCCAGGCTCAGGTTCATCACCCGGATGTTGTATTCCCTGGCGTGGTAGATCACCCAGTCGATGGCGGCGATCACGTCGCTCATCTGACCGTAGCCGTTGGCGTCCAGCACCTTGACGTCGTAGAGGTTGGCGTTGGGCGCGATGCCGGTGGAATCATTGGCCTGGTAGTAGCCGCGGCCAGCCGCAATGCTGGCCACATGGCTGCCATGGCCATAGAGGTCGGGCCGGTTGATGGCCAGCGCGTTGATCGTCGCCTCGTAGCCGGCCATCGAAGCGCTGCCGGGGTAGAGAGCGGCCGACGCATCGATGCCGGCGGTCCAGTCCTTGACACCCACGGCCGTGGCATCACCGACCTTCTGGAAATCGACCGCCTTCTTCACCCGGGTTGTATTGCCGTCCAGGCCCAGCAGATTGCTGTGGGTCTTCTCGATGCCCGAGTCCAGCACCGCGATGCCTACCCCGGTGCCGTCCAGGCCGCTGTAGCTGGTGGGTGTGATGTAGCTGCGCACCGTGCTGCTCAGCGTGCCGGTGGCGTATTCCAGCGCGCTGGCGGTGCGGGCAGTCAGGCGGTTGGGCGAGATGCCCTGCACGTCGCTGCGTGCGGCGATGGCCGCCACCTGGTTGGCTGGCAGCATCACCGACAGCGCCGTCACCGAGGTGTAGCGCAGGTAGACCGCGCCGCCCTTGGCCAGCACATCGCTGCGCAAGGCCACCAGGTCGGGGTCACTGCTGTTGCTGACCACCAGCGCCTTGACATGGCGGATGCCGTTGACGTCCTTGGCCCAGCTGAGCTTGGGCGTGGTGCCGGCATTGATGGCTTGCTGCAGGTCGGCGGCGATGCTGCCGGCGGCGTGCGCGCCGTGCATGCCGGTCA
>JANNZD010000271.1:0-17518 GCA_031410435.1 Betaproteobacteria bacterium | reverse complement strand
TGGTGTCCGGCGCGGGCTCGCTGTGCCGCACGGCTGCCCAGAACAGGCCCGTCTTTGCCCAGTTCCTTCGGCCCAAGTGTGTTGGCCCGGCGCGTGATGATGGCGCCAGCGCGAATGCGCATGACGGGTTGAAGGCGCCCTGCCTGCTTCGCGCCTTCGAAAGATGACGGAACATGTGGCAATGGCTTGAACGCAGACGACTCCACGGCCAGACGCTGCCAGCGCTGATAGGCGTGCTGGGGTCGCTGCTGGCGATAACCGCAGGTGCTTGGCGTCATCACGAGACGGAAGCACAGGCTCGCTCAGCCTTCGAGCGCAGCGTCGACCGGGTAGCCGACGACGTGCTGCGCCGCTTTCGCCAGCCCATATACCCCTTGAAAGGCGCGAGCGGCCTGTATGCCGCCAGCCCGCGGGTCGGCCGGGCCGAATTTCGCGCCTATGTCGAGGCGCGCGGCATGGCGCTGGACTTTCCGGGCGTGCGCGGCCTCGGTTTCATCCAGCGCGTCGAGCGGGCCGGTCTGGACGCTTTCATCGCTGCCGAGCGGTTGGACGAAGCACCCCGCTTCGCGCTGCGCCAGCTGGCCGACAAGGGTCACGACGACCTGTACGTCATCAAGTTCATCGAGCCTCTGGCCCCCAACTTGAGCGCTGTCGGGCTGGACGTGGGCTCCGAACCCGTACGCCGAGAAGCCGCCGAGCGCGCGATGACCGAAGGCGAGCCCACGCTGAGCGCGTCCATCACCTTGGTGCAGGATGAAAAGCGCAGTCCCGGCTTCCTGCTGTTCGTGCCGGTATATCGCCAGGGTTCCGACCCGGTCACACCTCAGCAGCGGCGCAAGGCGCTGGTCGGCTTGCTGTACGCACCCATCGTGGCGCGCGAACTGCTCGGCAACATCCACGACGTCGCCGCAGGCGATCTGGAGTTCGAACTCAGCGCCGATGCCGAAGGCCACTCTACCGGCGGTCTTGTCTTCACGTCGAACGCCAGCGCCAACGGCGCGGCAGCCCCCGCCGTGCCCGCCAGCGCGGTGACGGCGGGCCGCACGGCAGGGCGCTTTGAGGCAACCCGCACGCTGGCGCTGCCGGGCCGTTCGCTGGTGATGCAGGCGCGCAGTACGCGGCAGTTCGACGCCGAGCTGGGCTCTTGGTCGGCCTGGCTGTTGGCCGGCGGTGGCGTGCTGGTCAGCAGCCTGCTGGCGGCCCTGGTGCGCCAGCAAACCTCAGGACGGCGCCGCGCCGAGGCGCTGGCGCACGCGATGACAGCCGACCTGGCCCGGCTGGCTCAGGTGGCACGCCACACCTCCAACGCGGTGTCGATCACCGACCGCGAGCTGCGCATCGTATGGGTCAACGAAGGCTTCACGCGGATCACCGGCTACACGCCCGAGGCGGCTTTGGGCAAGACGCCGGGGCAGCTGCTGGGCAGCGGCAACGCCGATCCGGCGGCGCTGCAAGTGCTGGCCGACTCGGCCGCCGCTGGCACCGGCTGCAGAGTCGAGATCCTCAACCGCGCCCGCGACGGCCGCGAGTTCTGGTTCGACACCGAGATCCAACCGCTGCATGACCCGAACGGCCTGCTCACCGGCTTCATGGAAGTGGGCAGCGACGTCACCGTGCGGCATGTGGCGCAGACCCAGCTGCAGGCCGCGCTGCGCGACAACGACGCGCTGCTGCGCACCATCGACCTGCACGCCATCGTCTCGGTGGCCGACCGCGGCGGGCGCATCATCCAGGCCAACGATGCCTTCTGCCACATCAGCGGCTATGCGCGCGAAGAGCTGCTAGGTCAGGACCACCGCCTGATCAATTCCGACCAGCAGCCGCCCGGCTTCTGGGCCGGGATGTGGCGCACGGTAGGCGCTGGCAAGCCCTGGCGCGGTGAAGTCTGCAATCGGGCCAAGGATGGCTCGCTGTACTGGGTCGACAGCGTCATCGCCCCCTTCATCGGCGCTGACGGCGAGATTTCAAAATTCATCTCGATCCGCACCGACATCACCGCCAGCAAGACCGCCGCGCGGGCGCTGGCCCGCGAACGCCTGGCGCTGGCCAACATCATCGAGGGCACCAACGTCGGCACCTGGGAGTGGAATCTGGAGACCGACGCGCTGCTTTTCAACGAGCGCTGGGCGCAGATCATCGGCCACACGCTGGCCGAGCTGGGCGAGACCCGCATGGGCACCTGGCGCGATCGCTCGCACCCGGAAGACATCGCCCGCACCGAGGCCTTGCTGAAGCAGCACTTCCGCGGCGAGCTGCCGGCGCTGGAGAGCGAAAACCGGGTGCGCCACCGCGAAGGCCACTGGGTCTGGGTGCTGACACGCGGCAAGGTCTTCAGCCGCGCTGCCGATGGCCGCCCGCGCTGGATGGCCGGCACCCACATGGACATCAGCCAGCGCAAGCAGGCCGAGGCTGCGCTGCGCGCCAGCCAGGACTTCCTGGACCGCACCGGTCGCATCGGCGGCGTGGGCGGCTGGGAGTTCGATGTCGCGACGCAGACCATCCAGTGGAGCGACCAGACCTGCCGCATCCACGATCTGCCGCCGGGCCACCAGCCCAGCGTCGAAGAAGCCATTGGCTACTACGCACCCGAGGCGCGGCCGCTCGTCGCCCAGGCCATGCAGCGCGCCATCGACAGCGGCCAGGGCTACGACCTGGAGCTGCCCTTCATCACTGCCACCGGCCGGGCGATCTGGGTCCGCGCCGTGGGCGAGGTCGACTGGGTCGACGGCCGCGCGCAGCGTCTGATGGGGGCCTTCCAGGACGTCACGGCACGCCGTGCCATGGAGCTGGCTGTGCGCCGCAATGCCGAACTCGTGAGCAGCGTGATCGAGAACCTGCCCTGCGGCCTGAGCGTGTTCGACGCCGAGCTGAACCTGGTAGCGGCCAACAACGAATTCCGCCGCCTGCTGGACTTTCCGGATACCCTGTTTGCGACCCCGCCGACGCGCTTCGAGGACATCATCCGCTTCAATGCCGCGCGCGGCGAATACGGCAGCCAGAACGTCGAGGCCACGGTGCAGGCCATCGTCGAGCGCGCACGCTCGACCACGCTGGCGCACCAGTTCGAACGCGAGCGCCCCGACGGCACGCCGCTGGAAATCCGCGGCGGGCCGATGCCCGGTGGTGGCTTCGTCACCACCTACACCGACGTCAGCGCGCGCAAGCGCGCCGAGACCGACGTGCTGCGCAGCAGCCAGCTGATGCGCGGCGCCATCGACGCCATCGACGAGGCCTTTGTCTTGTTCGACCCCGACGACCGGCTGGTGTTCTGCAACGACAAGTACCGGCAGATGTTTCCCGACACCGCCGAGCTCTTCGTGCCCGGTGCAGCGTACGAAGACCTGATACGCCAAAGCGCGCTGCGCGGCCAGCGGCCGGCGGCGGTGGGAAGGGTCGAAGAATGGGTGGCCGAGCGCCTGGCGCAACGCAAGGCGGGTGACGGCGCCGTGGTTCAAAAGCTGGGCAACGGCCGCACGATCCGCATCGTCGACCGGCGCATGCCCGACGGCCACCTCGTCGGCTTCCGCATCGACATCACCGAGTTGACGCAGACCACCGAGGCGGCGCAAAAGGCCTCGGTGGCGAAAAGCCAATTCCTGGCCAACATGAGCCACGAGATCCGCACGCCGATGAATGCCATCCTGGGCATGCTGGCCCTGCTGCGCAAGACCGAGCTGAGCGCGCGCCAGGCCGACTACACCGTCAAGACCGAAGGCGCGGCACGCTCGCTGCTGGGGCTGCTCAACGACATCCTGGACTTCTCCAAGGTCGAGGCCGGCAAGATGACGCTGGACGCGCACCCTTTCCGCATCGACCAGCTGCTGCGCGACCTGTCGGTGATCGTCTCGGCCAACGTCGGCGCCAAGCCGGTGGAGGTGCTGTTCGACATCGACGCCCGCCTGCCGCGCCAACTGGTGGGCGACGCCATGCGCCTGCAACAGGTGCTGACCAACCTGACCGGCAACGCCATCAAGTTCACGGCCCGCGGCGAGGTGGTGCTGTCGATCCGCGTGCTGCAGCGCGACGCCGCCGGCGTGACGGTGGACATCGCGGTGCGTGACACCGGCATAGGCATCGCGCCCGAGAACCACGCGCGCATCTTCAGCGGCTTCACGCAGGCCGAGGCCTCGACGACGCGGCGCTTCGGCGGCACCGGGCTGGGCGTGGCCATCAGCCAGCGCATGGTGGCGCTGATGGGCGGCGAACTGCGGCTGGACAGCGCCCTCGGCCAGGGCAGCCGCTTTCACTTCACCATCACGCTGCCGGTGGTGGGCGAGGCCTTGCTCGACCGCGCAGCAGCAGACGAAGCCGTTGCGCCCGTGCCGGCGCCCAAGGCGCCACTGCGCGCGCTGGTGGTGGACGACAACCCCACCGCGCGCGACGTGCTGCAGCGCATGGGCGACTCGCTGGGCTGGACACTCACCCTGGCCGACAGCGGCGAAGCTGCGCTGGCGCTGCTACAGGCGCAGGCGGCGCAGGGCACGCTGTTCGACGCGGTCTTCGTTGACTGGCAGATGCCGGGGCTGGACGGCTGGGCCACCAGCCAGCGCATCCGCGCGCTGGGCTTGGGCGGCAAGACGCCCGTCATCGTCATGGTCACCGCCCACGGGCGCGAGATGCTGGCCCAGCGCAGCCCGGCCGACCAGGCGCTGCTGGACGGTTTCCTGGTCAAGCCGGTGACCCCTTCGATGCTGTTTGACGCCATCGCCGACGCCGGGCTGGGCCAGGGCCCTGCAGCCCCGGCGCGCACCGCCAGCGCACCCAGCGCACAGCGCCTGGCCGGCCTGCGGCTGCTGGTGGCCGAGGACAACCTCAACAACCAGCAGGTCGCGCGTGAGCTGCTGGAAGACGAAGGCGCCAGCGTGCAGATTGCCAACAACGGCAAGGAGGCGGTCGAAGCGGTGGCTGCCGCCGACCCGCCTTTCGACGTGGTGCTGATGGACCTGCAGATGCCGGTGATGGACGGCTTTGGCGCCACCCGCGCGATCCGCGAGGACCTGGCGCTGCCGGCCCTGCCGATCATCGCGATGACGGCCAACGCGATGGAGTCCGACCGCCTGGCCTGCCTGGCCGCCGGCATGAACGAACACATCGGCAAGCCCTTTGACCTGGACCACCTGGTGCAGGTCTTGCGCCGGCTCGCCGGCCGTCCTGCGGCTCCGGCCGACCCGGCCACGCAAGGCCGCGCCGCCAGCCCCTTGCCCGAAGCGGTGGACCAGGCCGCTGCGGCCGCCGGCGTGAGCCTGGCACCGGCCATCGCCCGCCTGGGTGGCGATGCCCAGGTCTACCGGCGCATGCTGCAACGCTTTGTCGGCGACCTGGCCGATCTGCCGGCCGAGCTGCGCGGCCTGGCCGATCAGGCCGAAGCGCCTGCGCTGGCGCGCGCCCTGCACACCTTGAAGGGTGTGGCCGCCACGCTGGGGGTCGACGGTCTGGCAGACCGAGCTGCGCGCGGCGAGAAGCAGCTGGCGGGCGACTGCAGCGCCGTGCTGAGGCGCCAGGTGGCAGACCAGGCGTGCAGCGCCATCGCCGTGGCCAGCCCGGCCCTGGCCGCCCTGCTGCTGGCCTTGCAGCCCAGCCCGGCGGATGCCGTGCCGGTCGCCACCCAGCCGGCCGATCGACCGGCCCTGCAGCAGGGCCTGCGCCAGCTGGCCGAGTTGCTGCGCAATGCCGACATGGCCGCACTCGACCTGGTGGCCAGCCTGCAGGGGCAATTTGCCGGCACACTGCAAGCGCGCTTCCAGGCCCTGGACGAGGCCGTCGCCGGGCTGGACTTCGACCCCGCCTTGGGGCACTGTACGCACCTGCTTGCTGAACTCGACACATGAAACCACTGCTGCCCGACACCGGCCCTGAAGGCGCGCCCGCGGTGCCCATGCCGCAGCGCCGACCGCGCCTGCTGGTGGTGGACGACCAAGCGGTCAACATCCAGGCGCTCTACCAGGCCTTTGCCGCTGACCACCAGGTGCTGATGGCCACCCAGGGCAGCCAGGCCCTGGCGCTGTGCGCCAGCCAGCAACCCGACCTGGTGCTGCTGGACGTGGTGATGCCCGGCATGGACGGCCATGAGGTCTGCCGCCAGCTCAAGGCCGACCCGAGCACCCGCGACATACCGGTGATCTTCGTCACCGCCCACAACGACGAGGCCGCCGAGACCCTGGGCCTGGACCTGGGTGCGGTGGACTTCATCTCCAAACCCATCAACCCCAAGATCGTGCGGGCACGGGTGCGCACCCACCTCACCCTCAAGGCCCAGGCCGACCTGCTGCGCCACTGGGTTTATATCGATGGCCTGACCGGGGTCTACAACCGGCGCCATTTTGACGAGCACCTGGCCGCCGAATGGGCCCGCGCGATGCGCAATGGCAGTGCGCTCAGCGTGGTGCTGCTGGATGTCGACCTGTTCAAGCGCTACAACGACCGTTACGGCCACCAGGCCGGCGACGATTGCCTGCGCCGCGTGGCCGCCGCCCTGAAGGCCGGCATCCGCCGGCCAGGCGACCTGGCCGCACGCTACGGCGGCGAAGAATTCGTCTGCCTGCTGCCCGACACCGGCCTGAGCGGCGCCCTGAGCCTGGCGCAGAACCTGGGCGCGGCGGTGCAGGCGCTGCAGATCGAGCATGGTGATTCGGCCGTGGCCCCGGTGGTGACCGTGAGCCTGGGGGTCTGCTGCAAACCCGAGAAGGCCCCGGGCAGCGCCGCTGCGCTGCTGCGCGAGGCCGATGCGCAGCTCTACCGCGCCAAATCGCTGGGCCGCAACCAGGCCTGCGGCGCCGAACTGGGCCAGGCCTGACGGCCTGCGCGCGCGGCTCCGGCCCGGCGCATGCTGCCGCCACGGCTGGCGCAATGGCGCTACTTTGCAAGCACGCGGGGGGCCGCTGGGGCGGGATGAGCGGCCCTGTCAGGTTCGTCCAAACCGTGTCAGTCCTTGTCAGCCCTGCGCGCCCAAGGCGAACAGGCGCCGGATCTCGTCATCGGGCAGCTGCCCGATCCAGGTCTCGCCGCTGCCCACGGTCAGATCGGCCAATTCGCGCTTGCTGCGGATCATCGCGTCGATGCGCTCCTCGAAAGTGCTGCGCATGATCAGCCGGTGCACCTGCACCTGGCGCTGCTGGCCTATGCGGTAGGCACGGTCGGTGGCCTGGGCTTCGACCGCCGGGTTCCACCACCGGTCGAAATGCCCCACATGGCTGGCCGCGGTCAGGTTCAGGCCGGTGCCGCCTTGGTCTGCGCAGCGGCCGGGTTCTTGAGGTTCGGCGCCTCGTCCACCACCACGATGCGCCAGGCCATGGCCTTCAGCCGGGCCGAATCGGTGCGCGCCACGCCATAGGTGGTCAGCAGGCTGGTGGGCACGATCACCAGGGCCTGGCCTGCAGCCAATTCGTCGAGGTAGACATATTCGCCCTTGAAGCGCACCACCACGCTGGCCTGGCCCAGCAGGCCTCCGAAGGCCTGGGGCGTGAGCATCTGATCGCCCAGCGCAACCTGCCAGTCGAAGGCGAAGAGCCAGCAGGGGCACGGTCTGCAACAGCGCCATGCGCCGGTCCTGCCAGGCGGCAGACCTGATCACCGTGGCCAACGGCGTGGGCCGGGCCAGGGCCTCCGATGCGTCGGCCACGGCAATCGACAGCGCGAAACCCGCGCCGTCGGCGGTTTCGTCCAGTTGCAGTAGCGGCGCCACCGGCTGCCGCGCCAGGTGCAGGCGCGCCAGCCAAGCCTGGATGCTGCCCGGCCAGGCGGCTTCGCCCGGGCCGTCGAACCGGGCGCGGCCGATGCCGAAAAACAGCTGCGGGATTTTGCCCTGCATCGCCTTTGAGTTGGCCTTGGTCGGCGCGGCCAGCGCCGCGCCGGCGAAAAGGTCGTGGTCCAGCAGCAGCGAGAGCAGCACGCGGGCTTGCTGCAGTGCGCTGATCGGCAGCGTCTTGCGGCCCTGGCGCCGCTGCACCAGGCCGGGCGGCAGGCCCAGGGCCACCTGCTGCACCGCGGCCTGCACCGTGGGGTCCAGTTCGGCGGGCAGCCAGCGCAGGCCCAGCGCCTGCGGCCCCAGCCCCATCGGCTCGGGCACCACCACGCCTTTGGCCAGCAGGTGCACGGTGAACAGGCGCAATTGGGCCAGCGCGGCCAGTTCGGGTGGCAAGTCCTCGCGCTGCGCCGGCGCCAGCGCGACCAGCGCCTCCAGCAGCCCGGCCAGGTCAAGCGGCGCGGCGCCGGCCAGCGCAACCCCGGTTCAGTTCAGCTTGGCGCTGTCGTCCACGGTCACGCGCAGCAGGCCGCTGGGCAACGCGGCCTGCGCCTCGGGCGGCGGGGCGGCCAGACGCAATGCCGCCTGGCGTGCAAGCCCGGCCATCTGGGCTTCGGCCAGTGCGCGGAAATCACCGCCGCGATGGAACACCGGGCCGGCGGGCAACACCCGCCACAGGGTCTGGCGCAGGTCGGGGATGGCGGTGAAGTCCAGCCGGGCCAGGGCCTGGGGGTCTGCGGCGGGCGCACCGGCGTTGTCGTCGGCCGGTGCGTCGGGCCCGGTGGCGGCGCCAAACAGGGCCTGGGCTGCGCTGGGCAGCGCCAAACCGGGGCCGACATCGAGCGGCACACCGCGCTGGCGCAGCAGCGCGCCCAGGTCGATGCCGCGCAGCTGGAAGACCAGAAAGGGGTCGGCATCGATCTGCTGGCTCAACAGGTAGACCGCCGCCGCCAGGTGCTTGCAGGGCACCGCCGAATCCGGGCAGCAGCAGTGCATCCGCAGGTCGCTCCAGCGCGCCGGGAAGATGGGCATCCTCAAACGCTGGGCCATGGGCAGCAGGGCCGGGTCCAGGTCGTGGTTGTGCAAGCGCGCGATCAGCCCGGGGTCCTCGGTCAGCGCCTCCAGCAGGCGCCCCACCAGAGCGGGCTCGGCGGCGGGCACGCCGATCTCTACCCGGTAGGGGCGCGGGCGCGAGCCCTGCACCTCGGCGCTGACCTGGCCGCCGGCAATCAACAGGTCGCGCACAGCACCGCGGTGGGCATAGCTGCGGCCGAGCGGCAGGCGGTTGTCGTGGTCGATCTGGCTCAGCGCCAGCAGCCACTGGGCACCCCACCAGGTGCGGCCGTATTGGGGATGTCTCATGGCCAGGCCTCGGACAATGTGCGCGGATCAAAGGCTGGGAGGTCGGGCGCGAGGCGCCCGGCGCGGATGCCCATTCGACCACCAAGCGCCAGCGCCCGCCGCGGGCAGTCATGCGCGCAGCCAGGGTCCATCCGATTGCATACTTGCCAGAATGTATGTATTCTGATCGGTATAGACTTCCAGGAAGCATGGGATGCACAGGACAGCGAACGCAGCGATCATCACCGGAGCCGGCAGCGGCATAGGCCGGGCGATCGCATGCCGCTTGGCCCGTGACGGCTGGGACATCGGCGTGATCGACCGTGACGAAGCCGGCGCCGCCGGCACCGCCGATCAGGTGCGGCAGCTTGGCCGCCGGGCTGCATCGGCCACCGCCGATGTGGGCCTGCGCGGCCCCCTGCAAGACGCCGTGGGCCGGCTGAGCGCAGCGCTCGGCCCGGTGGGTGTGCTGGTCAACAACGCCGGCATCCTGCGCACCGCCAGGTTCATGGACATCAGCGAGGCCGACTGGAGCGCCACCTTGGCGGTCAACCTCGGCGGCGTGTTCCACGGCTGCCAGGCGGTGTTGCCGGGCATGCTGGCGCAGGGCGGGGGCTGCATCGTCAACATGTCGTCCTGGACCGGCAAGAAGGGCGTGCCCAACCACGCCGCCTACAGTGCCAGCAAGGCCGGCGTGATCGCGCTGACCCAGAGCCTGGCGGGCGAACTGGCCGGCCAGGGCATCCGGGTCAATGCGGTCTGCCCCGGCGTGATCGTCGACACCGCAATGCGCGACCAGGCCGAGGCGCTGAGCCGGGCCCAGGGCCTGCCCGATGTCGACACCCGCGTCCGAACCCTGGTGCCGATGCGCCGCGCCGGGCTGCCCGCCGACGTGGCCAATGTGGTGGCCTTTCTGGTGTCTGACGACGCGTCTTACATGACCGGCCAGGCCCTCAACATCACAGGTGGCTTGTGGATGAACTGACGCAGCAGGGCGTGGCCGACGCCGTCCCGGCCGAGGTGGACGCAGTGGTCATAGGCGCCGGCTTTGCCGGCCTCTACATGCTGTACCGGCTGCGGCAGCTGGGGCTGTCGGCCCGGGTCTTGGAGGCCGGCGACGGTGTGGGCGGCACCTGGTACTGGAACCGCTATCCAGGCGCCCGTTGCGATGTCGAGAGCCTGCAGTATTCCTACTCCTTCGACGAAGCCCTGCAGCAGGAATGGACCTGGTCCGAGCGCTACCCACGCCAGGCCGAGATCCTGCGGTACATCAACCATGTGGCCGACCGTTTCGACCTGCGACGCGACATCCAGCTCTGCACCCGTGGCACCCAGGCCCTCTACGACGAGGGCCGGCGCCGCTGGCGCGTGGCCACCGACACTGGCGTCAGCCTGAGCGCGCGCTTCGTGATCTCGGCCGCCGGCTGCCTGTCCAGCGCGCGGGTGCCGGATCTGCCAGGGCTGGACAGTTTCCAGGGCCGGCAATACCACACCGGCCACTGGCCCCATGAGCCGGTCGATTTCACCGGCCAACGCGTGGGCGTGGTGGGCACGGGTTCGTCGGGCATCCAGACCATCCCGGTGATCGCGCGTCAGGCCGCGCAGCTGACGGTGTTCCAGCGCACGCCCAATTTCAGCATCCCGGCCTGGAACCGGCCGCTGCCGCTGGCGGACCAGCAAGCCTGGAAGGCCGACTATGCCGAACATCGCGAACGCGCCCGCGGCACGCGCTCGGGCATCCTGTACGAGTACAGCCAGCGCAGCGCGCTGGACGTCAGCGAGGACGAACGCCAGGCCGAGTACCAGCGCCGCTGGGCACGCGGCGGGGCCAACTTCACCCACGCCTTCAACGACCTCTACAGCAATCCGCAAGCCAACGACACCGCAGCCGAGTTCGTGCGCGGCAAGATCCGCGCCCTGGTCAAGGACCCGCGGCGCGCCGCGCTGCTGGCGCCCACCGACCATGCCATCGGCACCAAGCGCATCTGTGTCGACACCGACTATTACCAGACCTTCAACCTGCCGCATGTCGAGCTGGTCGACCTGAAGGCCACGCCGATCGAAGTCATCGAGCCCACCGGCATCCGCACCCGCGACCGCAGCTTTGCGCTGGACAGCATCGTCTTCGCCACCGGCTACGACGCAGTCACCGGCGCGCTCGACCGCATCGACATCGTCGGCAAGGGCGGGCAGTCGCTCAAGGCCAAATGGTCGGCCGGGCCGCGCACCTACCTGGGCCTCTCGAGCGCCGGCTTCCCCAACCTGTTCCTGATCACTGGGCCGCAAAGCCCGTCGGTGCTGACCAATGTGATCGTCGCCATCGAGCAGCATGTGGGCTGGATCGCCGGCTGCCTGCGGCATATGCTGGACCACGGCCACCACAGCGCCGAGCCCAGCCTGCCGGCCGAGAACGGCTGGGTCGAGCATGTCACCGAGGTGGCGTCCAAGACCCTGTTTGCCCAGGCCAATTCCTGGTACACCGGCGCCAACATCCCGGGCAAGCCGCGTGTCTTTCTGCCCTATATCGGCGGGCTGGGCAACTACACCACCCTCTGCAATGAAGTGGCAGCCGACCATTACCGCGGTTTCATTTTCAACTGACCCCCAGCAGCCCGCACCGGGCCAGCAAATCCGGAGACAAACATGCCCTCGCTCCTCAAGCCCAGCCTCTCGCGCCGCCACCCCTGCCAACGCCTGGCCCAGTGGGCCGCAGGCGCATCGGCCACCCTGCTGGCCCTGGCCGCGCAGGGCTTCGAGGCACCCGGCGACGGTGTCTATGCCGACCGCGTCGATTGGGGCGTGCTGATGGACATGAGCGGCCCGACCTCGGCTTCGCAAAGCATCTGGGTGGCCGGCTTCCAGGACTACATGCGCAAGCTCAACGAGGGCGGCGGCGTGAACGGCCGCAAGATCAATGTGCTGGCCGAGGACAACCGCTACAACGCCGCCACCGACAAGATCGCCTTCGAGAAGCTCATCGGCCAGACCCCGGTGATCGCGATCTCGGGCATGGGCACCTCGGCCTCGCAGGTGGCGCTGGCGGCCACCATCAAGGGCGGCAAGGTGCCCATCGTCGGCACCTACACGCCCACCCGCGCGCTGAGCGAGCCGGTCTCGCCCATGGTCTACAACGGCTTCTGCGGCTACCGCGAGATGGCCCAGACCGGTATCGGCTACTACGTCGACCAGCTCAAGCTCAAGGCGCCCAAGGTGATGACGGTGGCCATCGAAAGCACCGGTGGCAAGGAATACCACGAGTACGTGTCGGAAGTGGTGGCCAAGTACGGTGGCACCGCCCAGGCCGTGACCATGAAGGTCACCGCCGTGGACGTGACCCCGCAGGTGATGGAGATCATCGCCGCCAAGCCCGATCTGATCACCGTCTATGGCGTGCCCAACACGGCCATTCTCACGCTCAAGGCGATGCAGCAATACGGCCTGAAGACCCCGGCCTTCGGCATCTCCTACCTGGGTGCGCCCACCATCTTCGCGGCCATGGGTGCGCAGGCGGGTGCCAATTACACCTTCGTCAGCTGCTTCACCCCGGGTGGTTCTGACCAGACCCCGGGCAACAAGGACCTGTCGGCCTATGCCGACAAGGTGGGGCGCACTGCGCTCAAGTCCGACATCAACTATGTGGCCGGCTGGGTGGTGGCGCAGATGGCCGCCGAATCGCTGGCCAAGGCCGGCCCCGAGCCGACCCGCGCCAAGCTGGTGGACGCGATGAACAAGGGCTTTGTGGTGGACAGCAAGGGCCTGGCCGCGCCGATCACCTACAGCCCCACCAACCACACCGGCCCGGTGGTGCTGAAGATGTTCGGCTATGACTACAGCAACAACAGCTTCAAGCACTTCGGCCAGTTCAGCGATTACCAGAAGTACACCAGCAAGTGAGCGGCCAAGCCACCTGACCTGACGCATCACACCATGCTCGCCCAAGTCCTGTTCAGCGGCCTGGCCCTCGGCAGCATCTACGGCCTGGTGGCCCTGGGTTTCGCCATCGTCTTCAAGGCCACCGAAGTCTTCAACTTCGCCCAGGGCATGTTCGTGGTGTGCGGGGCCTTCTTCGCCGTCACCGCCATCACCCTGCTGCAACTGCCGTTTGCGCTGGCCATCGTCTTCATCGTGGCAGCGGCCGCGCTGTTGGGCGTGGCCATCCATGTGCTGTTGATCCAGCCGCTGGCGGGGCGGCCGATGCTGTCGGTGATCATGCTGACGATCGCGCTGTCCATCGTGATGCGGGCGGTGATCGAGATCCTGTTCGGCCCGCAAGGCCGCAACCTGGTCACGCCACTGCCCAGCGGCATGTTCCTGGTAGGCGGCATACGGGTATCGCAACTGCACCTCACTGCGGCGCTGGTCAGCTGGGCCTGCATGGCAGGTTTCGGCGCCTTCTTCCGCTTCACCTCGGTGGGCCTGCTGATGCGCGCCACGGCCGACAGCCATGAGGCGGCGGTGGTCTCGGGCGTCAATGTCAACGTGATGAACCGCCTGGCCTGGGCCATTGGCAGCACCCTGGCCGCCATCGGCGGGCTGTTCCTGGGCCAGCTGCAGATCGTCTCGACCGACCTCGAGGGCATCGGCCTGCTGGCCTTGCCGGCGGTGGTGATCGGCGGCATGCAAAGCATCCCGGGCGCCATCATCGGCGGGCTGCTGGTGGGGGTGATCGAGCAGCTGGCCTCCACCTACATCTCGCCCAAGTCCAGCGACATCCTGATCTACGGCCTGCTGCTGCTGATCCTGATGGTGCGGCCCTGGGGCCTGTTCGGCCAACGCGAACTCGGGCGGGTGTGAAGCCACCGCCCGCCGATCCAGGAACACACCCGATGAACACCCGAACCCTCGTGGCCCCCGCCCGCCCGGCGCCCGGCCTGGTGCATCCCTGGCGCTGGCTTGGCATCGCGGCCGCCGTGGCCCTGCTGTGCTGGCTGCCGGTGCTGCTGACCGAGCGCAGCCTGTTCGGCATGCGCCTGTCGAACATGGCCCTGCTCAACCTGGGCCTCACGCAAGTCAACCTGATGCTGATCGCGATGCTGGGCGGCTTGTCGCTGAACTACCTGACCGGTTGCGCCGGGCTGATCTCGATCGGCCATGCCGCCTTCTACGCGGTGGGCGCGATGGTGGGCGCGATCACTGGCTCGCAATGGGGCTGGCCCTTCCCGGCGGTGCTGGTGGCCGCGGCCGTCGCCGGGGCGCTGGCCGGCCTGCTGGCCGGGCTGCCCTCGCTGCGGGTGCGCGGGCTGTACTTCGTGCTGTCGACCTTTGCGTTGCACTACATCGTGGTCTTCCTGTTCCTGGAGTACCAGTTCAAGTATTTCGACGTGGTGGGCGTGCCCTACAAGCCGGCCAGCCTGGGCCCGCTGGACCTGAACACGCCGATGCGCTGGTACTTCTTCCTGCTGCCACTGGTGGCGGCGGTCTACTGGGGCCTGCGCAACAGCCTGCGCACCCGCGAGGGCCGCGCGATGATGGCCATGCGCGACCATGAACTGGCCACCACCGCAGTGGGTGTGGATGTGCGCATCTTGCGGCTCAAGGCCTTTGCCTTCAGCTCGGCCATCGCGGCGGTGGCCGGCGCGCTGTATGCGTACTACCTGACCAATGTCACGTCCGAAGCCTTCGGCATCCAGTTCGCGATCCAGTTCATCGCGATGATCATCATCGGCGGCATGGGCTCACTGGCCGGGTCGCTGGTGGGCGCGGCGGTGTGGCTGCTGCTGCCGTCCATCATCACTGGCTTTGCCTCGCAGGCGGGCGGGTCCACCGGCCTGGTGCGGCTGCTGCTGGTCGACCACAAGGCGCAGCTGGTGCAGATGATCTTCGGCATGCTGGTGATCGGCTTGCTGATCTTCGCGCCTGACGGCCTGGCCGGCATCGGCCGGCGCCTGCGCAGCCGCTACACCGCCTGGCGCACCGCAACATGACCGCTCTGCTCGATGTTGCCGGCCTGTCGGTCGGCTATGCCCGCAAGGGCCTGGCGCTGGAAGAGGTGAGCCTGCAGGTGCCGCAGGGCAGCATCGTGGCCCTGCTGGGGGCCAACGGCGCCGGCAAGACCACCTTGATCCGCGCCATCACCGGCCTGCTGGACCTGCACCATGGCCATGTCAGCGCCGGCACCGTGGCCTTTGACGGCCAGCCGGTGCTGGGCTGGCCCGCGCACCGCCTGATCCGCCAGGGCATGGCACTGGTGCCCGAAGGGCGGCTGATCTTCAAGCAGCTGACGGTGGAGGAGAACCTCAACGTCGGCGCGGCGATCCTGCCGCGCGCAGCTGTGGCCGAGCGCATGGAGGCGGTCTACACCCTGTTCCCGCGCCTGCTCGAGCGCCGCAAGCAGGCCGCCGGCTGGCTGTCGGGCGGTGAGCAGCAGATGCTGGCCTTGGGCCGTGCGCTGGTGTCCAGGCCGCGGCTGCTGCTGGTGGACGAGCTCTCGCTGGGCCTGGCGCCGCTGATCGTGCAGGCCATCTACAAGCAGTTGCGGGTGGTGGGCGAGACCCTGGGCACCTCGATGCTGATCGTCGAGCAGAACGCCAAGCTGGCGCTGCAGTTCGCCAGCAGCGCCTACATCATCGACCGCGGCCGCATCGTGCTCTCAGGCCCGGCCGCTGAAGTGGCGGCCAGCGACGCGATGCACGAGTCCTACCTGGGCGCCAAGCGCGACACCGGCGAGGTGGCGGCATGAACCCGAGCCTGAGCCCCGCCCGCCCGCTGCTGGAAGTGTCGGCGCTGCTGATGCGCTTCCAGGGCATCACCGCGCTCGACCAGGTGTCGTTCACGATGGCCCCGGGCTCGATCACATCGCTGATCGGCCCCAACGGTGCCGGCAAGACCACGATGTTCAATTGCGTGACCGGCATGTACCGGCCCACCGCCGGCAAGGTGGTGTTTGACGGCAGCGACATCACCGCCGCGCCGGCCCACCAGGTGTCGCAGCATGGCATTGCCCGCACCTTCCAGAACCTGGCCCTGTTCGGCGGCCTGACGGTGCTGGACAACCTGCTGGTGGGCGCCTACCGCCAGGGCTCGTCGGGCTTGCTGCAGGGCTTTTTCCAGTCGCCCAAGGCGCGCGCCGAGCAGCGCGCCGCGGTGGCCGCCGCGATGGAGGTGCTGGCCTTCTTGGGCATGCCCGAGACCGCCAACCTGCTGCCGGGCGAGCTGCCCTACGGCAAGCAGAAGCAGGTCGAATTTGCCCGCGCGCTGATGCAGAAGGCCCGCCTGGTGCTGCTGGACGAGCCGATGGCCGGCATGAGCAGCGGCGAAAAAGGCGCGATGACGGCACTGATCCAGCGCGCCCGGGCCCAGTTCGGCATGAGCTTTTTGATCGTCGAGCATGACATCCCGGTGATCATGGACATCTCCGACAAGATCGTGGTGCTGGATTTCGGCGTCAAGATCGCCGAGGGCGTGCCCGAGGCGGTGCGCAATGACCCGGCGGTGATCGCCGCCTACCTGGGCAGCGACACCGAAGCGGCGGCTGCGCCCGCCTGACGCCGCGCCGGCTCAGCCGGGCAGGCGGGTGCGCTCGAAGCCGGTGTAGCCGGCATCGGCCACCGCATCGCATTCCTTTCGGTAGACGCCGATCTTGGCCACATAGGGCATGAAAACACGCGGCTTGCCGGGCACATTGGCACCCAGAAACCAGGAGTCGGCCTGCGGGAACAGGGTGCGCATGGCGGCCGCATCGACATGCGCCACCCAGCGGTCCTCGGCCTCGACCGTGGCGTCGATGCGGGTGTGGCCGGCGCTGCGCATGTCCGCCAGGCAGCGGGCGATCCATTCCACATGCTGCTCGATCCCCACCACCATATTGACCAGCACCGACGGGCTGCCCGGGCCGGTGATGATGAACAGGTTGGGGAATCCCGCCGACATCAGCCCCAGGTAGCTGCGCGGCCCCGGGGCCCATTTCTCGCGCAGCGCCCGGCCGCCCAGGCCGCGAATGTCGATGCGGGCCAGCGCACCGGTGAGTGCGTCATAGCCGGTGGCGAACACCAGGGTGTCGAGCGCAAACTCGGCCGCCGTAGTGCGGATGCCGGTGGCGGTGATGCGCTCGATGGGCGTCTGGCGCAGGCTCACAAGTCTCACGTTGGCACGATTGAAGGTCTCGTAGTAGCCCGTGTCCACGCAGATGCGCTTGGTGCCCAGGGGGTGGCTGTGCGGCTGCAGCAGCGCCGCCACCGCCGGGTCGTGCACCGTGGCGCGGATCTTGTCGCGCACAAAATCGGCAATCGTGTCGTTGGACGCCGGGTTGACCATCAGGTCATTGAAGGCGTGCACGAAGTTGACGCCCCCTTTGGCCCAGCGGGCCTCGTACTCGGCGCGCCGCTCGGCCTCGCTGGCATCGACGGCCGCGCGGTCGTTGAAGTCATAGAGCGTGCCCACCTCGCGGGCGCGGGCACGGTGCTCGGCGTAGCGGGCCTTCCAGCCGGCCTGCGCCGG
>JANNZD010000270.1:0-22060 GCA_031410435.1 Betaproteobacteria bacterium | reverse complement strand
GGCCTTCGTCGGCTTCGCGAACTGGATGGTGCCGCTGCAGATCGGCGCGCCAGACATGGCGTTCGCCCGCATGAACAACCTGAGCTTCTGGCTGTTGATCCCGGCTGCGATCACGCTGGTTGGCTCGTTCTTCTTCCCTGGCGGCGCACCAGCAGCCGGCTGGACGCTTTACGCCCCGCTGACGCTGCAGATGGGCCCCTCGATGGACGCCGGCATCTTCGCTATGCACATCCTCGGCGCGAGTTCGATCATGGGCTCGATCAACATCGTCGTCACCATCCTGAACATGCGCGCGCCTGGCATGACCTTGATGAAGATGCCGCTGTTCTGCTGGACCTGGCTGATCACCGCCTACCTGCTGATCGCGGTGATGCCTGTGCTGGCCGGTGCGATCACGATGACGCTGACCGACCGCCATTTCGGCACCAGCTTCTTCAACCCGGCCGGCGGCGGCGACCCGGTGATGTACCAGCACATCTTCTGGTTCTTCGGCCATCCCGAGGTCTACATCATGATCTTGCCGGCCTTCGGCATCGTCAGTGCCATCGTGCCGGCCTTTGCCCGTAAACGTCTCTTCGGCTACACCTCGATGGTCTACGCCACCGCGTCGATCGCCATCCTGTCCTTCATCGTCTGGGCCCATCACATGTATGCCACCGGCATGCCAGTGACCGGCCAGCTCTTCTTCATGTACGCCACGATGTTGATCGCGGTGCCCACTGGTGTGAAGATCTTCAACTGGATCGCCACCATGTGGCGCGGCTCGATGACTTTCGAGACGCCGATGCTGTGGGCCGTGGGCTTCATCTTCGTGTTCACGATGGGCGGCTTCACCGGCCTGATCCTGGCGATGGCGCCGATCGACATCCAGCTGCAGGACACCTATTACGTGGTGGCCCATTTCCACTATGTGCTGGTGGCCGGCTCGCTGTATGCGCTGTTTGCCGGGGTCTACTACTGGGGCCCGAAGTGGACCGGCGTCATGTACTCCGAATTCCGCGGCAAGCTGCATTTCTGGTGGTCGCTGATCGCTTTCAATGTCACCTTCTTCCCGATGCATTTCCTGGGGCTGGCCGGCATGCCGCGCCGCTATGCCGACTACCCGATGCAGTTCGCCGACTTCAATGCGCTGGCCTCGGTGGGCGCCTTCGCCTTCGGCCTGGCCCAGGTGTATTTCTTCGTCTTCGTGGTGATCCCGATGATGCGCGGCATCGGCCCCAAGGCAGCCCAGAAACCCTGGGAAGGCGCGGAGGGCCTGGAGTGGGAGATCCCCTCGCCGGCGCCTTACCACACCTTTGAGACGCCGCCCAAGCTGGACGCCAGCGCCACCAAGGTGCTGGCTTGAAGCCCCTGCCTGCGATGCCCCCCGGCCCGTCTGCGGCGCAACGCAAGGCCAACCGGCGCCTGGGTCTGATCCTGGCGTCGGTGGCCTTGGTGTTCTTCGTGGGTTTCATGACCAAGATGGTGCTGCTCGGCCGTTGAGGCCGCGCACCCGCCAGCCGTCACCTGCCATGGCCCTGTCCTCTTGGATTTCCGCGCTGCGCCGCGACAACCACCGCATGGTGGGCAAGCTGGCGGTGATCGTGCTGGCGATGTTCGGCTTCGGCTTTGCGCTGGTGCCGATCTACCGCAGCATCTGCAATGCGCTGGGCATCAATGTCCTGTCGATCAGCGAGCGAGTCAGCAGCGGCACCGGTGCGGGCCGCAAGGCCAGCACCCAGGTCGACCTGAGTCGCACCATCACGGTCGAGTTCGATGCCAACTCACGCGGGCCCTGGGAATTCAAGCCCGCGCTGCGCTCGCTGCAGGTGCATCCGGGCGAGATGGCCACGGTGATGTACGAGTTTCGCAATGTGCAAGACCGGACCATGGCGGCGCAGGCCATCCCCAGCTATGCGCCGATGCGGGCCAGCGCGCATTTCAACAAGGTCGAGTGCTTCTGCTTCAACGAATACATCCTCAAGCCCGGTGAGCGCAAGGAATGGCCGGTGGTGTTCTATATCGACGCCAAGCTGCCCAAAGATGTGACCACCATCACCCTGTCCTACACTTTCTTCGAGGTGGCAGGCAAGGTGGCCGGCGCCATCGTGGCGGCTGAGAAGCGCTCATGAGCCCGACGCCCGGCAACCCGGCAGCCCGCAAGGGCTCGCTGCTGATGACGATGCGGGCTGTGGCCTGGGCCTTCTTCGGGGTGCGCCGGTCGGCCGACTACGCACAGGACCTGGCCAAGCTCAATCCGGTGCATCTGGTGATTGCCGGCATTCTGGGCGCGGGTCTTTTCGTGGCCGCGCTGGTGCTGCTGGTGCGGTGGGTGGTGGGCAGCGGGGTGGCCAGTTGATCGCCGCCCGTCAAAGCCTTGCCGGCCTCTAATTCTGATTTTTCTAGGTTTCCAGGAGAACACACAAGATGTCCGCTGCGACACCCCATGGGGTCACCCCGTACTACTTCATTCCCAATCCATCCGGCTACCCCGCGATGGCCTCGTTGGGCCTGTTCTTCGTGATCCTGGGCGCCGGCCAGTGGATCAATGGGGCCGGCTGGGGTGCCTATTCCCTGATGCTGGGCCTGGTGGTCTGGCTCAGCACCCTGTTCGTATGGTTCCGCCAGGCCATCAGCGAGAGCGAGGGCGGGCTGTATTCCGAGCGCATCGACGTGTCCTTCCGCTGGAGCATGAGCTGGTTCATCTTCTCGGAGGTGATGTTCTTCGCCGCCTTCTTTGGTGCCCTGTATTGGGCCCGGGTGCACTCGGTGCCGACCCTGGGCAATCTGGACCACCAGGTCTTGTGGCCCGATTTCAAGGCCATCTGGCCCAGCGCCGGCGGCGGCGCAACCGCCTCGCCGGCCGGCACGGTCGAGCCCTTCGCCACCATGGGCCCCTGGCCGATCCCGACCATCAACACCGCCATTCTGTTGACCTCGGGCCTGACCCTGACCATCGCCCACCATGCCCTGCTCGCCGGCCACCGCGCCAAGACCATAGGCTGGATGTGGATCACGGTGGTCCTGGGCATCACTTTCGTCGGCTTCCAGGCCTATGAATATGTCCATGCCTACCATGAGCTCAACCTCAAGCTCAATTCAGGCATCTTCGGCTCCACCTTCTTCATGCTGACCGGCTTCCACGGCTTTCACGTATTCGTCGGCATGCTGATGTTGTTGTTCATCACGCTGCGCCTGCAGAAGGGCCATTTCACGCCCGAGCGCCACTTCGGTTTCGAGGGTGCGGCCTGGTACTGGCACTTCGTGGACGTGGTGTGGCTGGGCCTGTACTTCCTGGTGTACTGGCTCTGAGCCTGGCGCCGCCCCGCGCGCAAGACGCCGCCGCGAGCGGCGTTTTTTCTTGCTGCCCGGCCGGGCCTCAATGCCCGATGGGCAGGCCAGTGGGGCGCACCCAGCCCATGTACCAGCTCAAGAGCACAAACAGGAACAAGGCGATCGACAAGCCGACCCGCAAGGCCAGCGCGCGGGCCATGCGTCGGTCCCGGGTGGCGGGATTGCCCCCTTTTCTGACCATGAACAAGCCTGCGCCGGCCAGTGCCAGCAGCACCAGCACCAATGCCATCACGATCAAGGTTTTCATGGTCGGAGATTATCTGTGCCGGGTTCAACCGTGAAACGGTCAAGGGGATCCCGGCGCAATGGCTGGCTGTGGGCCGGGGCGGCGGCTGGCGTCTTGCTGACGGCGCGGCTGGGCCTGTGGCAGCTGGACCGTGCGGCGCAGAAGCTCGATCTGCAGGCGCAGATGGCCAGCCGCGCCGCGCTGCCGCCCTTGGCCGCGGCCGACCTGCCCGGTGCGCCCGCAGCGGCGCCGGGCCTGCACTACCGGCGCATCGTGCTGCAAGGGCACTGGCTGTCGCAGTACACCGTCTACCTGGACAACCGCCAGATGAACGGCCGGCCAGGCTTCTTCGTGGTCACGCCCTTGCGCCTGCCCGACGGCAGCGCCGTGCCGGTGCAGCGCGGGTGGTTGCCGCGCGACTTCATCGACCGCAGCCGCCTGGCGCCGCTGCCCACCGCCGCAGGCCAAGTGGAGGTCAGCGGGCGTTTGGCCCCGCCGCCGTCCAAGCTGTTCCAGCTGGGCGGGCCGGACCAGGGCCTGATCCGGCAGAATCTCGACCTGGATGTTTGGGCCCTCGAACTGCATCAGCCCATGCGGCCCTTGTCGCTGCAGCAAACCGACGCCACCCGGGCCGCCGGCATCGCTGCCGATGCCCCGCCCCCCGACGGCCTGCTGCGCCAATGGCCCGCGCCCGCGCTGGACGTGGGCAAGCACCACGGCTATGCGTTTCAATGGTTTGGGCTGTCGGCCCTGATCGCCGGCCTGGCACTGTGGTTGCTGTGGATCCGCCCGCGCTTGAAACCCGCCTCGCACTCTGAACCTGATCCGCATGGCTGATCCCTCTGAACCGCTTGGCCTGACCGTGCATTCGATGCCGCAGCCGGCGGCTGCGCTGACCCGCGAGCGCCTCGCTGGCCGCTGGAAGATGCTGGTGGTGATGGCGGTCTGCGCGGCCCCGGTGGTGGCCAGCTATTTCACTTACTTTGTGGTCCGGCCCGGCACCGGCACCGCCTATGGCACGCTGATCCAGCCGGCGCTGCCTTTGCCCGACCTGCAGGCCCGGGCGCCCGATGACAGGCTGCAGCCCTTGCGCGGCCTGGCTGGCCAGTGGCTGTTGGTGGTGGTCGACGGCGGCGCCTGTGCCCAGGCCTGCGAGCGGCGCCTGTTCCTGCAGCGCCAGCTGCGTGAGATGACTGGCCGCGAGGCCGACCGCATCGACAAGCTCTGGCTGGTGGTCGACGACGCGCCGATCCGGCCCGACCTGTTGCAGGCGCTGCAGTCCACCCCGGCGATGAACGTCCTGCGCCTGCCGCGTGCTGCGGTCGCGGCCTGGCTTCGGCCCGCCGCCGGCCAGCAGTTGGAGGATCATGTCTACATCGTCGACCCGCTGGGGGACTGGATGATGCGTGCGCCAGCCAACGCCGACCCCGGCAAGCTCAAACGCGATGTCGACCGGCTGCTCAAGGGCTCGGCGGGCTGGGACAGGCCCGGCCGGCAGGCGCTGATCGACCCCGCGCGTGCGCCTGCGCCTGCATCTGCCTCTTCGCCCGGGGCCGGCGCCGCCCGGCGGCCCTGAGCGCAGCCCCATGGCAATGCCCCTCGCGATGAACGCTGCCGCCACCCTGGTCGATCTTGCGCCTGCAGCGCGCCTGCTGACGCTGGCCGGCCTGATCGCCCTGTTGCCGCTGTCCTGGTGGTTCTGGCGTCAGCGCCACCGCCCACCGGCAGTGCGCCTGACCGCGCTGACCGTGCTCACGGCCTTCCTCACCTTCGATCTGATCGTGTTTGGCAGCTTCACGCGCCTGACCGACTCGGGCCTGGGTTGCCCGGATTGGCCGGGTTGCTATGGCGCGGCCAGCCCACTGGGCGCGCAGGACCAGATCCAGGCCGCGCAGGGGCTGCTGCCGACCGGGCCGGTGACCCAGGCCAAGGCCTGGATCGAGATGCTGCACCGCTACCTGGCCATGGTGGTGGGCGCGCTGATCTTGGTGGCGGCCGTGGCCAGCTGGCGCGCACGCAAGGCCCTGCCCCATTCGCCGGGGTGGGCCGGGGCCACCCTGGCTTGGGTGCTGGTGCAGGGCCTGTTCGGCAAGTACACCGTCACCCTCAAGCTCTATCCGGCCATCGTCACGTTGCATTTGCTGGGTGGCATCGGCCTGCTGTCCTTGCTGGTGCTGCAGCACGAATCCTTCCGCGACCAGGCACTGCCGGCGGCCGGGCCTGGGGTAACGCCCCGGGGCATTGCCGCAGTGCTGGCACTGCTGCTGATGCAGGTGGCCCTGGGTGGCTGGGTCAGCACCAACTATGCAGTGCTGGCCTGCCAGGGTTTCCCGTCCTGCAATGGCCAGTGGTGGCCGGCGATGGACGCGGCACGCGGCTTCACCTTGCTGCGCGGCCTGGGGCAGGCCGGTGACGGCGGCTATCTGCCCTTCGAGGCCCTGGTGGCGGTACACATGGCGCACCGCCTGTTTGCGTTGCTGGCGCTGGGCGCGCTGGCGGTCCTGGCCTGGCGCTTGTGGCGCACGGCAGGCCTGGCCCAGCGCCGCTATGCCGGTGCCCTGGCCGGGCTGCTGGTCGGGCAGGCGGCCAGCGGCCTGTCGAATGTGGTGCTGGGCTGGCCGCTGGTGGCGGCGCTGGCGCACAGTGCTGGCGCTGCCGCATTGGTGGCGCTGCTGGTGTCCTTGTGGGCGCGGGCCCGGCGCTCGGCCCGTGCGGGTGCGGGTGCGAATTCGGGTGCAGTTTCGGGTGCGCTGGCACCCGCTGCGATAGGCAATGCCCCGGCGCGGCCTGCCGTGCCGCCGGGCCGGACCGACCCCCTGGCCTCCGGCCCCGCCCCGGTGGCCTGAATCCCTTTTGCGAATCCTGATGACCGTCACCACCTCGCCACCCCTCCCGGCTGCCAGCCGCTGGCGCCAGTACCTGGCCCTGACCAAGCCGCGCGTGGTGCAGCTGATCGTTTTCTGCGCGGTGATCGGCATGCTGCTGGCCGAGCCGGGCGCGCCGCGGCTGACGCTGGCCCTGCCGGCGGCGCTCGGGATCTGGCTGGTGGCCAGTGCCGCGGCGGCCTTCAATTGCTTGGTGGAGCAGGTGATCGACCGCAAGATGGCCCGCACCGCCTGGCGGCCGACCGCCCGCGGCCAGCTCAGCAACCGCCAGGCCCTGGTGTTCTCGGGCCTGCTGTGCGGGGCCGGCAGTGCCTTGCTCTATATCCAGGTCAACCCGCTGACGATGTGGCTGACCTTTGCCACCTTTGTGGGCTATGCGGTGGTCTACACCGTGGTGCTCAAGCCGCTGACGCCGCAAAACATCGTCATCGGCGGTGCATCCGGCGCCATGCCGCCGGTGCTGGGCTGGGCCGCGATGCGCAATGATGTCGGGCCCGAGGCCCTGGTGATGTGCCTGATCATCTTTCTGTGGACGCCGCCGCATTTCTGGGCCCTGGCCTTGTACCGGGTGGAGGACTACCGGCGCGCCGGCCTGCCCATGCTGCCGGTCACCCATGGTTCGGATTTCACCCGCCTGAACGTGCTGCTCTACACCCTGGTGTTGTTTGCCGGCACCTTGCTGCCTTTCGTGATCGGCATGAGCGGCTGGCTCTACCTGGTCAGCGCGGTGCTGCTGGGCGCGGGCTTCATCGTCTACGGCTACCTGCTCTGGCGCGACTACAGCGACGCGCTGGCGCGCAAGACCTTTCGTTATTCGATCCTCTACCTGTCGCTGCTGTTTGCGGCCCTGCTGCTGGACCATTACCTGACCGTCTGGATGCAAGCATGAACCAAGCGCCGGTGGCCGATGCCGCAAACCCAACCCAGCGCCGCGCCGCACTGGCCTGGCTGGCCGGCGGCCTTGCCGCAAGCCTGTGGCTGTCGGCTTGCGACGGCGCGCGCCCGGGCGCGGCCGAGCGGGCATCGTTCAAGGGTATCGACATCACCGGTGCCGAATACGCCCGCAGCCTGCAGCTGACCGACCCCGACGGCAAGCCGCGCAGCCTGGCCGAATTCCGCGGCAAGGCGGTGGTGGTGTTCTTCGGCTACACCCAGTGCCCGGATGTCTGCCCCACCACGATGGCCGAGTTGTCCGAGGTCAAGCGTGCGCTGGGCGCCGACGGCGCCCGGGTGCAGGGCATCTTCGTCACGCTCGACCCCGAGCGCGACACGGCCGAGCTGCTCAAGTCCTATGTCGGCAATTTCGGCCCCGACATCGTGGGCCTGCGCGGCACGCAGGACGAAACCCGTGCGGCGGCCAAGGAGTTCAAGGTCTTCTATGCCAAGGCACCCGGCAAGACGCCCTCCAGCTACACGGTGGACCACACCGCCGGGTCCTATGTGTTCGACACCCAGGGCCGGGTGCGCCTGTTCACCCGCTATGGCAGCGGCGCGCAGGCCTTGACGGATGACCTGAAGCGCTTGCTGGCAGAAAAGCCCTGATTCAATGCAAAACGCCCGGCAAGCCGGGCGTTCGGGGCGCGGGGGTCTCAAGGGATGGCAGCTCAGGCGCTGGCCCGCTCAGCCGTGCCTTCCAGCGCCTTGCGCATCTTCTTCATCGCCGCCACCTCGATCTGGCGGATGCGCTCGGCGCTGACGCCGTATTCGGCGGCCAGGTCATGCAGCGTCATGCCGCTGGAGGTGTCGTCGTTGACCTTCAGCCAGCGCTCCTCGACGATACGGCGGCTGCGCGTATCCAGCAATGCCAGTGCCTGCACCAGGCCCTCGCCCGACTGGGCATCGCGCCGGCGCGCCTCGAGCACCCGGGTCGGCTCGCTCGATTCGTCGGCCAGGTAGGCAATCGGCCCGAAGGACTCTTCGCCATCCTCGTTCTGCGGCTCGAGCGCCACGTCGCCGCCCGACAGGCGGGTTTCCATTTCGATCACATCCGAGGTCTTGACATTGAGCGTGGCCGCCATTTGCGCGATCTCGGCCGGCGTCAGGCTGCCGCGGTGGGCATCGCCGTCGCTGGCGCTGCTCTTCAGGCGCTGCTTCATCGAGCGCAGGTTGAAGAACAGCTTGCGCTGGGCCTTGGTGGTGGCCAGCTTGACCATGCGCCAGTTGCGCAGGATGTATTCGTGGATCTCGGCCTTGATCCAGTGCAGCGCATAGCTCACCAGGCGCACGCCCTGGTCCGGGTCGAAGCGCTTGACCGCCTTCATCAGGCCGACATTGCCTTCCTGGATCAGATCACCGTGGGGCAGTCCGTAGCCCAGGTACTGGCGCGCCACCGATACCACCAGCCGCAGGTGGGACAGCACCAGCCGGCCGGCGGATTCGACGTCGGCCTGATCACGCAGGCGGCGCGCGAACTGGGTTTCTTCGTCCTGCGTGAGCATCGGCAGCCGGTTGACGGCCGAGATGTAGGCGTCCAGATTGCCCAGCGAGGGCACCAGGGCCCAGGGGTCCCGTACAGACAGCGCAGTGGAGGCAGAAGAAAGGTTCATGGTGGGTTCAGACAGCCCTCAGGATGCTTGGTTCCCTGAATTTTAGCACTCTCGCCTGATGAGTGCCAAAGCGCGCAGCGCCGGGACTGGCGGCCTGCGGACCTGCGCACCATCACGGATCTGAGCCCGGCTGGCTGTCCGGGCCGCCAAGCAAAAGATCGAGCAGCGCCAGGAGGGGCGCCAATTCGAGGGGTTTGGTGAGGTAATGGCGTGCGCCGGCCGCCAGTGCCTGCTGGATATTGCTGGCGGTGGCGTCGGCCGAGACCATCACCACCGGGATGCCGGCGCAAGCCGGGTCGCGCTGGAACTGGTGCAGCAACTCCAGGCCGTCCATGTCGGGCAGGTGCATGTCCAGCAATATCAGGTCGGGCCTGTCCTTGCGCACCGCCTGCAGGCCGTCCAGGCCCAGCATCGACACCGTCAGCGACAACTGGGGCCGCTGCAGCAGCATGCCGCGCATCACTTCGATATTGGTCTCGTTGTCCTCGATGTAGTGCAGCTTGCGGCGCGGGTAGCGCAAGCCCTCGGCCAGGGGCGGGGCCTGCTGTGCGCTCACCGCCGGCGGGTCGCCTTTGGGTCGTGGCAGGGTCAGTACAAAGGTGGCGCCTTCGCCGGCGGAGCTCTCGACCTGCAGGCTGCCGCCCATCAGTTCGGCCAGGCGCTGGCTGATCACCAGGCCGATGCCGGTGCCTTCGGTGGCGGTGAGCTCGCGGCCCAGCCGGTTGAAAGGTTGGAACAGGTTGGCCTGCTGTGTGGGCGTCAGGCCGGCGCCGGTGTCCTGCACCCGCAGTTGCAGGCGCTGGCCGGGCAGGGCCTGCGCGCTCACGCTCACCCGCCCGCCCTGGCGGTTGTATTTGACGGCGTTGGACAGCAGGTTGCTCATGACCTGCTTGATGCGGGTCTCGTCGCCCTGCACTTGGCTGGCTTCGGCTGGCAGCCGGACCTCGAAGCTGATCTCGCGCTGGGCTGCGGCCGGGCCGGCCATGGCCACGCAATGCGCCACCAGCGGGGCCAGCTCTACCGGCGCGCTGCTCACCCGCACCATGCCGGCATCGATGCGCGACAGGTCGAGCATGTCGTTGATCATCGCCAGCAGATGCCAGCCGGCCTTGACGATCTGGCCGGCCCAGCCCTGCTGTTGGGGGGCGAGGGCGGGCAAACGGCCCATCTCGAGCAACTGGGCAAAACCGAGCATGGCGTTCAGCGGCGTGCGCAGCTCGTGGCTCATGCGCGACAGGAAATCATTCTTGGCCTGGTTGGCGGCCTCGGCCTGTCGGCGCCCTTGCTCGGCGGCTTCGCGGCGGCTTTGCTCGGTGATGTCCTCGATCACGGCTACCAGGCGGTCCTGCTGGGCATCCGGGCCGCGCAGCAGGCTCCAGTGGGTGCGCACCTGCACGGTTTGGCCGTCGCTGCGGCGCAGGCGGGTGATGCGCTGGATCTCGGCCAGCTCGCCTCGGGCCAGGCGCTGCAGATCCTGCTCGATGGCCGCCCTGTCGTCGGCATGGGCCAGGTCGCTGACAGACAGGTGGGACAAAGCCTGGGCGTCCTGCCCCAGCATCTGGCGCAGCTTGGGATTGGTCTCGCGCAGATGCCCCTGCAGGTCGGCAAAGGCCATGCCCACCGGTGCATGGTCGACGATGCTGCGCAGGCGATGTTCGCTTTCGCGCAGCGCCGCCTCGGTGCGTTGGCGCTCGGCCACTTCACGCTGCAGGTCGGCAGTGCGGGCGGCCACCGCGGCCTCGATGCGCCGGGTGCGGCCGGTCACGGTCAGCAACAGCGCGGCCAGCATGGCCGCCGAGAACAGGCCGGCCACCGAAAACATCCAGGTGTTGCCATAGCCGCCGTCAGGCATGCTGGCCTGGTCGGCCGCCAGCCGGAACACCCAGCGCTGGCCACCCAGCTGCACCGGATGGTCATGCACCAGGGCCGGCAGGGCCGCCCGCTCGCAGCCGGGCGGGCCAGCCAGGTGGGCACGGGTGGCGCCGGGGGTCGGGTCGATCAGGCACCAATTCAGGTAGCCGGGCAAGCCGCGCATCGCCGATTCGGCCGACTGCTGCATCCGCAGCGTGACGAAGACCACGCCGCGAAAGGCCGCGAGGCGGGCTGCGGCATCGGTGCCGGCCTGCGTGGGCTGGTAAAGGGCGCGGTAGATCACCACGCCGGTCTGGTCGCCAGCCTCCTGGGTCAGCCGGAACCCTGCCGTCGCCGCCGGAGAATTGCTGCGCAAGGCGCGCTCGATGGCCTCGCGCGCGGCCGGCACCGACATCGAATTGACACCCAGGGCGCTGGCATTGCTGTCACGCGGTTCGAGGAAACGGATCGCCACCACGTCCGGGTCGCGTGCCGCCAGCGAAGCCTGGCCACCCTGGCTGCGGTCGAAGACCCGATAGGGCGCGCCCGAGGCCAGGCTGACCTCGGCCTCGTAGCGTGCCAATGCGCTGCGCGGCACGCGCTCGCTGTAGCCCAGCGCCTGCAGCCGGATGGGCAGGTCCAGCCAGGGCGCCGAGGCGCGCTGCATCTCGTCTTGGTGCACCGTTTCCGAGCCGATGTGAAGGCCGTGCAGGGCCTCGAGCGCATACAGCGACTGGTCGAGTGCCGTGGCCATGGCGGCGCCGGCGGTCTTGGCGTCGCTCTGGAAGGTGCGCAGGCTGCGCTCGGTGTCCCAGCGCGAAACCAGCAGCGAGCCCGTGGCCAGCAGGGCGGTGGTGGCCAGCAGGGGCAGGGCCAGGGTCACGCGGCGTGGCACCCAGTCGGCCCGCGGCCGGCCGATCACGGTCAAGGCGATGGGTGTGCCGATCAACACGCCCAGGGTGTCGCCGGCCCACCAGGTCCACCAGGTCAGGGCCTGGGCGGCCGCTGGCACCACCCCCGTTGCCACCAGCGCGGCGGTGGACAGGCTCGCGTTCACGCTGCAGGCCAATGCCGCGCCCGCGCCGAAGAAGACCACCACCTCGCGCGGCTCACCCAGCACCAGCGGTCCGCGCAGCCAGCGCCGCATCAGAAGCGCACCCAGCCCGGCCTGCAGCGTCGCGCCCAGGCTGGACACCAGCGGCAGGCCCAGAGCCAGGCCGTGCAGCCCGTCGCGCGGTGCGCCCAGCGACGCATTCATCAGCAGCGAACCCAGCGCCACGCCGGGCAGCGCGCGCCGGCCAAAGACCAGCACCGCCGCCAGGGCGATGCCGGCACTCGGGTAGAGCGGCGAGGCATAGCCCGGCGGGATGGCCAGCAGCAGGCCCAGCTTGCCGGCGGCCAGGTAGGCCAGCGCGGTCAGCAGCGACACGCGCCAGTAGCTGGGCAGGACAGCGCGGTCTTCTGGCATCACGGGCTGCCCATGCGGTGCTGGAGCGGCAGCAGCGTGGCGCGGGCGAGGCTGCTGCGCATCGGGCCTGCTTGCGCTAGACGTTGAACAGGAAGTTCAAGACATCGCCGTCCTTGACCACGTAGTCCTTGCCCTCGGCGCGCATCTTGCCGGCATCCTTGGCGCCCTGCTCGCCCTTGAAGCCGATGAAATCGGCATAGGCGATGGTCTGGGCGCGGATGAAGCCGCGTTCGAAATCGGTGTGGATCACCCCGGCCGCCTGCGGCGCGGTGTCGCCGACATGGATGGTCCAGGCCCGCACCTCCTTGACCCCGGCGGTGAAATAGGTCTGCAGCCCCAGCAAGCCGAAGGCGGCGCGGATCAGGCGGTTCAGGCCGGGTTCGTCCTGGCCCATCTCGGCCAGGAACAGCGCACGGTCCTCGTCCTCCATCTCGGCCAGCTCGGCCTCGGTCTTGGCGCAGATTGCCACCACCGGCGCGTTCTGCCGGGCGGCATAGTCCCTCAGGCGGTCCAGGTAGGGGTTGTGCTCGAAACCCGACTCCGACACGTTGGCCACGAACATCGCCGGCTTGGCGGTGATCAGGCACAAGGGCTTGAGGATGGCGCGCTCGTCCTTGCTGAAGGCGATGCCGCGTACCGGCTGGGCCTGGTCGAGCGCGGCCTGGCATTTCTCGAGCACCTTGACCAGCGCCGCGGCCTCCTTGTCGTTGCCCGAGCGCGCCGCCTTGACATAGCGGTGCAGGCTTTTCTCGACCGTGCCCAGGTCGGCCAGGCAGAGCTCGGTCTGGATCACCTCGATATCGTTGACCGGGTCGACCCGTCCGGCCACATGGATCACGTTGTCATCGTCGAAGCAGCGCACCACATTGATGATGGCGTCGGTCTCGCGGATATGGCTGAGGAACTGGTTGCCCAGGCCCTCGCCCTTGCTGGCGCCGGCCACCAGGCCGGCGATGTCGACGAATTCGACGATTGCCGGCACCACCCGCTCGGGCTTGACGATGGCGGCCAGCGCAGCCATGCGCGGGTCGGGCAGTTCGACCACGCCGACGTTCGGCTCGATGGTGCAGAAGGGGTAGTTCTCGGCGGCGATGCCGGCCTTGGTCAGGGCATTGAAGAGGGTGGACTTGCCGACATTGGGCAGGCCCACGATGCCGCATTGGAGGCTCATGAAGGGCTTTCGACAGGAAGGGGCGGTGCCGGCATGCGCGGCCGCAAGGGCATGATTTTATTCGCCCCATCGCCAGGCGGCCGGCTTTCTACAATGCGTGTCATGGTGAGTCTAGATGTGTGTATCCGCGGCAGCGGGGTGGTGGGCCTGGCGCTGGCCCTGGCCCTGGCGCGCCAGGGCCTGCAAGTGGGGCTGGTGGGCACGCCCGCCGACGCCGGCAGCGACGCTGCCGCGCCAGACTTGCGCGCCTATGCGCTGAACGCTGCATCGCGCGCGCTGCTGGCCGGGCTGAAGGTCTGGGACGCGCTGCCGGCGGACGCGGTGACACCGGTCGAGGACATCCATGTCCAGGGCGACCTGGCGCCGGCGGCGTTGGATTTTTCGGCCTGGCGCGCCGGCACCGAGGCGCTGGCCTGGATCGTCGATGCGGCCGCGCTCGAGGCGGCGCTGCAGGCCGCCGCCCGCTTTGCACCGCATCTGCACTGGCTGACCGAGGCCCAGGCCGACGCCACCGGTGCCAGCCTGACCGTGCTGGCCGAGGGCAAGGCGTCGGCCAGCCGGGCAGCCCTGGGGGTGCGCTTTGAGCGCCAGGCCTATGGCCACACCGCTCTGGCCGCCCGCCTGGTGGCCGATGCGCCGCACACCGGCCTGGCCCGGCAGTGGTTTCTCAGCCCCGACGTGTTGGCCCTGTTGCCCTTCGACCGGCCCGAGCCTGGGCACAGCTATGGCCTGGTCTGGTCGCTGCCGGCCGACCGGGCGGCGGCCCTGCTGGTGTCGCCGGCCGCCGACTTCGAAGCCGCACTGGCCCAGGCCACCGGCGGGGCGGCCGGTGCGCTGCGCCTGGCCAGTGCCCGGGCCGCCTGGCCACTGGCGCTGGCGCGCGCCGACCGTCTGTGTGGCCCGGGCTGGCTGCTGGTAGGTGATGCGGCCCACCTGGTGCATCCGCTGGCCGGCCAGGGCCTGAACCTGGGCCTGGCCGATGTGGCCTGCCTGGCGCGGCTGATCCAGGCGCGCGAGCCCTGGCGCGCGCTCGGCGACGAGACCCTGCTGCGCCGCCATGTGCGTGAGCGGGCCGGCCCGACCGAGGCCATGGCGCTGGTCACCGACGGCCTTTTGCACCTTTTTGCCCAGCCCCAACCCGCGTGGCGGGAACTCCGCAACCGCGGCATGGGTCTGCTCAACCGACTGGCGCCTGTCAAACAGGCCCTGATCCGACAGGCGCTGGGCGTCTGATCGCACTGCCTGGCCTGTGTTTCTCACCTGGACCGTACATGACTGCTATCACCCGCATTTCGGCGCTGCGCGCACTGTCGCTGGGCCTGGCCCTGGCTGTCCTGGGCGGCGCGGCTTGGGCCGATGAAGCCGCGATCCGCAAGAACCTGGCCGAGCGCCTGCCCAGCTTTCCGAAGATCGACGAGGTCAACAAGACGCCCATACCGGGCCTGTTCGAGGTGCGTATCGGCACCGACATCGTGTATGCCGACGAAAGCGGCAACTTCCTGCTGCAGGGCGCGCTGATCGATACCCGCACCCGGGCCGACCTGACCCAGGCCAGGATAGACAAGCTCACCGCGATCGACTTTGCCAGCCTGCCGCTCAAGGACGCGGTGTTGATCCGCCAGGGCAGCGGTGCGCGCAAGGTGGTGGTGTTCTCCGACCCCAACTGCGGCTATTGCAAGCGCCTGGAGCGTGACTTGCTGGCGCTCAAGGATGTCTCGATCTACACCTTCCTCTACCCCATCCTGGGCCCCGATTCCACCGCCAAGGCCAAGGACATCTGGTGTGCGAAGGAGCCGTCCAAGGTCTGGCGCGCCTGGATGATCGACGGCCAGGCGCCGGGCAAGGTGGCCGGCAGCTGCGATACGGCGGCACTCGACCGCAACACCGAGATGGGCCGAAAGTACAAGGTGCAGGGCACGCCGGCCCTGGTGTTCGAAGACGGCAGCCGCGCCCCCGGCGCAATCCCGGCGGCGCAGATCGAATCGCGCCTGGCGGGGGCCCGCAAGAGCTGATCGGCCGGCGCCGACAGCGCCAGCCTGGGCCGTGGGCGGGGCCGGCGACAATCGCCCGCCATGAGCACCGCCGCCGCCCCGTCCTACACCCCCCCGCTGACCGACACGGCCCGCCGGCTGGGCCACCTGGGCCTGCTGCCCTTTGTGCTGGGCGCCGGCCTGGTCTGGGTGGTCAACCCCGAGGCCCACCCCTACGCGGCAGCGGCGCTGGCCGCTTACGCGGCGGTGATCGTGTCCTTACTGGGGGGTATTCACTGGGGGCTGGCCTTCCGCCTGAGTGCGCCGCCGGCCGCGCTGTTTGTCTGGGGCGTGGTGCCCTCCTTGGTGGCCTGGTTGTCGGTGATGATGCCGGCCTCGGCCGGCCTGGTGGTGCAGGGCGTGATGCTGGTGGTCTGCTACCTGGTCGACCGTCGGGTCTATCCCCGGCAGGGCGTGGCGCACTGGCTGAACCTGCGCTTCCGGTTGTCGATGGTGGCGGCGCTGAGCTGCTTCCTGGGCGCGGCCGGCAGTTGACGCAGCGCTGCCGACCTGCCCCCACCTTGGCCCGTCCGTCCGTCTGCCCGTCCGCCCGTCCGCCCGTCCGCCCGTCCCCACCCCCGATGATTGACTACCGCATCGAGCTCGATGACCTGCACGGGCACCAGTTCCGGGTCACGCTGCGCATTGCGCAGCCGGCGCCGGACCAGCGCGTGTCGCTGCCGGTCTGGATCAATGGCAGCTATATGGTGCGCGATTTCGCCCGTCACCTGTCTGGGCTGCAGGCGCAGCAGGGGCGCCGGCCGGTGGCCGTGCGGGCGCTCGACAAAGCCAGCTGGCAGGTGGCCAGCCAGGGCCGTGGCGCGCTGACCCTGCGCTACCGGGTCTATGCCTTCGATGGGTCGGTGCGGGCGGCGTTTCTGGACGCGGCGCGCGGCTTCTTCAATGCCAGCAGCCTGTGCCTGCGGGTGCATGGCCACGAGGCCGCCGAACACCGGCTGGCGCTGGGCCGCCTGCCGCGCGGCTGGCAGGTGGCCACGGCTATGCCGACCCGGTCCGACAAGCCCGACAGCTTTGTCGCCGCCAGTTACGATGAGCTGTTGGACCACCCCTTCGAGCTGGGCCATTTCTGGCGCGGCGAGTTCGAGGCCGGTGGCGTGCCGCATGCCCTGGTGGTGAGCGGCGCTCTGCCAGGGTTTGACGGCGACCGGCTGCTGGCCGACGCGCGCTGCATCTGCGAGACCCAGATCGCCTTCTGGCATGGCCCGGGCCAGGCCCCGCCCTTCGACCGTTACCTGTTCCTGCTGCATGCGGTGGCCGACGGTTACGGCGGCCTGGAGCACCGCTGCAGCAGTGCACTGGTGGCCGCCCGGCGCGATCTGCCGCAACGCCCCGCGCCCGGCCGCAAGCAAGAGCTGGGCGATGGCTATGTGATGCTGCTCGGCCTGATCAGCCACGAGTACTTTCACAGCTGGAACGTCAAACGCCTGGTGCCGGCCGACCTGTGCCGGATCGACCACCAGGCCGAGAACCCGACCCGGCTGTTGTGGTTCTTCGAGGGCTTCACCTCGTATTTCGACGACCTGATGCTGCTGCGCAGCGGGCTGATCGACGCGCCGCGCTACCTGCGCCTGCTGGCCAAGACCCTGAATGCGGTGGCGGGCACCCCGGGGCGCCAGGTGCAGAGCTTGGCCGAGGCCAGTTTCGACGCCTGGACCAAGTACTACCGGCCGGACGAGCACACGCCCAACAGCAGTGTCAGCTACTACCAGAAGGGCGCCTTGGTGGCGCTGGCGCTGGACCTGAGCTTGCGCCAGCAGGGGCGCAGCCTGGACGCGGCGATGCAGGGTCTGTGGCAGGCCCGCGTGGGCGCCGGTGACGGCAGCGTGAGCGAATCCGATATTGCCGCCGCCGTGGCCGCTGTGGCGCGGCGCGCGCTGCCGCCCTGGTTGGCCGATTGGGTGCATGGCACCGACGAGCTGCCCCTGGCTGAATTGCTGTCGGACTTCGGCATCGAGCAAAGGCCCGAGCGCGCCGGCTTGGCCGCCAGCCTGGGCTTGCGCCTGAACGAAGGCGCATTGACCGGCGTGCAGGTCAAGACCGTGCTGGCCGGCGCCGCCGCGCACCTGGCGGGGGTGGCGGCCGGTGATGAACTGTTGGCCGTGGACGGCTGGCGCATCCGCCGCCTGGACGAGGCCCAGGCCTGGCTGCAGCGCGATGCCCGCTTCGAACTCCTGCTGGCGCGCGACCAGCGGGTGATGCGCCTGCGGGTCGACCCCAGCGCTGGCGAAGGCGCCAGCCCGACCCAGTCGCTGCACCTGCTGCCCGGCGCAGCCGCCGCGATGCAGCGCCGGCGCAAGGCCTGGCTGGGCGCCTGAGCCATGGCCTGCGCTGCACCGCCGACCGCCAACCTGGCGCTGCGGGCGGCGCCCGGCGCGGCGCCGGCATCTGCCACGCGCCGACTGCTGGGCCTGAGCTTGGCCGTGCTGGCCGGCCACCTGTGGCTGGCCGAAGGCCTGGTGCAACAGCAGGTCGGCTGGGGCCGGGGCGACCGGGCTGCGCCGGCGATCGAGGTGGCCTTCGTGCGCGAGTTGCAGGCCGCGACCCCGCCGCCGTCACCCCGGGCGCTGCCTGCTGCTGCGGCGCGCTTGCCGGCGCTGGCGCGGCGGGCTCAGCCGGCATCTGCCCCTGCGCCGGCGGACGCCCCGGACGCGCCGTACGCGCCAGACCGGTCGGCGCAGGCCATGCCGGCCCAGGCGGCAGCCGACCTGGCAGCCACTTTGCCCCAGGCCGAGCCTGCGGCGCCAGGCGGGCCGGCCCCTGAGGCTGCAGCGGCATCCTCGCCGGCCCGCGAGGCCGAATCGGCGCATGCGCTGGCGGCCGCGCTGGCGGCCAGCGTTGCGGTCAACGACAGTGCCGATGCCGCCCGGCCGCCGCCGCCCTTGCCCGCAATGCGCCCGGCCGAGCCGGCGGCCCAGCCCTTCGATTGGCCGCCTTCGACCCGCATGAACTATGTGCTCAATGGCCATTACCGCGGGCCGGTCAGCGGCACCGCGCAGGTGGAGTGGTTGCGCGAAGGCAGCCGTTACCAGGTGCGCATGCGCACCGCAATCGGGCCGGTGCTGTCGCGCCAGATCGTCAGCGAGGGCGAGCTCACCGACCAGGGCCTGGCGCCGCGCCGGTTTGATGGCGAGCAGAAGGTGCTGTTCAGCGCCGCCCGGCGCTGGTCGCTGCGCTTCGGCCCCGAGCGCATCACCCTGGCCGATGGACGGGAGCTCGGCACCTTGCCCGGGGCGCAGGACGAGGCCAGCCAGTTCGTGCAGCTGACCTGGTTGTTCACCACCCGACCCGACCGGCTGGCGGTGGGCCAGTCCATCGAGCTGCCGCTGATCGTCAGCCGCAGCCTGGACCGCTGGGTCTACGATGTGGTGGCCGAAGAGACCCTGCAGTTCCCCTTCGGCGCGGTGCCCACCTTCCATGTCAAGCCGCGGCGGCCGGCCCAGTCGGGCGACCTGGCCGCCGAGATCTGGTTCGCACCCAGCCTGCAGTACCTGCCGGTGCGCATCCTGATCCGCCAGCGCGAAGACAGCTGGGCCGACCTGACGCTGGAGCGGCCGCCCTTGCAGGCGGCGCCGTCGCGCTGAGCCCGGTGCCCGCCCGCTGCGGCCTGCTTTGTCGAAAATGTCGTTGGCGAACCAGCCGCCTCACCGGCCGCCCCGCCCGGCCTGAGCGTGGATATGCGGTAGATTGCAGCAGCCGATCTGGGCTGCCCCAACCTGACCGCTCATGACCTACGAAACCCTGCTCATCGATGTGCGCGGCGACGGTGCCTGCCGCACCGGCCTGATCACCCTGAACCGCCCCAAGGCCCTGAATGCCTTGAACGACCCCTTGATGGACGAACTGGGCGCTGCGCTGCGGGCCTTCGATGCCGACGCCGGCATCGGCGCGATCGTCATCACCGGCAGCGACAAGGCCTTTGCGGCTGGCGCCGATATCGGCGTGCTGGCCCAGCACAACTTTGTTTCGGCCTACACCACCGACCTGATCACCCGCAATTGGGAAACCATCCGCAGCGTGCGCAAGCCGGTGATCGCCGCGGTGGCCGGCTTTGCACTGGGCGGCGGCTGCGAGCTGGCGATGATGTGCGACATCGTGATCGCCGCCGACACGGCCAAGTTCGGCCAGCCCGAGATCAAGCTGGGCATCATCCCCGGCGCCGGTGGCACGCAGCGCCTGCCACGCGCCATCGGCAAGGCCAAGGCCATGGACCTGGTGCTGACGGCCAGGATGATGGATGCGGTGGAAGCCGAGCGCGCCGGCCTGGTCTCGCGCGTGGTGCCCGCCGACAAGCTGCTGGACGAGGCCCTGGGCGCGGGGGCGGTCATCTGCGCCCTGGGCGGCCCCAGCGTGCTGGCGGCCAAGGAATGTGTGAACCGCGCCTACGAGGGCGGGCTGAACGACGGCATCCTGGTCGAGCGCCGGCTGTTCCACGCGCTGTTCGGCACGGCCGACCAGAAGGAGGGCATGGATGCCTTCCTCAACAAGCGCAAGCCCGCATTCAAGCGCGCCTGATCGAGGAGCCGACCATGGCCGACCTGTCCCGCTTCCCCATCACCCACAAATGGCCGGCACAGCACCCCGACCGCCTGCAGCTGTACTCGCTGCCCACGCCCAACGGCGTGAAGGTGTCGATCGCGCTGGAAGAAACCGGCCTGCCCTACGAGCCGCACCTGGTGCGCTTCGACCAGAACGACCAGCTCTCGCCGGAGTTCCTGTCGCTGAACCCGAACAACAAGATCCCGGCCATCCTCGACCCGAACGGGCCTGGTGGCCAGCCGCTGGCGCTGTTCGAATCGGGTGCCATCCTGGTCTACCTGGCCGACAAGACCGGCCAACTGATGCCCGCCGATCCGGCCGCACGCTACGAAACCCTGCAGTGGCTGATGTTCCAGATGGGCGGCATCGGCCCGATGTTCGGTCAGCTGGGTTTCTTCCACAAGTTCGCCGGCAAGGACTTCGCCGACAAGCGCCCGCGTGACCGCTATGTGGCCGAGAGTCGCCGCCTGCTGGGCGTGCTGGACCAGCGCCTGCAGGTCCGCAGCTGGGTGATGGGCGAGACCTTCACCGTGGCCGACATCGCCATCTTCCCCTGGGTCAACAACCTGGTCGGCTTCTACGGCGCCGGTGATCTGGTGGGCATGGCCGACTTTGCCGCCGTGCGCCGGGTGGCGGCCGCCTTCGTGGCGCGGCCGGCGGTGGCGCGCGGCCTGCTGATCCCGGCGCGGCCGGCGTCCTGATCCGTCAGGCCTGCACCCAGGCGGCCTCGCCGTCTGCCGGGAACACTGCCCGGCGGTGGCCCTCGGCATGCAGTTCAAGCCAGTCGAGCCGCTGCACCGCGGCCAGCACCACGGCGAAGTGCTCACGGCTTTCGCGCTGCGGCGTGGGGGCCTGGCCGGGGCCGGGCAGCGCTGCGCCGGGTGGCATGGGAGACAGATAGTCCTGGGCGCCCGGGCTCATCTTCAGCCGGGCCCAGCGCGAGGACACGGCCAGCCCACTGGTCTGCACCGTCAGCAGCACCCGCAGCCGCAGCTGCCAGCTGAGCGCCGCGCTCCAGGCCAGCAGCATGGCCTGTGGCTGCACGGCGATCTGCTCCACCTTGGGCGAGCGGGCGACGGTGAAGAACATCAGCGTGCGGGCCTGGGTGTCCACCTCGCGGAGCACCACGCTGCGCAGGTCGGGCAGATCGCCGTCCAGCGTGGCCAGGCCCATCACCCGCCAGGCGTGGGACTTGTCGCGGCAGCAGGCCGCCAATTGCTGCCAGCAGGCCTGCTGGACGGCGGCGAGGTCGGTCAGGCGCTGGGTGGCTGGCATGGGCGTCGGTGGATGCGGCAGCACGACGCCGGTGGTGTCAGGCCTCGCGCCGCAATGCAGGGAACAGGATCACATCACGAATGCTGGGGCTGTCCGTGATCAGCATCATCAAACGGTCAATGCCGATGCCGCAGCCACCGGCCGGTGGCATGCCGTATTCCAGCGCGCGGATGAAGTCGGCGTCGTAGTACATCGCCTCCTCGTCACCGGCGTCCTTGTTGGCCACCTGCGACTGGAAGCGCACGGCCTGGTCCTCGGCGTCGTTCAGCTCACTGAAGCCGTTGCCGAATTCGCGGCCGGTGATGAACAGCTCGAAGCGCTCGGTGATCGTGGGGTCGCTGTCGCTGGCCCGTGCCAGCGGGCTCACCTCGACGGGATAGTCGATGATGAAGGTAGGCTGCCACAGCTTGTCTTCCACCGCCGCCTCGAACAGGCCGAACTGCAGCTGCGACAGGCCCCAGTGCGCCGGCGGCTCCTCACCCAGGCTGCGCAGCTTGGCGTGCAGCACTGCTGCATCACCGGCTTCAGCCTCGCTCAGACCTGCATGCACCACCAGCGACTGCTTCACCGACAGGCGGGTGAACGGTTCATCCAGCGCCACGGCCTTGCCGGCATAGGTGACGGCGGCCGAACCGGTGGCCGCTTCTGCCGCGTGGCGCAGCAGGCTCTCGGTGAAGTCCATCAGATCATGGTGCGTCCAGTAGGCCGCGTAAAACTC
>JANNZD010000269.1:0-6433 GCA_031410435.1 Betaproteobacteria bacterium | reverse complement strand
GGCGCCAGACCGCGGACGCGGTCAACGCCGCAGTGGCGGCACGCGTCGATGCCCTGCGCTCCCGCTACCGACTGCTCGTCGATGCGCGGCTGATTTGGAGCCTCGATGAGAACTGATCCCGCGGCACCAAGCCAGGGATCGGCCGGATCGCTGCGCACGTCGGATGGACCGCACCCCTTGAGCACTCATCTTGCAAAGGACTCTGTCATGAAGAATCGTCGCGCTTTCGGATTGGCTCTGCTCGGCGTCGGGCTGCTGCCGTTGGGCGGTTGCATGACCAAACCACTGCAGCCGGTCAGGGCAGACGGAAGCTACTGCCACCGCATCGGCAAGAGCTACCGTCCCACGTTGACCTGCACCACGGAACCCGTGCCCCCGCTTGACACTGAAGCGCAAGCCAAGCGGTTCGAACCCAGTGCAGACGCCTTGACCGTCTATGTGTTGCGCAAACGCTGGGGCGATGCCCGGAACCTGGTTGTCACCTCCATCGACGGGCGCCGGCAGGTCACGACCATTCCGGAGTCCCTGATGCGCGTCCGCCTGAAGCCCGGTGAGCATCGTCTTGTGCTGGAGTGGGAAGGCCGTGCGAGTGAGATCGTCGTGACCGGCGCTGCCGGTGAGGTTCGATTCGTTGAACTCGTGGGCTCGGTCTGGTCATGGGGGAGCAGTTACCGCTGGGCGAATGGTGCCCTGGACTCGTCCCGAGACCGGGCCATCGCTTCCAAGTTGATTGCCGACATCGACATGCGTCTGTGACGATGGGAACGCCCCGGACCGCCAGCACCCCGACCGAAACCTGACCCCGCAACGACGACGATGAACTGGCAGCAATCCTTGCGACAACCGGGTGTTGCGGCAGCCATGGCGGCCGCGCTGCTCTTCGGCGCCGGAACGCCACTGGCCAAGCAGTTGCTGACCGGTGTTGACCCCTGGATGCTGGCGGGGCGGCTGTACCTGGGCTCCGGTCTCGGTGCCTGGCGGCTCGTCCGTCACGCGCAGCCCGTGCGGCTGCCGGCGGGCCAACGGGTGTGGCTGGCCGGCGCGGTGCTGGCCGGTGGCGCGGTCCGGCCCCTGCTGCTGATGTTCGGGCTGACGCGGATTCCGGCCTTGGGCGCGTCCTTGCTGCTGAACGCCTGCGTCGAGTGCCGATGGCTTGCGCTGCATCCGAATCCATGGCGGAGAGCATGCTACTGGCGGTGGCGTGCCTCGGTTGGCAAGCCGAATCCACCCACCGCGGCAACGATGCTCCAGGCGGCATGGCCCAGCAAGATGTGTCCGCTGAATCCAGTGAGTGGGTGGCATCCTGTTTGAGTCGGGGTCGAGGCAATGATCGCCAAACCCGCCTCACTGCATGAGGTCGTCAGCTTGCTGTCGAGGCCAGCAACAGCCATGCGCCGCCAGGCCGCCGGGCAAGGCGCTCGGAGAGTGCGGGAAGGCGGCCGGTGCGGGGATGACGCAGGGGGGCCGTCGCGAACTGCCTACGCACCCTTGATGCGCACCTTGAGCAGTTTGACCGAGTTGACGAATACCAGGATGTCCGGCCCCAGGTGGATGAAGGCCGCCTGGATCGGACCGATCCACCCCATCAGCGCCGCGGTGATGCCCAGCACATGCACCACACCGACGCCGACGAACAGGTTCTCCTGCACGGTGCGGTACGCGCGGCGGGCAATCGCCCGAGCAGCCGCAATCTTGGTCAGGTCGTCGGTCATCAGCGCGATGTCGGCGGCTTCGAGTGCCGCCTGCGTGCCGCCGCCACCCATCGCGATGCCGACATCGGCCACCGCCAGCGCCGGCGCATCGTTGATGCCGTCGCCGACCATCGCAACGCGGTGACCCTGGCGTTGCAGTTCGGCGATGGCGCTGACCTTGTCCTCGGGCATCAGGTCGGCGCGCACCTCGTCCACGCCCAGCGCCTGCGCCACGGCCTGCGCGGTGGCAGCGTTGTCACCAGTGAGCATGACCACGCGCTTGATGCCGTTGGCCTTGAGCTCGGCGAGCGCCTCTTTGGCCCCCGGACGCAGCGTGTCGGCGACGAAAATCACACCGGCAAAGCGGCCGTCGATGGCCACGTGCACCGGCGTGCGACCATCGCTCGCGGCATCGCCCGGCAGGCCAGCGTCGAGCGCCACACCGCTCTCGCGCAACAGCGCGGCGTTGCCCACCAACACGACGCGGCCTTCAACGGTGGCCTTGACGCCGCGGCCCTGCAACTGCTCGAACAACTCGGGCTCGGGGACCACGATGCTTCTGCTGCCCGCCGCGCTGACGACGGCCTTCGCGAGCGGATGCGCCGAGCGCCGGTCGGCTGCTGCAGCCAGCCGCAACACCTCGTTCCGGTCCAGCGCCGGGTCGTTTGACGTGACTTCCACCACCTCAGGGCGGTTGGCGGTGAGCGTCCCGGTCTTGTCGAACACCATCACATCGACCTTGGCCAGCGCTTCGAGATAGAGACCACCCTTGATCAGGATGCCGTTGCGCGCAGCACGGGCGATGGCGGCGATCATCACCAGCGGCGTGGCCAGGCCCAACTCGGCCGGCGAGGTGAAGATGAGCAGGGTGACGATGGTTCGCACATCGCGCGTGACGAGATAGACGCCGATCAGGAACACGAACACCACTGGAATCAGCCACACCGCCACCTTGTCGGCGAGCTTCTGCACCGGGGCCTGCACCGACTCGGCGTTTTCAACCAGCGCGATGATGCGTGCGAAGGTGGTGTCGGTGCCCAGCCGCTCGGTGCGAATGTCGAGCGCACCCGATTCGACGACGGTGCCGGCAAACACCGCCCCACCGACCTCCTTGTCCTTCGGAATGCTCTCGCCAGTGATCGGCGCTTCATCCACCGAGCCCTGGCCGCCCACCACGCGCCCATCGACCGGGATCTTTTCGCCGGGACGCACCAGCACCACGTCACCGATCTTCAACTCGCCGATGGCCACCGTTGCCTCGCCGCTGGCGCTTCGCACCAGCGCCACCTGCGGCACCGAGCCGATCAGCGCCTTGATGGAGGCACGCGCCCGGTCGGTGTTGAGCTCGGCAATGAACTCGGCGATCAGGATGATGACCATCAACACCGCGCCGGCCACCGTCTCGCCGCCGAATACGGCCACCAGCGTGGCCACGGTGACGAAGATCTCGGTGCCGACCTTGCGTTCGCGAAACAGATCGAGCAAACCCGTCTTCAGCAGCGGATACAGCCCCACGGCCACCGCCACCCACAGCAGCTGAATCGGAACCAGCCCACGCCAGAAAAGCAAAGCCACCACGCCCGTGGCGACGATGCGCACCACTTCGATCCAGCGCTCTCGCGTCATCAACGCCAGCAGACCTGGCGCGCCGGCACTCGGGGCCGCAATCACAGGTACTTCGCGATGGTCTTGAATTCGTCCAATGCCGGCGCCTCGCGTTGGGTCTTTGCCTGCAAGGCCTCGTCGAGGCAATGGTCGAGGTGATCGTGGATCAGCGTCTTCTTGGCCGCGTGAATGGCGCTCTCCACCGCCTGCAGTTGCTGGACGATGTCAAGGCAGGGCCGCCCGTCATGGAGCATGTCGATCACGTTCTGCAGGTGTCCGCTGGCACGCTTGAGCCGATTGATCACCTTGGGATGGCTGACGTGAACGCGTTTGACTTCCATTCCAATATCCTACCAGGGAGGATATGGTGCACGGTTTTAAAGGCCTGTTTGCTCGTCCCGAACCGGTTGCCGAACAGGCTTGGTGCCAGCAGCCCGCAGGAGGCGCTGGGTTCACTCTCAGCCTCGCCAGCCGGCAACGATGATCGTGAAGCCCAGCAGCGCCACCCCAGCGCCAACCCAATCGGTGAGCGACAGCCGCACACCGTCCACCACGCGCAGCCACACCAGCGCGGTGGCGACATACACGCCACCGTAGGCGGCATAAACACGGCCACTGGCGGCGGGGTGCAGCGTCAGCAACCAGACGAACAACGCCAGGCTCGCCGCCGCCGGCAACAACAGCCAGGCCGTGGCGCCCTGGCGCAACCACAGCCAGGGCAAATAGCAGCCGACGATCTCGGCCAAGGCCGTCAGCACGAAGAGACCAAGACCGCGAGCAATGTCCATCAGCGGTGGCCGTGCTGGTGATGTGCGTCCGGAAAGTGCGGGTGATTGTGACGCAGCGGTTCGTGGCGGTGCCGGTGTGTGTGGGACAAGCCCGGCGCGCCCGGCAAGGCAGCAGATTGCGGCCCGTCATGCGCATGCTGGTGGTGCGCGTCGTGTTCGTGCGCGTGTTCGTGCTCCAAGACTTCGTGCGCGTGCCCGTGTTCGTGCCGCTCGCTCAAGTGCAGCCAGACGCCGATGGCCATCAGCGCACCGGCCATCAACAGCGGGGCGGTGACCGGCTCGCCCAAGCCCAGAACCGCCACCAGTGCACCGAAGAACGGTGCCACGCTGAAGTACGCCCCGGTGCGTGCCGTGCCCAGGTGGCGCAAGGCCACAACAAACAGCACCAGGCTGAATCCGTAAGCCAGCAGGCCCACCACCAGCGCGCCGCCGATCAGCGGCGCGGTAGGCCAGCTGGCGCCCAGCGCCAACGCCAACACCAGGTTGGTCGCGCCCGCAGCCAAGCCTTTGACCGATGCCAGCCAGGCGGCGTCGGCCAGCGAGACCTTTCGTGTGAGGTTGTTGTCGATGCCCCAGGCCAGGCAGGCCCCGAGAACGGCCAGCGCCGGCAGCGCGTCGCCGAACCGGGCCTGCCCGGGCCAGCTCAGCACCACCGCACCTGCCACGATCGCCAGCATGCCGATGAAGATGCGGCGGTCGACGTTCTCGCGAAATACGACCCAGGCAATGACCGCGGTGAATACGCCCTCGGCATTGAGCAGCAGGGCCGCGCCCGACGCCGGCATGCCGACCAGGCCCCACATCAGCAGCACGGGCCCAACCACCCCGCCGAACAGCACCGCGCCGGCCAGCCATGGCCACTCACCCGGCGCCAGTCGTGCGCGACGTTCGCTGCGCCTGAAAATACTCAAGAGCGTCAGGCCCAGACCAGAGCCGAGATAGAGCAGCCCCGCCAGCAGCCAGGGGTCGGTACCCACCAGGAGCATCTTGGCCAGCGGCGTGCCGGCGCCGAACAGCAGCGCGGCCCCGAGTGCAGCACCGACACCAGGGTGAAGGCCGAATCGATTTGTCATGGATCATTTGTAGCAGACCGACAGGTCCACCAGAACCAAACCGCCCTCAGTGTGCCGGGTTCAGGCGCGGGTGCGTTTCTTCACCCCAGTGGTGGAGCACGACGCCGGACAGCAGCATCGCGAGGGCGACGAACCAGAAGGCGCTCTCGATGCGCCCGGTCAGTGCCGACACCGCGCCCAAACCGAGCGCGCCGATGCCGTAGCCCAGGTCGCGCCAGAAACGATAGATGCCGATGGCAGAAGCGCGCCAGCTGGGGTGCGCGATGTCGGCGACCGCCGCGCTGAGGTTCGGGTACAGCATGGCCATTCCGAGCCCCGCCAACGCCGCCGAAGTACCCCACCAGACCGAGCCGGTGCCCAGCGGCAGCAAGGCCACTCCGGCGCCGCAAACCCACATGCCCCAGACATTGAGCTGGTGACGTCCGACCCTGTCGGAGAGCCTGCCACTGAAGAACTGCGCACCACCCCAGGTGAAACCGTAGATTCCTACGATCCAGCCGATGCCCGGCAGGCTTACCCCCTGTTGATGCAGATAGACCGGCAAGAACGCCCACACCAGCGCATCCACGAACTTCTCGACCAGCCCGGCCTGGCACAGCGCGGCCATGCGTCGGTCTTGCCAACTCATCAACGCAAAGACCTCGCCGGTGGTCGGACGCTCGCTCACGCTCTGTGAGTAGCGCGGGCGCAGCCCTGACGCGGCGGCGGCAGCCGCATGACCTTTCACCTCTGCATGGGCCCAGGGCAGCGTCTCGGTGACGGCCAGCCACGCCAACAAGGTCGCCAGCCCGATCACTACCGCTCCGAACCAGAGCAGACCCTCACGGGGCCCGAGCAGCGTCGCGGCGTAGCCGGTGACCACGCCGGCGATCGCGAGACCCACGTAACCGGAGAACTCGTTCAAGCCGATGACCAGGCCACGCTGATCGGCACGTGTGATGTCGAGCTTGGCCGTCTGGGTCATGGACCACGCCAAGCCCTGGTTCACACCGAGCAGGATCGTCGCCAAGACGATCCAAGCCCACGACGGCGCGAAGTACACGAGCGGCGGAATCGGCAGCGCCACCAGCCAGCCCATCAACAACACCCGGCGTCGGCCGATGCGCTCGGCCAGACGGCCGGCCACGAAGTTCATCGCGCCCTTGACAAACCCGAACGCGACGACGAAGGCCGCCAGCAGCATGAAGGACCCACGCGGCACGCCGAACTCGGTCTCGGCGAGTGCGGGAACGACATTGCGCATCATCCCGATGGTCATGCCCACCAGCAGCACCTG